>JAODBH010000160.1 GCA_025463865.1 Actinomycetes bacterium | reverse complement strand
AAGGCGACGAGTGTGGCAGCGGGCTGGCAGCGGAACTCCGGCGACCGGTAGCCATCGAGGTCGGTGAGATCGGGTGGATCGACCAAGCACCGCAGGTCAGAGCCGCTTCAAGACGACTCCAACCGGCTGGAGCGGCGTGGTCGGAGCAACTACGGATCAGAAGGTTGGGGGTTCGACTCCCTCCGGGCGCACTCGAGTTACGGCAGGTCAGTGGCTGCCACGTATGCACGGCAATAGCAAGAACGTCGATCGCTGCTCACCGAGGCCACGCCGGTGATTCGGAAAACCGACGGCCACTCCGGGTCCTACACGTCGGACCTGACGGGCCAGTCGTACCCGAAGATCCACATCGTGAGAATCCGAGACCTCATGGCGGCAAACGACCGCAGATGCCCGCGGCGATCCGCCCCTATCTCAAGGCGAAACCGCACGACCCCAACCAGCTCGGTCTCAGCCTCTCGTCAAACAGCCTCTGGGCCAGGGGGCGACGGGGAGGGCGAGGAAGCGACCCTAGAGCTACCCTCGCCGGTCATTGACGCAGGAGACGATGTGACCACCTTGCGGATCGAGCATCCCATCACCGACTACGCGACCTGGCGGAATGCGTTCGAGCAAGCCGCTCCGTTCCGGGAACAGGCGGGGGTGAGGAGTTACCGAATTCAGCGACCGGTCGATGACCCTGATTACCTGATGATCGATCTCGACTTCGACGACGTCGCCAGTGCCGAAACGTTGTTGAGCGTCCTCCGAGACGTCATTTGGGCGTCGCCAGAAGCATCACCAGGTCTTGGCGGCCAGCCTCAGGCTCGCATCGCCGAAACCGTGGAGGCCAGCTAGGTGGAACCGGCCGGGTTCGAGTCCCTCCGGGCGCACTCCGTTTTGGTTGTCGGCGGCTAGGTCAACCGGCCGAACAGGAACTGCGCGGTCGGCGTTGCGTTCGGGTAGCTGCCGACCAGGCCAGAGGTGAGGTAGCCGGCGTCGGAGACGACGGTCTGGCCGTTGATCGCGGCGGCCGCCTGGCTGGCGAGGAAGACGAGCGGGTACGCCTGCTCGAGCGGGGTCGACACATCGGTACCCGTGTCGGCGCGGTAGTCGGTCGCGAGCCCGAACCACTGTTCGGCGTTGGCCCGGGCGAGCGGCGTGTCGGTGGGCCCGGGGCAGATGGCGTTGATGCGGATGCCCCGCTGGAGCATCGGGAACGCCTCGGTGGCGACGTAGGCGCACACTGCCTGCTTCATGTGGAAGTAGTCGGCCATGCCGTGGTCGACGACCCACTGCACGGCGGCGTCCCAGTCGCGGATGGCGAGGAGCTCCTGCAGCAGCTCGAGGTTGCTCTCCCAGCCGAGCCCGGCGGCGGAGGAGATCATCCCGATGGCGCTGCCGCGGGGGAGCATCTCGCGCTCGAGCATCCGGTCGATCATGTAGCGATGGCCGATGAAGTTGACCCGTTCGATGCCGGGTGTGCCGTCGGCGACGCCGGCGCAGGAGAACAGGGCGTCGACGGTGCCTCCGCACGCGTCCAGCGCGGCGTCGATCGAGTCCTTCTCCGACAGGTTGACCTGGATCGCCTTGACGCCGGGCAGCGTGACCTCGGCGTAGTCCATCACCACGATCTCGGCGCCGGCCTCCACCAGGAGCTGCGCGGTCGCCGCGCCCATGCCGGTGGCGCCACCGACGACCAGCGCACGCTTGCCGTCGTATCGGAATGCATCGTAGAGACCCACGGGAGTCCTCCCAGTCAGTGTCGTTTCAGGCGAGCGCGCTCGTTTCAGGCGAGCGCGGCAGCATCCTCGGAGTTCGACGCCAGTGTCAAAGCGCAATCAGTGGTCGGGCTCCGCTCGTCATCGGTAACCGGCTTCGATACTGATCGTGGCGACGGCACCACGACAGACGGTCGTCGTTGTCGACCGCCCGAATCGCGCGCTCGGTGTTCACCCGTTCGGACCGCGCGCACCGAAAGCCGCACTGCGTGTTCGCTGGATGCATCGACCAGCGACGCGTGCGATCGTGGCGCGGCAACGCATGGACCGAGTGCTGCACCACGACGGGAGCCCGAAGCATGAGACCCCGACCCGGCCTTCGGCTGCTGACGATGGCTGCCGCACTGCTCGTGGGTTCGGTGGGGCTCGTGCCCGCCGTATTGGCGACGCCGACCGCCGAGGCGGCGACTTCGACGCAGGTGATCGCAGCGGGTACGTCGACCACGAACCTGGCCACCGAGAGCGTCTACCCCGGTGCGCAGAACCCGCCCTACATCTGCTGCTGGAGCGCACAAGGTCAGTTCGTCACCTTCTCGTTCTCGGTCGCGGCCGGTCAGACCGGGCTCGCGTTGCGGTACAGCGCCGGGGCGGGCACCGCGACCCGCAAGGTCGAGCTCGACGGGGCGGTGCTGGTGGCGAACCAGTCGTTCGCCGGCACGGGCAGCTGGAGCACCTGGGCGAGCGTCAGCCTGAGTCAGAGCCTCACAGCGGGAACGCACAGCTTGAAGGTCTGGTACGACGCGACCGCGGGCTCGAGCCGGTACCTGAACCTGGACAATCTGACCGTAACCTCCCAATCGCCACCCCCGCCCCCGACGGCCCCCACGAACACCGCGGCGCCGACGATCTCGGGCGTGGCCCAGGTCCCCAACACCCTGACCGCGTCGACCGGCAGCTGGACCGGGAGCCCCACGTCGTTCTCGTACCAATGGTCACGGTGCAACGGTTCGTGTTCGCCGGTCGTGGACCCGAACAACACCTACGCCCTGACTTCGGCGGACGTCGGTTCCACGATCGTGGTCGCGGTGACCGCCTCCAACGCCGCCGGTCCCAGCTCGCCCGCGAGCAGCGGCCCGACGGCCGTGGTCGCGGCGGCGTCGTCCAAGGTCGTGATCGGCGCGGGCCAATCGACGACGAACCTCCCGACCGAGAACAAGTTCACCGGTGCGCAGAACCCGCCGTACATCTGCTGCTGGAGCGCGCAGGGTCAGTTCGTGACCTTCACGTTCAACACCGCGGCCAATGGCTTCACCTTCGTCCTGCGGTACAGCGCCGCGTGGGGCCAGGCCAGCCGCAAGGTCGAGCTCGACGGCTCGGTGCTGGCGGCCAACCAGGCCTTCCCGAGCACCGGTGACTGGAACGTCTGGTCCACGGTGACCCTCGGCGCGAACCTCACCGCGGGTTCGCACTCGCTCAAGGTGTGGTTCGACGGTCCCGCGGGCTCCGCCGGGTACCTGAACCTCGACAACCTCACCGTCTCGCCGGGCAGTCCGCCGCCCCCCGCTGCACCGACCAACACCGCGCCACCCGCGATCTCGGGGACGGCGCAGGTGGGCAACACGCTGACCGCCTCGACCGGCACCTGGACGGGTAGCCCAACCTCGTTCTCGTACCAGTGGTCCCGCTGCAACGGGTCGTGCACCGCCGTCGCGAACCCCGGCGCGAGCTACGCGCTCACCGGCGCCGATCAAGGCTCCACCATCGTGGTCGCGGTGACCGCCACCAACGGCACCGGTCCGAGCTCGCCGGCCAGCAGCACACCGACCGCGGTCGTCGCGGCGGCGTCGGCGAACGTCGTGATCGGCGCGGGCCAGTCGGCGACGAACCTCCCGACCGAGAACAAGTTCACCGGCGCGCAGAACCCGCCCTACATCTGTTGTTGGAACCAGCAGGGTCAGTTCGTCACCTTCACGTTCAACACCGCGGCAGGCCCGTCGACCTTCGTGCTCCGCTACGCGGCGGCGCTGGGTCAAGCGACCCGCAAGATCGAGCTCGACGGCGCGGTGCTCGTGGCCAACCAGGCCTTCCCCGGCACCGCCGACTGGAACACGTGGTCCACGGTGACCCTCGGCTCGACCCTCGCGGCCGGGTCGCACTCGCTCAAGGTGTGGTTCGACGCGCCCGCCGGCTCCCAGCAGTGGCTCAACCTCGACAACCTCACCGTCTCCGCGGGGGCTGCGCCGAAACCGACGAACACGGCGGTGCCGACGATCTCGGGGACGGCGATGGTCGGCAGCACGTTGACCGCGTCGACGGGCACCTGGACGGGAAGCCCGTCGTCGTTCTCGTACCAGTGGTCGCGCTGCAACGGATCGTGCACCGCGATCACGAACGCCGGGTCGACCTACGTTCTAGGCGGGGCCGACGTGGGATCCACCATCATCGTGGCGGTCACGGCCACGAACGGCTCGGGCGCGAGTGCCCCGGCGACGAGCGCGCCGACCCAGACCGTCGTCGCCTCGAGCCCGGGGACGGTCGCCGTCGCACTCGGGTACGCCGACAGCACCGCGGGTCTCACGCCGTGGTCGGGCTCGCCGAACACGATCTACATCGGCACGACGGCCCAGTGCTGCTCGACCCACGGGCCCAACAACGGCGGTAACACCTACGACGGAGGGGCGATGGAGGTCACCAACACCAGCGCCAGCTCGGTGGTGGTGAACGCGCTCACCGTGGACCTTCCGACGCAGAGTGGCCCGGTGACGTTCAGCCTCTGGGGCGGCGGGGGCGCGAACCGCCTTCCGCAGACCCTCGCTCCCGGAGCGCACCTGGTGCTCACCGCGACCGGGTTCTTCAACTTCGACAGCTCGGACGGGTACGGCGAGGCGTGTCACTTCAACACCGGGGGGACGCCGGTGGTGCACCTCACGGTCAACGGCGCGCTCACCGACTATCAGGACACGCACCAGATCCTGAACGCCGACGGGAACGACAAGGCGTCGTGCCCCGGCGATGTCTCGGAGGAGGTGCCCTTCACGTCGGTCACGCCGGGCGTCCAACCCGCGGCGGCGCCGGTGAACGACGTCCGCCCCGCGCTCACAGGGACGCCGGTGGTGGGCCGGATCATGAGCGGCATCCCCGGCGCATGGAACGCGAGTCCGCCGCCGGCGTTGGTCGGGGTCTGGCTCCAGTGCGACAGCTCCGGCAACACCTGCAACCCCATCGCGGGATCCGGCTCACAGACCTATCGCCCGGTTCCCGGTGATGTCGGGCACACGCTTCGCTACCAGGTGACCGGATCGAATGGCAGCGGCAACCTCGCCGTGGCCTCGGTTGCCAGCGCGGTCGTGCAGGCCGGTCCCGCCGTCGCGCAGATCGGCAACACCTCCACCGGTTTCACGTCGATCTTCGTGACCAACGGCGCCGGCGAGTTGAGCTCGACCTTCACGGCGGCGTCCAGCGGCACGACCACCGACTTCACGTTCTACGTCCGGGGCGCCGGCAACAACCAGTCGTTCACGCCGAAGATCTACAGCGTCGTGAACGGCAGCAAGGGTGCGCTCCTCGGGACCGGGGCGGCGGTCACCGTCCCGAAGGCGACCGACGGCCGTTGGTACGTCTCGAATCTGCCCGGCGTGGCCCTCACCGGCGGCGCGCAGTACGTCCTCGCGCTCGTCCCGTCCGCGACCTTCAACGGCAGCTATCTCGGCTCCGAGAACAACGGCCAGCTCTCGGTGTTCGCCGACTACGCACCCTGACGCAGGCGGTGCTCCGGCCGGCCTCAGACCCCACGGAGGATCGCCGCGGTCCGTTCCCGCAGCACCGCTTCGGTCTCGGCAACGAGGCGGCCGACGATCTGCCCGGCCGGTTCCAGCTCGGTGACGAGTCCGGACACTTCGCCCGCGTAGAGCGGGTTCGCCGCGATCCCGTCGTCGACCGACCGGCTGTCCCGACGCTCTGCGCGTAACGCCGCCTCTTCGCCGTGCCACCGATCGGTGAACGGGTTGCGGATCGAGCGGCCACGCACACCCGCGGGCCACGGGATGCCCGCGGCGAGGTCGAACACCTCGGTGAGCACGGTGTCGCCCGGCCCGGCGCCGAGCACCTGCTCCTTGTAGCCGACCGGCACCCCGGCCTCGGGCGTGGCGAGGAAGCGGGTGCCGAGCCAAACCCCTTCCGCGCCGAGCATGAGGGCGGCGGCGATGCCGCGGCCGTCGGCGATCCCTCCGGCGGCGATGACGGGCAGCGGATGCACGGCGTCGACGACCGCGGGCACGAGCGGCAGGGTCGACACCTCGCCGGTGTGGCCGCCCGCCTCGGTCCCCTGCGCGGTGACGACGTCGACACCCGCGTCCGCCGCCCGCTTGGCGTCGTCGAGCGTCCGCACCTGGCAGATCACCACCGCGCCGCCGCGGTGCGCGTCGGCGACGAACGGGGTGGGGTCGGAGAACGAGTGCGCGATGACGCGTACGCCTGCGTCGAGCGCGACCGCCATGAGCCCGGCCGCGCCGGCAAGGTGACTGACGAAGCCGACGCCGAACGGTTTCGAGGTCGCTGCCTGCACGACGCCGATCTGGTCCCGCAGCCAGTCGGCTCCGCCCGCCGTCGTTCCGCCGATCATGCCCAGACCGCCGGCTTCGGAGACCGCGGCCGCGAGCACTCCGGGTGCGTCACCGCCGCCCATCGGCGCGTTGAGGATCGGGTGCGCGACCCCGAGGAGATCCCCGAGGCGGGTGTGGAGCGTCAACGGTTGCCACTTCCGTCATGGGCGGGTGATACCGGCTCGAGCGTATTGCGTTCGGTCCGGCACGGACCGCACTGAGGATTGCCGAGACGGCGGGCCCGACCGATCGCGTCGGTCGGGCCGCGCCGCCTCTGAGTTGCTGACTGGATCAGTTGCTGGATTGCTCAGTTGCTCGGCGGCCTCAGTGACGCCGGCCGACGGGTTGACCGGTCGTGGGGTCGAGGATGAAGGGCTCGTCGTTCTCCGGTTGTCCCGAACGGCCGTGGAACTCGAACAGGCCGTTGAGCGAGCCGGCGACGTTTGCGCTGCTGCCGGCGATGCGACCCGTCCGCCAGTTGTCTTGGACGAACCGGGTGATCGACGACTGGTCGGTCAGCGTGTGGTCGACGTGGTTCGACTGCGCCCACGGGGAGATCACCACGAGCGGCAGCCGCGGGCCGTACCCGCAGCGGCCCTGCTGGCCCCCGAGCATGCCGGTGCCCGTGCCGCACTGGCCGACGCCCGTGAGCGTGTCTGCCACCGTCTGCGAGGGATTCGTCACTCCGCTGTACGCGTGGTCGTACCAGCCGTCGGAGTCGTCGTAGCTGATCACCACCGCGGTGTTCCGCCACTCCGGCGTGCGCTGGAGCGCGTTGATCTCCTGGGTCACGAACTTCTGCTCGTCGAGCGGGTCCGAGTAGGCCGCGTGGCCGTCGGCGGCGCCCGGCGCCTTGATGAAGCTGACCGCAGGCAGCGCCCGACCCGGGAGCTGGTGGTTGCCGATCGCCGTGACGAGCTGGTCGAAGTCACTCATGTCGTACTGGTGGTTGGGCGTGTCGAACTGGGGTGTCCCACCGACGTAGTGCTGGGTGTCGGTGCCGACCGTCGACAGGCCCGCCAGCGTGTCCTTCCCGTTGGCCGCGGTCGGCAGCGTCAGGTGATGCGGGTTGGCGGTCGACGCGTAGTAGTTGAACGGTTCGTGGTGCGGGATGTAGTCGTCCTTGTAGCCGTACTGGCCGGTCCCCCCGACGGCGATGCCCACCGGGGTCACCGCGTCGCACAGACCCTGATTCGACGAGTGCGGTACCGCGTTCTGGAATCCGGCGCTCTTGAACTGGTCGGGAGTGAACGTCGCGGTGCTCTGGCCGCTTGCTCCGACGGCGGTCAGCGCGTCGGCGTAGGACTTCGTCGGCCGCTCGCCGCCCTGGAACCAGCCCCAGGAGACACCCGCCGCGTTGAGCTGATCGCCGACGTTCTTGCCGGTCATCGCGACCGCGTCCCGGGTGGAGCAGTCGTCCCAGTACGGCTGCGCGTCCCCGATCAGCGAGTAGCCGCCCTTGCCGTCGGCGGCGAGGTCCGCGCCGGGGCTGGTCGCGGTCGCGACCGAGGGCGCGTTCGCTACATGGGCCATGTCGACACCACCGGTGGCGCCCGAAACGAGGTTGATCGCGCCGGGTGACGACGGTCCGAAGGTCGTGCCGTACGAGTTGTCACTCATCGCGTAGTGCTGGGCGTAGTTCCACAACGCGGTGACGGAGTTGCCGTCGTAGTAGTTCATGACGTCGTTCTTGACGCAGGGAGCCCCGGTCGGGCTGACGCCGCTACCGGTGCCGACCGTCGCCGGGAACTTGTCCATCTTCCCGTTGTCGAACGCGGCCTGCTCATCGAAGTAGTTGTGGTCCTGGTCGCAGGTGAGGACGTCGGCGACGTTGGCCGGGTCGAGCCGGCGCGGGTTGGCGCCGTTCGGGTTGGCGGTCAGCAACTGCGGTGTGAGCCCGTTGACCGTCGGGGTGTGGGGTAGGGCCACGACCTTGTGGCCGCTCGTGTTGGCCGCGTTCGGATAGGTGCCGAAGTAGTGATCGAAGGACACGTTCTCCTGGAAGATCACCACGAGATGCTTGATCGGCGTCGCAGTATCCGCGGAGCGACTGCCGGTGGGTTCGGGACCCCCGGTCTGCGCTCCACCGGGCGCCGCGATCAGTGCAGCCAGGACGACCCCGGCCACCGCGGCCGTGCCGAGCAGCCGTGACGTACGTCGCTTCTTGTTCAACCGTCTCCTCCTCCACGCGAAACGAGATGTTCCTCACGGAGCTTTCCGCCCGCTGGTGACGCGGGGGCAAGGGCCGGCTGAACGGCAAGCGGCGAGATCGTGAACGCTGCCGGTAGGGGAGCTGGGCTGGTCGGATGACACGATCATCGGCCTGGGCGGCGTCGAGTCCGCGCGCGGGCGCGAGCACTCTTTCCTCCTGTTCGCCGCGCTGATGCAGACCTTGACGAGCCCCGCGTGCAACGTGCGCGCCGCGCGGACGACGGGGGTCGCGCTGCGAGAGCTCAGTGGTGCGACGACTGGTCTACGAGGCCGAGGGTCCCGGACCAGATGCGCCGCCCGAGCCGGAGCCGGACCCACCGTCGGAGACCGAGTTGTCGCCGCTCCCAGCGCCGCTCGGGTCGGTGTTGCTCAGATCCGTGGGGGCGATGGAATCCGTGGTTGCTGCCGACATGGAGCGGACCGTGCCGACGACGACGCCGAGCAACGGCACGGTCACGGGCGGAGCGCTGGCGGTAGGCGGCGTGACGGTCGGCGGCTCCGTCGTCGTGGTCGGAGGCTCCGTCGTCGTGGTCGGCGTGGTCGTCGTGGTGGTCGGAGGCTCCGTCGTCGTCGTCTCGGGTGCCGAGGTCGACGGCGACTTGGCCGGCTGCGAGGAGGACTCGTCGGGTGCGGTGGTAGCCGTCGGGCGGCTGGCGACCTCGGGGCCGCCCGCGGTCGTCACGGGCGCGGCGGTGGTCGGCGGCGTGACGGCTGGTGGCGTCTCGCCGGCGGGTTTCCCGGTCGCGCCGTTCTGCGCGCGATTGGCCGCGGCGATCGGGGGTGGTGGAGTAGGCGACGGCGCGGGCGCGGGTACCGAGATGCCGACCGCGGCGACGGATCGGGACACGGTCGCCTGCGCGCCCGGCGGCAGGCTGCCGGTGGCGGCCGCTGCGACGCCGGTCGCGCCGAAGCATCCCACGACGACCGCGACCGCGATGCGGGCCGAGATCCGATGGACGTGGGCCGCGACCTCCCGAGCGGATCGGCGTCGCCGTTCCTGCGCGAGGGAGTGGACCGCGGCGACCTTGCGCTCGCCCGCGAACTCGCTCCGCAGGGGCGGACCGTTCGCCGTCTCGAAGATCTCGGCGAGCGCCAAGAATTGAGAAGGGGTGTCGTCCTCCACGAGGTTGCCGGACAGGAGGCGGTCGATCGTGGCGTCGTCGAAGGTGAGGGCTCGCAGTCGGCCTTGCGCCTCGCCACCGACGACCGCCCCCCGGCGCCGGCTCATGGCGCGAGCGCTTCGATGTTCAGTCGTCCCGCGAGTTGGGCCACTCCCCGCTGCTCCAACTCGCGAACCGTGTGCAGCGGTCGCCCGAGGATCACCGCGACCTGGTCGGCGTCGAGTCCGCCGACGACCCGGAGGAGGACGACCTCCGCCTCGTCGGGTGGCAGCGTGGCCGAGATGGTCGCCGCGGCCTGGTGGGCCGGTGCGGCGGTCAGGTCGATGGTGGTGCGGGCGCGAGGCGTGGATGTCGGTCGCTTGACGTACTCGGTGAGTCGCTGCCGCGCGACCTGGAACAGCCACGCGCGGAAGTCCTGCTCGTTGCCGTGGAACGTCTCCAGGCGCGGTGTCACCACGAGCCACGTCTCGGCCGCGATGTCGTCGGCGAACAACGGGGATCGCGCGCCGAGGTAGCGGAGCAATCGGGGATTGACGCTGCGGTACAGGGCGATGACCGCGAGCTCCGACCCGTCCCGGGCCGCCGACAGCACCTGCTCGAAGTTCGAACCGATCGTCAGCGGACCCGGACCGCTCGCGGGCCGGGTGTTGGCCGGGGTCACGGTCTCGGACTCGAGGTCGATGATGATCTCGGGGTCGTCGTCGGTCGCGCCCTCGATGGGGGCCACGATCGTGGCCCGCGCCCGTGGGTGCAAGATGCGCTCGAGGATCGAGACCCCGGTCTCGGCCATGATCGCCAGGTCGAGGCCGACCGACCAGTTCTCCACGTAGAAGAGATCGAGGCGGCGATAGACCCCGAACTCCGGGTTGTCGCGGGCCTCCACCTGCCACAGTCCCGTGATCCCGGGGGGAACGTCCTCGCGTCCGCGGAGCTCCTCGTCGAACTGCTCGACCTCGGCCTGCAACGCCGGACGGGGCCCGACCAGGCTCATCTCGCCCCGCAGCACGTTGATCAGCTGCGGCAGCTCGTCGATGCTCGCCCGCTCGAGCCGGTGTCCGACCGGGGTGCGGCGTGGATCGCGCCGGACCTTGAACAGCGGGCCGGTCCGCTCGTTGTCGCCGGTGAACTCCCCGACGCGTTCGTCCGCCCGCGGGACCATCGTGCGCAGCTTGAGCAGCTCGAAGGAGGCGCCGCCCCGACCGACGCGGGTCTGCCGGTAGAACACCGGGCCGCGGTCGTGGAGCTTGATGGCGATCATGCTGACGAGGAGCACCGGGCTCGTGACGACGAGCATCACGCTCGCGACCAGCACGTCGAGGGCGCGCTTGGCGCTCCGCTGCCAGGGCGCGAGCGAGCGCGACTCGAGGTAGTAGAGCGGCTCGTGGGCGAGCGGAAGCGACCGGATGCGACGGTGGTCGATGCCCCGCAGCCCGCTCGAGAAGTGCACGTGCACGTCGTGGCGGAGCAGATCGCGGGTCAGGCCGTTGAGGTCGTCCGACGCGAGGTCGCTGGTAGCGATCAGCACACCGTTCGCGCCCGCGCGCTCGAGCACACCCACCACGTCGTCGAGCCCGCCGTGGGCAGCCACCCCGAGGCGTTGGGCCTCCTGGACGGCCGACGGGCCGGCGACTCCGGTGACCCGGAAGCCGAGCTCGGGATGGTGATCGATGAGCTGCTGGAGCGAGACAGCCTCGGGGCCGGTGCCGACCAGCACGATCGGTCGGCAGAAGCGACCCTGGGTGCGGGCCCTGCGCAGCCACGACACGTAGAGGGCCCGGGCCAACTCGAGGAGCACGAACATCGCCACCGACCCGACCGCAGCCCGAAGGGGCGAAAGGGTCGTCGCGAGCGCGCCGGCGGTGAGCAGCGCCGTCAACCCGGCGAGCGCCGACGCACGGGCCAGTCGCGCGGTCTCGACGGCGCGCACGCCGCACACCCGCGCCTGGTAGAGCCGTTGCGAACCGATCACGAGGACCGACGCCACGGTGATGACGGTGAGCTCGACGAGGAAACGTGACGGGCTTCCCCGGAGCGAGCTGGCGAACTGGCCGGGAGCGATCAGCGTGAAGAACCAGGCGACGAAGATGGCCGCGACGTCGAGGCCCAGCAGGATCCACCGGAGCGGTCGACCCGCAACCCGTGAAAAATCTGCCGGAAGACTGCGCATCATCGCCTGATCCGTTCCCAGCGCGCGATCGTCGGGTGACCATCGGGGCGTGCCTGGCAGGACGCGCGATCGGCCTCCCTGCCGTGCGCCGGAGGCTACATGCTCCGTCAAACGAGGGGGCAAACCCTCAGGTCGCAGACCGCGCCCGGGCCGGTGCCGGTGGACGTCGATGCGTCAGCCCGCCTGCTCGTCCGCCGGCCAGTGCCGGCGGTAGCGCTGCACGAGCCAGCGGTTGAACTGCGCAAGGGTCTCTTCCTGCCACGAGTACCGGCCTCGCGGTGCGAAGCGTGAGTTCAGGCCGATCTGCGTCATCGTGTCGGCGTAGACGTCCTGGACGTTGAAGTTGTCGACGCCCGCCTCGGCCTGAGCGAACAGGTACTCGAACATCGGGTCCTGCAGCGCCGACTCCTCGAAGCAGTAGCCGATCTGGATGGTGATCGAGCCTGCGCTCAGCGGGTCGACGATGAAGTACGCGACCTCGTCGGGAACGATGGCGAGCGCCAGCGTCGGAGGCAGCAGGACGAAGGAGCCCCGGCGTCGGTCAGACTCGGTCAGGTGCTCGAACACCGGGAGGAGGCACTTCTTCGTCGGGTTGAACGATCCGTCGATCTCGGTGAAGTGCTGGATGCGGCCGATCGCCATGTCGGTGTCATCCCACTCGAGGAAGTCGTTGAGGTGGCTCGGGGCGAAGCTTTGCAGCGGTCCGTGGAGCCGGCTCGCGTGGTACGGATCGTTGAAGTTCTCGAGCATGACCTTCCAGTTCCACGGCAGGTTCTCGAGACGCTTGCCCGGGCGCGTCGTCGTCGAGCCGAGGTGGTAGTTCCGCAGGATCTCGTCGATCTTGCGCAGGCGCGGCGCCAGCGCCTCGGCGTCGGGATCGAAGTTGGCGAAGATGAATCCCTGCCACAGCTCGACCTGCAGCTGGGGGAGCGGATGGTCGGCGCGCTCGAAGTCGACCGCGCGGTCCATGGCCGGCGCGCCGAGGAGCCTCCCGTCGAGGCCGTACGACCAGTGGTGGTACGGGCACGTGAAGCGCTGACACGTTCCTTCGTCTTGGGTGATGACCATCCCGCGGTGCCTGCACACCGCAGTCATCACACGGATCTGCGCGTCGTCGCCGCGGGCCACGATCAGCGGCTCGCCCATGACCGTGATCGTGAAGTAGTCGCCGGCGTCGGGGATCTGGTCGTGGCGGCCGACGCACAGCCACTCGCGCATGAAGATCGACCGCTTCTCGAACTCGAAGAACTCCGACGAGGTGTACAGCTCCGGCGGAAGGAGTCGGGCTTCGTTCACCGGCTTGATCGAGGCGTCGAGCGCGTCGAGCAGTTCACGGGGCAGCGTCATACCCGGGGAGCTTCCTCTCGCGCCGAGGAGCCGACAGTCGACGAGTGGTCTGACACTCAGACATCATGGCGGCGAACTCCGGCGGTGTAAACGAGCGCGCGGCTCAGTTGACGATCCCGGCCGACTTGAGGCGGGTGATGTCGTCCCATCCGTAGCCGAGGTCGAGCAGCACCTGTTCGGTGTGCTCGCCGACCTCGGGCGCGCGGCGGAGCTCGGCCGGACTGGTCTCGTCGAACTGCACCGGCGACGCGACGAGCATCGGCGGCAGGAGCTCGTCACCGGTCCGGTCCACGGGCACCAGGTAGTCGTTGGCGATCACCTGGGGATCGGTAGCCACCTCGCCGGGGGTCTGCATCGCCTCCCAGACGAAGCGCGTCCCCCGCAGCTGCCGCCGCCACTCGTCGAGGGTCTTGGCGGCGAACGCGGCGTCGATCTGCTCCACGCACGCGTTCCGGTTCTCCATCCTGCGCGCCGCC
Source organism: Actinomycetes bacterium (assembly GCA_025463865.1). Lineage (GTDB taxonomy): Bacteria > Actinomycetota > Acidimicrobiia > IMCC26256 > Chersky-534 > Chersky-534. Next base: position 39,679 of record JAODBH010000160.1, on the reverse strand, counting down.
GAACTGAAGCGGGGGTCGTCGATCAGGTCCGGACGACCGACCCGCGCGCAGAACTCGGGCCAGTCGCGATCGGATTGGAGCGAGACCAAGGCGATGTAGCGGTGATCCCGGGTCCGGTAGATGTTGACGAGGGCGTTGCGGGGTTCGGCGTGGGGCGTGAGCGCCACCGACGGTTGGGGGTCCCCGAGGGCCGCGGTGACGATGTCGCCGGCCATGATCCAGCTCCCGACGCCGAGGAGGGAGACGTCGACCACGTCGGCTCGGCCCGTCCGCTCCCGGTCGAGCAGGGCCGCCGCGATGCCACCGGCGAGGATCGGAGCGCTGATCAGATCGCCGAAGGCCGCGTTGCCCGCCACCGGGTACTCGAGCGAGGGGTCGTGGAACGCGAGCCCGACGCCGGCCCGGCCCCAGAAGGTGGCGTAGTCGAAGCCGCCGCCCTCCCGTTCGTCGCCGCGCGGTCCCAGGCCGGACCCCCGGGCGTAGACGACTCTGGGATTGCGGGCGCGAATGTCGTCGACGTCGATCCCGAGCCGCGAGCGCACGGCCGGCAGGAAGTTCGTCAGGAAGACGTCACACTCGTCGACGAGGCGCAGCAGGATCTCCCGGCCTTCGGGCGTGTCGAGCTGCAGCCCGATGCCCTTCTTGCCGCGGTTCGCGTGCTGGGTGTTGTGCGCCGCGGACAGGGTCTTCGGGCCCCCCTGGTTGAGCCCGCGGACCGCGTCGCCGTGGACGGGGTGCTCGACCTTGATCACGTCGGCGCCCCAATCCGCCAGGATCGCGCTCGCGGCGGGCACGAACACCCACTGCGCGACCTCGAGGACCCGGATGCCGGCCAGGGGCCGCGGCGGGCCGGCGTCGCCCGGGGCGTTGATGGTCATGCGGCTGTTCTAGTTCCGGCCCGCCCGCAGTGCAGGCAGCCGAGGCTTCGATGCCGGCCGTTGCCTAGTAGGCGCCGCCCGAGAGCTGGACGACGAGCGGCGATGTGGGGCTGACCGTGCTCCACGCCGACTGCTCGCCTTCGTAGGCGCTGCCGAAGACGGGACCGGTGCTGCTGATGAGGCGGGCGCCGGTGGGTGTGGTCAGCGGGACCGGCATCCCCGAGGTGGTCTGCACGAACACTTTGCCGTTCAGGACGAAGGCGCTCACGCCGGCCGCGACCTGCCCGGCTGCCGGACTACCGGCCAGGGTCGTGGCGAAGTTGGCCTTCTGCGTGAGGATCTGGCTGTCCTGCGTGTACGTGGGCTGCACGATCGGCGTGTTGGTGGCGAAGACGCTCTTGTACTTCGTGATGATCGCCGTGAGCGGGAGGTACAGGATCCGGTCCTCGGCGAGGTTGGAGACGTGCGCGTAGTGCGGCCTCGGGTCGTTGCCGGTGATGTGACCCATGTCGATGCGGGTCTCGGTGGGCACGACGTAGCTGGCGTAGCCGGTCGTGGTGCTGAGCGGCGCGATGCAGGTCGTGGTGTCGGGATGGAGGGTGCAGTACCCGCTCCCGCCGTCGGCCGCGCTGTTGTAGATCCAGTTGTACTCGTCGGCCGCCTCGGCCTTGGTGGCGGTGTTGTAGAAGACGCTCATCGGGTAGCGCGGCACCGTGGTCGCCGAGCCGATCTGGCGGCTCTGGGGCTCACGGGAGTTGTCCGACGCGGTGACCGCGATCCCGGCGGCGGTCAGCGCGGGCGCAAGGCTCGGGTTGTCGGCTGGCTGCTGCGGCAGGGTCGCGAGGCCCGAGTGCTCGCCGGTCACCAGCTCGCTCGGGACGATCGGCAGGCCGTTCGCCTGGGCCCAGGCGATGTTGTCGTTGATCTGGCTGAGGATGTTGGCCTGCGAGAACCATTGGGTCACGCCGTTGACGGTGGTGCACTGCCACGGCAAGACGGTGAAGTCCTGGATGCATCCGAGGAACTCGTGGGTGAAGGTGTGGTTGATGAAGTTGAACTTGGTCTTGTTGGCGAGGATCGCGGTCTTCAGGGTGTCGACGCCACCGTGCGCTGCCGCCCATTCGTCGCTGCCGCCGCCGTTGTAGGCGATGTCGAGGCGGAAGCCCATCTGCTGCGACCACTGGACCGCGGTCGTGACATCGGCCGGGGTCATGCGGATGTCGGGAGTGGTGATCGTCGAGCCGGGAGGGCAGTCGTCACCCGGCGTGCAGTTGCCCGCGGTGCTCCAGCGGCTGTCGGGGAGGAACAGGTCGTCGATCTGGACGGTGAAGTAGTTGCGGTCGTAGCCGAGGTGCACGCCCTTGGTCATCCACGTGATGATCCCGTGGGCCAGGAGCTGGAACTGTGACTGCCCCTGGTTGGCCGCGATGGTGCTGACGAGCTCCTCGCGGGTGCCGTTCTTCACGACGCCGAGGAGGGAACCGCGCTGGGAGCTGCCGGGGATCGGCGCGTCGATCAGCGTGGAGTACGTGCGGGTGGAGGTGTTCGGCAGCGGGATGGCCACGTAGCCGAAGGACTCGCTGACGGCCGGGCTGTTGTCCTCGAACTGGACGGGACCGGCGAGGTAGGAGAACGGGCCGGTCTTGCCGACCGGCGTGACCTTCGCGATCGCGCCGTCGAGCGATCCGGCGAAGCCTCCTGTGGGGCCGCTGCCCGTCACGGTGTTGAGGCCGGTCGCGGCGCCCGGCCAGTTGAACGAATCGACCTGGCGGATGCCGAAGGTCGTCTCGTAGGTGACGAGCGCGGCCTTCTCGTCGGCGCTGAGCTGCACCGGACTGTCGTTCGGGAGCACCACGGCTTGGTAGAAGGCCTCGGGGCCCGTGGCCGCGGTGCCCGAGAGGAACGCGGCGTTGATGGTCGGCCGGGAGGCGCTGGTGAGGTCGACGCGCGTGTACGGGATGCTCTCCGAGGCGAGCTCGGAGACGATCGCCTCTTCGGTGGGGTTGCCGTCGGAGATCACCAGGATGCGGAGGTCGATGCGCTGGCCGGTGGACGCCGCCGACGCGGCTCCGCCCGCGCTCACGACGGTGCCCGCCATCAGCATGAGGAGGCTCAGGACGGTGACGGGGACGCGCCATGCGTTGCGCACACGCGTCGCGGCGCGCGTGCGAGCGGTCTGTCGTGTTCCCATCGACGTGCTCCCAGCCATCCGTGGCACCCGCCTGGCGCCCCGAGTGACGACCCCCCTGTCACGGAGAGTGGCCGCTCATTGCCGCAGAAAGTAGCAAAATCCCCCGCGTCGTGCAACCGGAATCCAGCCCTGCGTGGGCACCTGTATTCGAGGCGCCGCAACGGTCTCCCGCTCTCCAAGCGGCATGGCGGGAATGGTCTTTTCGGCCTATTGACCGGTCGGGTTTTGCGCGAAATCGCGCGACGCGAAGCAGGCGTCGACGGCGCGCCGAAATGGGTGACCCGGGAGCGGGCGATCCAGGCGGGTTCGCGGCGATTCAGGGGTAGGAGAGCTGGCGAACCCCGTGCCCGCGGGGGGCCGGTGTCCTACGCTCACGCCCGGCGGTCGTTCGTCGCGACGGAACGCGGCGTACGAGACGTGCCCGGAAGTGGTCAATTCGACCTTCGGAAGCGTCGATGCTTCCGGCAAAGGTCACGAAGCGCACGGAGGCGGATATGCGGCGATGGCCGGCGATCGTGGGTGTGCTCGCCCTGCTGCTCGCTGCGTGCACGCCCGCGTTCCACGTCCGGATACCCGGCAAGGTGGCGAACCACCGACTGTCGCCCAATCCCACGGCCGCACCGGGTGCCCATTGGGTGCCGCAGGTGGGCATGTCCTGGCAATACCAGTTGTCGGGAACGGTCGCCACCAACGTCGACGCCGCGGTCTTCGACATCGACGGGGTCGACAACTCGAGCTCCACGGTCGCCGCGCTCCACGCCGCCGGCCACCGGGCGGTCTGCTACGTCGACGCGGGTTCGTGGGAGCCGGGCCGGCCCGACTCGGGCCAATTCCCCCCAGGCGTCAAGGGCAAGGCGCTCGACGGCTGGCCCGACGAGCGGTGGCTCGACATCCGCCAGATCAACGTGCTCGAGCCGATCATGGCCGCCCGGTTCGACGTCTGCCGGCAGAAGGGCTTCGACGCGGTGGAAGCCGACAACGTCGACGGGTACGGCAACGACACCGGCTTCTCCCTCTCGGGTGCGAACCAGATCGCCTACAACAAGCTCCTGGCCGGTCTCGCCCACGACCGGGGGCTGGCTATCGGCCTCAAGAACGACCTCGACCAGGTGCCGACCCTTGTCGGCTACTTCGACTTCGCGGTCAACGAGCAGTGCAACCAGTTCAACGAGTGCGACACGCTCGTGCCCTTCATCAGGGCCGGCAAGCCGGTATTCAACGTCGAGTACAGCGGATCGCCGGCCTTCTACTGTCCGGCGATGAACGCCCGGCACTTCTCGTCGATCCGCAAGAGCCTGAACCTCGACGCACCCCGGCAGGCCTGCTGACCTGCGTTTCGGCCGGGAACGAGCTCACGACGCGGCGCTCGCGAGCCGATCAAGGGGAGTGCGCCCACCCCGGCCCTTCCAACTGCTGCTTCCGCTCCTCGGACTCGCGATCTGCGGACTGGTCGGCTGTGGCGGTTCCGGTGCCGCGGGAACGGCCGCGTCGGGCGCACAGCTCGCGTGCCCGCGGATCGGGATCCCGGCCTATCTCGATCTCTCCAGCACGGCGTCGGGAACCGGCGCGGCACCGCTCTTGGGCGCGGGCCGCGTGCTGGGCTTCGCGGTCCTGAACCCGGCGTCCGGGCCGGGGATCTCGCCCGATGCCGGGTACCGGGCGGCGATCACACAACTGGGTCGGCGGTCGGTGGCCATCGTCGGCTACGTCGACACCGACTACGGGCTACGACCTGCCGCGCAGGTGCTCGTGGACGTCGCGCGATGGGACTCCTGGTACGGGGTCGACAGCATCTTCTTCGACCGGACGCCCACGTCGACCGACGCCTACGCGACGTACGAGCGGTACGTCCGCGCGGTGCACGGCAATGGTGGACGGGCGCTCCTCAACCCCGGCACCTATCCGGCCCGGTCCTACCTGCGGCTGGCCGATGTGACCGTGACCTTCGAGGGCACGTACGCCGCGTATCGCCGCGCTCGGCCCCCGAAGTGGGCGAACACGCTCGATCCGGCCCGGTCGTGGCACCTGGTCTACGCGACGCCCGCCGCCGACCTCGGCGCGGCGTTGGCGACGGCCCGGGCCCGGCGTGCCGGGTTCGTCTACGTCACCGACGACGAGCTGCCCGACCCGTGGAACACGATTGCGGGCTATTGGACCGACGAGCAGCGCCGGGTGACGAAGCTCGTCCCCAACTGCCGCGAACCGGCCGCTTGGGTGACGCGGTGAGGCGCCCTGGTTCAGGCGGTCAGGGGATGGAGACCGAGGTCGCGAGGATCTGGGCCGGGCGCCGCAGGAACGCGTACTCCGCCCACACCGCGACGAGGAGCCCGACGGTCGCGCCGAGCATGAGCGAGACCGGGCCTGCGGTGGGCACGAACCTGAACGCCAGCTCGGTGGCGCACGCCGGTACCGCGATCACGAACGCCCACCCGATGCGGTTCCACGAGTGCTGGAAGTCGGCCATCATCACGACCCGGCAGAAGAGGCCGAAGCCGGCGAGGAGCTCGATGCTCGACGGCAGGGGCTGCCCGCTCTGGGCCAGCACCGGTGCGACCAGGCAGGAGAGGGCGACGCAGGTGACGTAGTAGCCCAACCCTGCGAGGAGCAGGCGCCGGGTCACGGCGCTGGCTCCCGCGTGGTTCACCATGCGCCCGGGAGCCCAGGCCAGCTCGGTGTTGAGCCGGAACCAGAGGGTCCGCATGAGGCCGGCGGCCACGAGGGATGCGGCGCCCGCGGGCAGGAGCGCCGCGGCGAGCAACCACCCGTCGGGCCGCAGGTGGGTCAGCGAGAAGACCATCATCAGGCCGAGCGCGCCTCCGACGATCGTCGACGGCCCGACCTCGCGCCATGCGACGGGCCGGCTGCGCTCCGACTTGCGGTTCCAGATCCGGTTGTGGCGGGTGACCCGGGCTGCGGCCGCGATCACGAGGATCGTGGCCACACCGGCGAGCACCAGCTCAGGTGGCGCGTGGGCGTAGAGGGCCCAGGTCGTCCCGCCGAGACCCGCGAGATAGATGATGCCCGTGCCGTCCTTGCCGAGGAGGTAGCCGGCGAACCAGATCACCTCGAGCACCGCGATGAGGTATCCGGTGGGCCCGGTCGTGGCCAGTGCGCACAGTCCGAGCAGGCAGAAGAGGAGGAACCGCGGGCCGTCGGACCCGAACGATCCGAGCTTGCGCTCACCCGAGAAGTAGCGGCGGCGGACCAACCATTGGAGGGCCAGAGCCAGTGGGACCCCCACCTTGAAGGCGACGTCGACGCTCACGCTCGGCAGGGCACGGCCCAGGGGGACACCCCAGGTGGCCATGCTGACGAATCCGGCCAGGCCGAGGATCTCGGCCCACCAGCTGATGGGCTCCGGGGACTGCACCCTCGGAGGCCGTACCGGCTCGGGACTCGGGTCCGGGATCACGCCCATGACCCGCTCGCCGAGGATGAGCGCGGCGCTCGGGCGGAGTCCGCCCCAGGCTTCCAGCACCACCGCGGCCTCGAGCCCGTCGCGCGGTCGACGCCCGAGCTGCGCCTGGACCAGGGCCAATGCCTGCGCCGGCTTGATCTCCTCGGCGAGCTCTTCGTCGGTCGGCTCGGTGATGCTCACGAGCACACCAGCCGCAGGTGGCCGCGCTCGGGTGTGGGCGCGGTGTTGCCGTCGAGGAGCTCGGCCAGGAGGTCGCGGTACGCGTCGACGCAGGTGGAGATGGGGTAGCGCTCGGTGACCCGCTCGTAGGAGCGCGTCCCCAGCTGCTGGGCGAAGGTCGGGTTGCGCAGGAGGGTGACCACTGCGGTGGCGAGCCCCCGGGGGTCGCGCGGGGCGGTGACCAGCCCACATCCGTTGAGCGTGTCCCGGACGCCGCCCACGGCCGTGGCGGCGACGGGCCGACCCTGGGCCATCGCCTCGAGCACGGCGATCGGGAGGCCCTCCGAGATGGATGTGGAGATGACGGCATCGGCGCCGTGGAGCGCCGAGGTGACGTCGTTGGTGGAGCCCATGAATTGGAACGAGTCGCCCAGACCGAGCTGCTCGTGCAGCTGATAGCAGGACTCCGCGTACGCCTTCTGCATGACGTCGACCGGGCCGTAGTGGAGGAAGCGGGCCTCGGGGACCTGGCGGACGACGTGGGCCGCGGTCCGCAACGCCGTGTGGATGTCCTTCAGCGGGTCGAATCGACCGACCATGACCACGGTCTTGGTGCCCGGCAGGGGAGGCGGCTCGCGGTCCGGCAGCCGAACCCCGTTCGGGATGGGGCGGATGCGGCTGGGCTCGGTACCGAGCAGCTCCTCCCACGCGACGTGGGTGGACGTCACCGGCGAGACGACGGTCGCCGCGCGGCACGCGGCGATCGAGAGCGCGCGGGCGATGCGCGTGTTGATCCACTGGAATCCCGGCGGGTCGTCGCGCAGCACGCTGCCGAGGTACGACTCGCGCATGTACATCCCGTGCTCGGTGAGCAGGATGGGCGTTCCGTTGAGCGCCTGGTCGACGAGCGCGGGGATCGCCGCCCATCCGGCCGCGGTGACGTGGATGAGATCCGCGGGCGGCGTCGGAGCGGCCGCGGTCTGCGCGATCCAGTAGAGGGTCTGGTAGAGCTGCACCGTCTCGGCGACCGAGGTCTCGACGACGAGCGCGGGATCACCCAGCGCGCCGCGACGCATCTCACGGAGCGTGTCGGTGAAGCCGCTCCACGCGCGTCGCGAGCGGAACGCGTGACGCAGGCCCGACGCGTGCAGGCGGCACGTCACGAGCAACGGGACGAGCAGCGCGGGTGAGGTGTCCCACGCGAGGAGCGCACGCGCGAGCGCGCTCGGAAGGTCGGTGAGATCCACGCGGCGGCGCGGGCGTCGCCCGTTGCGCGCGGGCGACAACGACCAGAGTCGGATCGGTGTCGCGACCGACGCGTGGTCGGGAAGTTGGAAGATCGGCTTCGTGTCGATCGTCGCGGGGACGATCGGAACGAGCAGCCAGTCGACGTTGTCGATCTCCGCGATGAGGAGCTTGCACCACGAGCTGACACCACCGAGGAAGTACGGGTACGTACCCTCCGTGGTCATCATCACTCTGGGTCGCGGCGGCACGGTGCTATTCGCGCGCTGCGGGAGGATGTTCATCGGTCAAGCCACGCGCTGCGGTTACGGATAGATCGCGGCGGTGCCACGCGTATCCGTCCCGAAGTCGAGTCCCGAGAGGCCGCCACTGATCGCGCGCCTCCGGTCGGTCCGGCGACGATCGAGCTCGGGGCTCGGCGTTTCCGTCTGCAACTGCCGGCGCACGGCGCCGATGGTGCGCTCGAGCTCGTCGCAGACGCTGACGAGCGACTCGCGCAGCACGAGCGCCTCGCTGAGCGCCGACCACTCCGCTTCCTCCGCATCCACTCCGCGTGACATCGCGTCGACCAGGCTGGTGAGCCGGCCCGCGCTCACCGCGGGTGTCGCATGCTGCTGGCGCTCGAGGCGCAATTGCGCGTTCTCGTCCCGGAGCAGGGCAAGCTCGGATTGCATGGCGGCGATGACCGCGTCGTTGCCAGTCTTCTTCTGGTTGAGCTTGCGCACTTGCCACTCCCTGGCCCGCATGCGATCCATCACACTCGGTGGTATTCCGCACGAGTGTGATGATTGATACCAGTGGCACCGTACGGCATGCAAGTGTTTCTGTACCTAGGCCATAGGCCCTATTTAGGGGTGGTCCCGGGGGTCCAAAGGCCGAATGGGCCTGGACGCTGAGCGTGATATGTGCGAGTGTCCCCCGGGAATCAGTGGGGAGGCATCGACTCCCGGGCACGCGTTCGGTCACCCGACGCCCGGGACGAGCCAGTGGTGAGACCGGCCCCTCAGTACTACGGGATCAGGAAGATCCCGTAACTGTGAAGGCAGGGACGCCATGGGGCCGGTCACCCGACGATTGTCACGCGCACGCCACGCTGCGCGCGGAGAGCGCGCATGGGGAGCGCGCCGCCGCCTCGCCTGGCTGAGTGTGCTGACGGTGATCGCCACCGTCGCCGCGGTGCTGCCCACGCCGAACGCGTTCGCGCTGGGCGGCACGACGACCACCATCACCAGCGTGTCGTCTTCCACGACCGTCGTGGGTCAGGCGTACACGGTGAACGTCAACATCGCGTACAGCGGGTCCGGAACCCCTTCCGGCACGGTCACGGTGAGTGACGGATCGGCAACCTGCACCACCTCGACCTTCAACAACGCGCCAGGTAGCAACGTCAGCGCGAACTGTGACATCACGTCGACCAGCGCGGGCACGAAGTCGATCACCGCGGCGTACGGCGGCGGTGGCGGCTTCAACGCGAGCAGCTCCGGCGCAACGACTCACACGGTCAACAAGGCGAGCACCACGACCGCGGTCACGAGCAGCGCCAACCCGTCGACCGGCGGGCAGTCGGTCACCTTCACGGCGACGGCCTCCGCGACGAGCCCGGGCTCGGGTACGCCGACCGGCACAGTGCAGTTCAAGGACGGCGCCGCGAACCTCGGAAGCGCGCAGTCACTTTCGAGCGGTGCCGCGACGCTGAGCACCAGCGCGCTGACGAACGGGTCGCACTCGATCACCGCGGTCTACGCGGGAGATGCGAACTACACCACCAGCACGTCGAGCGCGCTCACACAGAGCGTCCGCGACACCACAACAACGTCGATCACTTCCGACACACCGGACCCGTCGACCGTCGGTGGCAACTACACCGTCGCCGTCGCGGTGGCGCGCGGCGGCGCGACCGGTACCCCGTCGGGAACCGTGACGGTGTCCGACGGAACCGCGACCTGCACCGCCACGCTCGCTGGCGCGTCGGGAACCGGCACCGGGAACTGCGCGCTGTCGTCCGCCACGGTCGGCGCGAAGACGCTCACCGCGACCTACAACGGCGACACCGCGTTCGGCACGAGCGCGGGCACCACCGCGCACTCGGTGACCCAGGGCGCCACCACGACGACCGTCGTCGACGCCAACGACCCGAGCTTCGCCGGGTCGACCTACGCCGTCACCGCCACGGTCACCCGCACGGGCGCCAACGGCACGCCCACCGGAACCGTCACCGTCTCCGACGGCACCGACTCCTGCACCACCGGGACCCTCGCCGGCTCGGCCAGCGCCCCGACCGCCACCTGCAACCTGACCTCCAGCACGGCGGGGACGAAGACCGTCACCGCCACCTACGGCGGCGACGCCAACTTCACCGGGAGCTCGGGCACGACCACCCACACGGTGTCGCCGCTCATCGCGGTCACGATGACGGCGGCCGACGCCAACGACCCGTCGACGCTCGGCACCAGCTACGGGGTCAGCGCCAACGTCAACCCCGCGAGTGGCAGCCAGCCCGACGGCTCGGTCACCTTCTCCGACGGGGTGGGCGGTACCTGCACCGACGGCACCAGCGGCAACGGCGCCGGCTCGAGCGCCGACTTCTCCTGCACCATCAACAACACCACCGTCGGGGCGCTGACCATCACCGCGACCTATACCCCGGACGCGACCCACGCGGCCGCGACCGCCACCACCACCCACACGGTCACCAAGGCGAACAGCACCACCACGGTCACGGACACCCCGGACCCGTCGGCCCTCGGCGCCAACTACACCGCCACCGCCACCGTCACCCGGGTCGGCACCGTCGGCACACCCACCGGCACCGTCACGATCAGCGACGGCACCAACTCCTGCACCACCACGAGTCTCACCGGCTCGACCAGCGCTCCCAGCGGTTCCTGCACGCTGACCAGCGCCACGGCAGGGGCCAAGACCCTCACCGCCACCTACGCCGGCGACGCCAACTTCAACGGCGGCTCGGGCACCACGGCCCACACGGTGAGCAAGGCCAACAGCTCGGTCGCCGTGACGAGCAGCGTCAACCCGTCGGTCTTCGGCCAGTCGACCACCCTCACTGCCACGGTCACGCCGTCCGCCGCCACCGGCACGGTCCAGTTCCGTGATGGCGCGACGAACATCGGCTCGGCCGTCACGGTCTCCGGGGGCGTGGCCACCCTGGCGGTCTCGAGCCTGAGCGTTGGGACCCACGGCACCATCAACGCGGTCTACTCGGGGGACGCGAACTACAACACCAGCACCTCGCCGAACTTCAGCCAGGTCGTCAACCAGTCCGGCACCACCACCGCCATCACGAGCAGCACCAACCCGAGCGCTTTCGGGCAGTCGACGACCTTCACCGCCACGGTCGCGGCAGTCAGCCCCGGCGCGGGGACCCCCACCGGTACGGTCCAGTTCAAGGACGGCGCCACCAACCTCGGTGCCGCGGCCACCCTCTCGGGGGGCGTCGCGACCCTGGCGGTCAGCACGCTGACCTCGGGCTCGCACTCCATCACCGCCGTCTACTCGGCCACCACCAACTTCACCACCAGCACCTCGGCGGTCCTCACCCAGACGGTGGGCGGTCGCCCGACCACCACCTCGGTCTCCTGCACGACGCCCGCCTCGGTGGGCACCGCCACGCCCTGCACCTTCACGGTGACCGACACCGGCGGCGCGGGAGCGACCTCGCCGGCCGGGACCGTCACCCCGACCACCAACAGCTCGGGAACGTTCTCCGCTCCCACCTGCACGCTTGCCGCCACCACGGCCGGCGTCAGCACGTGCACCCTGAACTACACGCCGACCGCCACCGGCTCCGGCACCCACCTCATCGGTGGAAGCTACGGCGGCGAGACCGCCCACGCCGCGAGCACCGCCACCGCCTTCTCGATGACGGTCAGCGCCGCTGACACCACGGTCACGCTCGGGAGCTCGCTGAACCCGTCCAAGTTCGGCCACGCCGTCACCTTCACGGCCACGGTCGCCTCATCCGGCGGTACCCCGACCGGCACGGTCCAGTTCTACGTCAACGGCCTGGCCGTCGGCTCCGGCGTGCCCTTGGTGAACGGCGTCGCCACGACCACCCTCGGACACAACGACGGCCTGGTCTCCGGCTCGCGCGAGGTCGACGCGTTCTTCTCGGGCAGCGCCAACTTCGGGCCCTCCAGCAACGTGCTGTTCCAGCAGGTCGACGCGGACGACACCACACTCACGGTCACCAACTCGCCCAGCACCTCGGCGTCCGGCGCGCCGGTCACCTTCGACTTCACGGTCACCTCGGCGTCCGGCGTGACGCCCGTCGGCGCCGTGTACCTCTACATCGACGGCCAGGTCATCGACGCGGCCAGCGTCGACGGCACCGGCCACGCCACGCTGGTCGAGAGCGGCATCCTCCCCGGCACCCACACGGTCGACGCCTCCTTCTCCGGCGACAACGGTGACTTCGGTGACTCGACGGCCAACGCTCCCGCAGGCCAGACCGTCGCGGCCGGCTTCACCTCGACCGCGGTCACCAGCAGTCCCAACCCGTCGGACCTGAACGCCCCGGCCACCTTCACCGCGACGGTCTCGCCCGTCGCCCCGGCCACCGGCGTCCCCACCGGTACCGTCGAGTTCTTCGACGGCACCACGTCGCTGGGTGCCCCGGTGACCATCGACGGCAACGGCGTCGGCACACTCACGGTCTCCACCCTCTCGGGCGGACCCCACTCCGTCACCGCGCACTTCGTGTCCTCCGACCCGGGCACGTTCGGGGACAGCACCTCGCCCGCACACACCCACACCGTCAACCGGGCTCCCACTGCCGCGTCGCTCGCTGCGAACCCGACGAGTTCCGTGCACGGTCAGTCGGTCACGCTGACCTCGACCGTCACGTCCTTCGCGGGTTCGCCCACCGGCACCGTCGAGTTCTTCGACGGCACGACCTCGCTGGGCAGCGCGCCGCTCGTGACGGGCTCCGCGTCGATCAGCACGTCGGCCCTCACCACCGCGACCCACTCCCTCACCGCCGTCTACTCGGGTGACGGCAACTTCCTGCCCGTCACCTCGAGCGTCCTCCCGCTGCAGGTGAGCGGCGCAACCTCCGCAACCGTGGTCACGCCTTCGGTGAACCCGTCGGTCTTCGGCCAGCCGGTCACCTTCTCGGCCGCGGTCACCGCGGTGGCCCCGGGCGCAGGCGTGCCCACCGGCTCGGTCCAGTTCTTCGTCGACGGCGTTCCTTCCGGTGCGGCTGTGGTGCTCGACGGCACCGGCAACGCCACCAGCGCGCCGGTCTCGAACATGTCCGTCGGCGCGCACTCGATCGACGCCCACTACTCGGGTGACGTCGACTTCCTGCTCTCCTCGGCCAACGTGCTGACCTCGGTGAACCAGGGTTCCACGACCACCTCGGTCGCGAGTGACCCGAACCCGTCGGTGTTCGGTCAGTCGGTGACGATCACCGCGACCGTGGCGCCGGTGGCGCCGGCCGCGGGCATCCCGGCCGGCTCGGTCGAGTTCTTCGACGGCGCGACATCGCTCGGCACCGGCAACCTGTCCTCGGGCGTCGCGACCCTCACCACCTCGGCCTCGAGCGTCGGCCACCACGCCCTCACCGCCGTGTACTCGGGCGAGACCAGGTTCACGACCAGCACGTCTTCGGCGATCGACCAGGTCGTCACCACCGGCGCCACAGCCACCACCGTGGTGAGCTCGCAGAACCCGTCGGTGTTCTCGGGCGCGGTGACCTTCACGGCCACCGTCGCCGCGGTCGCACCCGCGACGGGTACTCCGACCGGGACGGCCCAGCTCTTCGACGGCGCGACCGCGCTCGGCGCTCCGGTCGCCCTCTCGGGCGGCTCCGCGTCGTTCAACGTCGCCGGCCTCACGGGTGGTTCGCACGCGATCACCGTGCAGTTCGTGTCCGCCGACCCGAACACGTTCGCCAACTCCACCTCCGGTGTCCTGACCCAGGTCGTGGACGCGGCGGGCACGGCCACCAACCTCTCGGCCTCGCCGACCAGCCCCGTGCACGGCCAGGCCGTGACGTTCACGGCGGCGGTCGTCTCCTACGCCGTGCTCGCCTCGGGCGTCGTCCCGACCGGCACGGTCCAGTTCACGATCGACGGGACCGACTTCGGCCCCGCGGTGACGCTCGACGGCTCGGGCCAGGCCACCAGCGGCCCGACCTCGGCGCTCACCACCGGCTCGCACTCGATCACCGCGGTCTACTCCGCCGACGCGAACTACAGCGCGAGCACCTCGGACGCACTTTCGCTGCAGGTGTCCACCTCGGTCTCGGCCACCGTCGTCTCGACCTCGGTGAACCCGTCGGTGTTCGGGCAGCCGGTCACCTTCTCCGGCGCGGTCTCCGCGGTGACGCCGGGCGCCGGCACCCCGACCGGAACGGTCCAGTTCCTGGTCGACGGCGTGACCTCCGGCGGCCCGGTCGCCGTCAACGCCTTCGGGGTCGCGACGAGCGACCCGGTCGCCAGCCTCTCCGTGGGCGACCACACGATCACCGCGGAGTACTCGGGTGACGCCGACTTCCAGCCCTCCACCGGGGCCGCAAGCCAGACCGTCGGCCAAGGCGCGTCGGCGACCGCGCTGACAAGTGCGCCGAACCCGTCGCTCTTCGGTCAGTCGGTCACCGCGACCGCGACCGTCACCGCCGTCGGCAACGCGGCGGGGACCCCGGCCGGCTCGGTCGAGTTCTTCGACGGTGCGACCTCGCTCGGCACCGGCAACCTGTCCTCCGGGGTCGCGACCCTCACCACCTCGACCTTGAGCGTCGGCCACCACGCGCTCACCGCCGTCTACTCGGGTGACACCAACTTCACGACCAGCACGTCGTCGTCCACGGACCAGCTCGTGGACACCGCGGCGACGACGACCGCGGTGGTCAGCTCGCAGAACCCGTCAACCTTCTCCAACCCGGTGACCTTCACGGCCACGGTCGCCCCGGTGGCTCCGGCAACCGGCACCCCGGCCGGCTCGGTCGAGTTCTTCGACGGCACGATCTCGCTCGGTACCCCGGTCGCCCTCTCGGGCGGCAGCGCGGCGGTCAACGCCTCGCTCGCGGGTGGCTCGCACGCGATCACCGCGAAGTTCGTGTCGGCCGACGCCAACACCTTCGCCAACTCCACCTCGGACGCGCTCACGCAGGTCGTCGACACGGCAGGCACCGCGACCGACCTCTCGGCCTCGCCGACGAGCCCGGTCCACGGGCAGCCTGTGACCTTCACCGCGGCGGTGTCGTCCTTCGCGGCGCTCGCCTCGGGCGTCGTCCCGACCGGCACGATCCAGTTCAACATCGACGGCACCGACGTCGGCTCGGCCGTGCCCGTCGACGCCACCGGCCACGCCTCCAGCGTCCCGAGCTCGAGCCTGTCGACCGGCTCCCACACGATCACGGCCACCTACTCGGGTGACTCGAACTACACGACCAGCGTCTCCAGCCCGCTGACCCTGCAGGTCGGTTCGGCGGTGTCGGCCACGGTCGTCACCACGTCGGCCAACCCGTCGGTGTTCGGCCAGGGCATCACCTTCTCGGCCAACGTGACCGCAGTGGCTCCGGGCGCCGGCGTCCCGACCGGCACGGTCCAGTTCTTCGTCGACAGCATCCCGGTCGGCACTCCGGTGGCCGTCGACGGCTCCGGGACCGCCACGAGCATCGCGGTCTCGAACCTGTCGGTGGACGACCACTCGGTCGACGCCATCTACTCCGGCGACGCCGACTTCCTGCCGTCGTCCGCGAACGTGATCCAGACGGTGACCAAGGGCTCGTCGTCCATCTCGGTGACGAGTGACCCGAACCCGTCGCTGTTCGGTCAGTCGGTGACGGTCACCGCGACCGTGGCGCCGGTGGCGCCGGCCGCGGGGACGCCGACCGGTGCGGTCGAGTTCTTCGACGGCACCACCTCGCTCGGCACCGGGAACCTGAGCGCGGGCGTCGCGACCATCAGCACCGCGGCCCTCGCCGTGGGCAGCCACCCGCTGACCGCGGTCTACGCGGGTGACCCGAACTTCACCACCAGCACCGCTCCGGTGGCCGACCACGTGGTGAACACCGCGGCCACGACCACGGTGGTCGTGAGCTCGCAGAACCCCTCCACCTTCTCGAACTCGGTCACCTTCACCGCGACGGTCGCTCCGGTTGCTCCGGCCACGGGCACTCCGGCGGGCACGGTGGAGTTCTTCGATGGCACCACCTCGCTCGGTACCCCGATCACCTTGGCCGGCGGCACCGCGAGCCAGAACGTGTCCACCCTCTCGGGTGGCGCGCACCCGATCACCGCGAAGTTCGTGTCGGCCGACGCGAACACCTTCAGCAACAGCACGTCCGACCCGCTCGACCAGGTCGTGACGACGGCCGGCACCGCGACCGATCTCTCGGCGTCTCCGACGAGCCCGGTCCACGGTCAGCCGGTCACGTTCACGGCAACCGTCGCGTCGTTCGCGGCAACCGCGTCGGGCGTGATCCCCACCGGGACCATCCAGTTCTCGATCGACGGCAGCTCGTTCGGCACGCCGGTCGCGCTGAACGCCCTCGGGCAGGCGACCAGTGACGCCACGTCGACGTTGACGACGACTGGGCACACCGTGACCGCGGTGTACTCGGGTGACGGCAACTACACGACGAGCACCTCGAGCGATCTGAGCCTCCAGGTGTCCGACGCGGTCTCGGCCACGGTCGTCTCCGCTTCGGTGAACCCGTCGGTGTTCGGCCAGGGCGTCACGTTCTCGGCGACCGTGGCCGCGGTCGCTCCGGGCGCGGGCACCCCGACCGGCACGGTGCAGTTCTCCATCGACTCGGTCCTGGTCGGCGGTCCGGTCACGCTCGTGAACGGCGGTGCCACCAGCGACGCGGTCTCGAGCCTGTCGGTCGGCGCGCACAC
Source organism: Actinomycetes bacterium (assembly GCA_025463865.1). Taxonomy (GTDB): domain Bacteria; phylum Actinomycetota; class Acidimicrobiia; order IMCC26256; family Chersky-534; genus Chersky-534. The sequence continues at coordinate 22,927 of JAODBH010000160.1, read as the reverse complement.
CGTCACCGCGTCGTACTCAGGCGACGTCGACTTCCTCTCCTCGCTCGGCACTGTGACCCAGAACGTCGGCCAGGGCTCCTCGAGCACCGCGCTCTCCAGCGCCCCGACCCCGTCGCGGTTCGGCCAGTCCGTGACCGCGACCGCCACCGTGACCGCCGCCGGCGATGCGGCCGGTACACCTTCGGGCTCGGTCGAGTTCTTCGACAACGGCACCTCGCTCGGCACCGGCACCCTCGCCGCCGGCGTCGCGACGATCACCACGTCGACGCTCGCGGTCGGGACCCACCCGCTCACCGCGGTCTACGCCGGCGACACCAACTTCACGACCAGCACCTCTGCCGTGGCCGACCAGGTCGTCGACACCGCAGCAACGACCACCGCGGTGGTCAGCTCGCAGAGCCCGTCGACTTTCTCCAACTCGGTCACCTTCACCGCAACGGTCGCTCCGGTCGCTCCGGCCACGGGCACCCCCGCGGGCACGGTCGAGTTCTTCGACGGCACCACTTCGCTGGGCGCTCCGGTCACGTTGACGGGCGGATCCGCCGGTCTCGACGTGTCCAGCCTCAGCGGCGGGTCGCACTCGATCACGGTGAAGTTCGTCTCGGCTGATGCCAACACGTTCAGCAACAGCACGTCGGACGCGCTCACGCAGGTCGTGAACACGGCCGACACCGACACCGGTCTCACCGCTTCGCCGACCAGCCCGGTCCACGGTCAGGCGGTCACCTTCACCGCGACCGTGTCGTCGTTCGCGGCGACCGCGTCGGGCGTCGTCCCGACCGGCACGGTCCAGTTCCGGATCGACGGCGCCGACTCGGGCACGCCGGTCGCCCTCGACGGAGCGGGTCAGGCGACCAGCGCCGCCGTGAGCACGTTGTCGACCACGAACCACACGGTCACCGCGGTCTACGCCGGTGACGGCAACTACACCACCAGCACCTCGGGCGACCTGGGCCTCCAGGTCTCCGACGCGGCATCGGCGACCCAGGTCACGACCTCGGTGAACCCGTCGGTCTTCGGCCAGGGCGTGTCCTTCACGGCCAGCGTCACCGCAGTGGCTCCGGGTGCGGGCACCCCGACCGGCAGCGTCCAGTTCTGGGTCGACGGGGTCACCTCCGGTGGACCGGTTCCGGTCAACGCCTTCGGCGTCGCCACCAGCGACAGCCTCACCAACCTCAGCGTCGGCGACCACTCGATCGACGCGGTCTACGCCGGTGACGTCGACTTCCTGCCGTCGTCCGCGAACGTCATCCAGCACGTGATCCAGGGCTCGACCACCACCTCGCTGGCGAGCGACCCGAACCCGTCGCTCTTCGGCCAGACGGTCACGCTGACCGCGACCGTGGCGCCGGTCGACCCGGCCGCGGGTGTCGCGTCGGCTTCGGTCGAGTTCTTCGATGGCGCCACCTCGCTCGGCACGGGCACGCTCGCCTCGGGCGTCGCGACCGTCTCCACCTCCGGCCTCAGCGTCGGGACCCACGCGTTGACCGCGGTCTACGCGGGTGACGGCAACTTCACGACGAGCACCTCCGCGGGCGTCGACCAGGTCGTCGACACCGCGGGCACGACCACTGCGGTGGTCAGCTCGCAGAGCCCGTCGACCTTCTCGAACTCGGTCACCTTCACCGCGACGGTGTCTCCGTTGGCGCCTGCGACCGGGACTCCGGCGGGCACGGTCGAGTTCTTCGACGGCACCACCTCGCTCGGTGCTCCGGTCACGTTGACGGGCGGCTCCGCCGGTCTCGACGTGTCCAGCCTCACCGGCGGGTCGCACCCGATCACCGCGAAGTTCGTCTCCGCCGACGCGGCGACCTTCGGCGACAGCACGTCTGACCCGCTGACCCAGTCCGTGAACACCGCCGACACCGACACCGGGCTGGCGGCATCTCCCACGAGCCCGGTCCACGGCCAGTCGGTCACGTTCACGGCCAACGTCGTCTCGTTCGCCACCACCTCGGGCGTGGTCCCGACGGGCACGGTGCAGTTCAAGGTCGACGGTACCGACCTCGGTACGCCGGTGGCGCTCGACGGCACCGGCCACGCGACGAGCGTCGCAACGAGCGCCCTGCCGACCGGTGGTCACACCGTGACGGCCGCGTACGCCGGTGACTCGAACTACACGCCGAGCACCTCGGGTGATCTGAGCCTGCAGGTCTCCGAGGCGGTCTCCGCGACGGTCGTCTCCGCTTCGGTGAACCCGTCGGTGTTCGGCCAGGGCGTGACGTTCTCGGCGACCGTGACCGCGGTCGCTCCGGGCGTGGGTACGCCGACCGGCACGGTCCAGTTCTTCGTCGACGGGGTCACCTCGGGTGCCCCGTTGACGCTCGACGGCTCGGGCACCGCCACGGGCGCCGCGCTTTCGAACCTCTCGGTGGGCGACCACTCGATCCAGGCCGTCTACTCGGGTGACGTCGACTTCATGCCGTCCTCCGAGAACCTGGTCCAGCACGTGACCCAGGGCTCTTCGGCCACTGCGGTGTCCAGCAGCCCCAACCCGTCGGTGGTCGGCCAGTCGGTCACCGTCACCGCGACCGTCACCGCTTCGGGCGACGCTGCGGGCACGCCGACGGGTTCGGTCGAGTTCTTCGACAACGGAACGTCGATCGGCACCGGCACGCTGAGCTCCGGTGTCGCGAGCATCGCCACCTCGGCGCTCGCGGTCGGCACCCACCCGTTGACCGCGGTGTACGCGGGCGACACCAACTTCACCACCAGCACCTCGAGCGTCGGATCGCAGGTGGTCACCGGCGGACTCACGACCACGTCGGTCACGAGCTCGCTGCCGACCTCGGTGTTCGGTCAGACGGTGACCTTCACCGCGACCGTCGCGCCGATCGCCCCGGCGACCGGTACCCCGGCCGGCAGCGTGACCTTCCTCGACGGGGCAGCCCCGCTCGGGACCTCGGCCCTCGACGGTGCCGGAGTCGCCACGCTCGACGTGTCGACCCTCACCGGTGGCGACCACTCGATCACCGCCCAGTTCACGTCGGCTGCCCCGGACACGTTCGGCGACAGCACCTCGTCGGCGATCACCCAGACCGTCAACCAGGCGCTCACCGCGGTGACGCTGGACGCGAACCCGACCAGCCCGGTCCACGGCGAGGGTGTCACGCTCACCGCGGGCGTCGTCTCGTCGCAGGGCAGCCCCACCGGCAGCGTGACGTTCTTGGACGGCGCGACTCCGCTCGGGACCGCGAACCTGGTGGCCGGTTCGGCCTCGATCACCACGTCGAGCCTCTCGACCGGCACGCACCCGTTGACGGCGCAGTACTCGGGCGACACCAACTTCCTGTCCAACACGTCGGCGGTCGCGTCGCTGCAGGTCTCGTCGGCCACGTCGGCGACGGTCGTCACGACCTCGGCGACCCCGTCGGTGTCGGGTCAGGGTGTCGACTTCTCGGCCACAGTGACCGCGGTTGCTCCGGGCGCCGGGACCCCGACCGGCAGCGTCCAGTTCTCGGTCGACGGCACTCCGTCCGGTGGGCCGGTGACGGTCGACGGCTCGGGCCACGCGTCCTCCGCGACGCTCACGGACCTGACGGTCGGCGACCACACCATCACCGCCTCCTACTCGGGTGACACCGACTTCCTGTCGTCGATCGCTCAGGTCACCCAGACCGTCGGGCAGGCCTCGTCGGCCACCGCGCTGTCGAGCGACCCGAACCCGTCGGTGCTGGGTCAGACGGTGACGCTCACCGCCACCGTTTCGATCCCGGCTCCGGGTGCGGGCAGCCCGGCCGGCTCCGTCCAGTTCTTCGACGGCACCAACCCGCTCGGGACCGGCACCGTCAACGCGGGTGTCGCGACCATCTCGGTCTCGGGCCTCACCGTCGGCACGCACTCGCTGACCGCGGTGTACTCGGGCGAGACCCGGTTCTCGGGCAGCACGTCGGCGGTCACCTCGCAGGTGGTCTCGGCCGGCCTCACCTCGACCTCGTTGTCGAGCTCGGCCAACCCGTCGGCCTTCGCCAGCCCGGTGACGTTCACCGCCACGGTGACCCCGGTCGCCCCGGCGGTCGGCACCCCGGCCGGCACGGTCGAGTTCTTCGACGGCACCACCTCGCTCGGAGCGCCGGTCGCCATCGACGGCGCCGGCATCGGGGCACTCACCCTGTCGACCCTCACCGGTGGAGCGCACTCCATCACCGCGAACTTCGTGTCCTCGGACGCCGGCACGTTCGGCAACAGCACTTCCGCGGCGCTGACCCAGACCGTCGACAAGGCGCTGCCGGTGGTCACCCTCGACGCCAACCCGACGAGTGCGGTCCACGGTCAGCCGGTCACGCTCACCGCGTCGGTGCTGATCTTCGGAGCCACACCCACCGGTACGGTCACGTTCCTCGACGGGGCGACTCCGCTCGGGACGGCGACCCTGGTCTCGGGTTCGGCGTCGATCACCACGTCCGCGCTGCTGACGGGTTCCAACGCGCTGACCGCCGCGTACTCGGGTGACGGCAACCTCTCACCGGCCACCTCGGCGGTCGCGACGCTCAACGTCGGCAAGGCGCAGACCGCCACGACGCTCGCCGCGCCGCCAAGTCCGTCGCTGTCCGGCCAGGGTGTGTCCTTCTCGGCCACGGTCACCGCGGTCGTGCCGGGCGCAGGCGTCCCGGCCGGAGCCGTGCAGTTCAACGACGGCGCCAACCCGCTCGGAAGTCCGATCCCGCTCGACGGCTCGGGGGTCGCGACGAGCGCGACGTTCACCAACCTGGGCGTCGGCACGCATTCGATCACGGCGATCTACAGCGGCAACCCCGACTTCTCGGGCAGCACCTCGGGTGCAGGGTCGCAGGTCGTCAACCAGGCCGCGTCGCAGACCGGCCTGGTGTCGAGCGTGAACCCGTCGGCCAACGGCCAGTCGGTCACGTTCACGGCCACCGTGACCGTGACGGCTCCGGGCGTCGGTCCGGCCACGGGTGACGTGCAGTTCCTCGACGGGACGACCCCGATCGGGAGCGGCACGCTCGACGGCTCCGGGATCGCGACGTTCTCCACCGCGGGCCTCAGCGGGGGCACCCACCCGATCACCGCGGTCTACGCGGGTGACGCCGGCAACACCGGCAGCACCTCCGACGTGGTGTCGCAGGTCGTCGGCGGCGCCAGCCAGTCGATCACCTTCGGCGTGCTCGGCAACAAGAGCTACGGCGACACACCGTTCACGGTGTCGGCCACCGCGAGCTCGGGTCTCCCGGTGAGCTTCGGTTCGAACACCGCACCGGTGTGCACGGTGGCGGGTTCGACGGTGACGATCGTCTCGGTCGGTCAGTGCACCATCGAGGCGAGCCAGGCCGGCGATGCGTCCTTCGGGCCCGCTGCCCCGGTCGACCAGTCCTTCACCGTCGTCCCGGCGAGCCAGACGATCACGTTCGGGCCGCTCGGCAACAAGAGCTACGGCGACGCACCGTTCACGGTGTCGGCGACGGCCACATCCGGCCTGCCGGTGAGCTTCACCTCGCCGACCCCGGCGGTGTGCACGGTGACCGGTTCGACGGTGTCGATCGTCGGCGTCGGCACCTGCACCGTTGAGGCCAGCCAGGCCGGTGACGCCAACCGCGGTCCGGCCACGCCGGTCGACCAGTCGTTCACCGTGGCCAAGGCGCCGCTCACCATCACGGTGCAGCCGGCGGCAAAGACCTACGGGCAGGCCAATCCGGCCTTCGTGCTCGGCTACGCCACCTTCGTCAACGGCGACACGGCCGGCTCGCTCTCGGGCACGGCGGTCTACGCGACCGCGGCGACCACGTCCTCGGCGGCCGGCACCTACCCGGTGTCGGTCTCGGGACTCACCTCGTCGAAGTACACGATCACCTTCGTGGCCGGTCAGCTCACCGTCGGCAAGGCCAGTCTCACGGTGACTCCGGCCAGCCAGAGCAAGGTCTTCGGCCAGGCGGATCCGGCGTTCACCTTCGCCTACGGAACCTTCCAGAACGGCGACGTCGCAGGGGTCGTCGACACCGCACCCACGTGCACCGTGGCGGGCGCGCACGCCGCGGCCGGTAGCTACTCCATCACCTGCTCGGGCGGCGCGGACGACAACTACACGTTCGCCTTCTCGACCGCCACGCTGACGGTGGCCACGGCGGCCACCACGGTTGCGATCCTGTCCGACACACCCGACCCGTCGGTGACCGGCCAGTCGTACGCAGTCGCCTGGTCGGTGGCGGTCACCGCACCCGGCGCGGGGACCCCGACCGGAACGGTCAGCGTGTCCGACGGGACGACGCAGTGCTCGGCGGCGGTCGCGGCCGGCACCTGTTCACTGGCGTCGGGCACCGCGGGGAACAAGACCCTCACGGCCACCTACTCCGGTGACGCGAACTTCCAGAGCAGCGTGAGCAGCGGTGCGGCACACAACGTCAACAACGGTGCGGTCCCGCTGAGCATCTCCACGCTGACCCCGAACGCCGCGGGTCGGGGAGCGGTCAGCAAGTCGATCGTCGTCGCCGGTGGTGGCTTCCTCAGTGGGGCGACCGCTGCCATCTCGGGCACCGGGGTCACGGTCAACTCCGTCACCTGGAACAGCTCGAGCCAGCTCACCCTCGTGGTCTCGGTCGCCACCGGCGCCACGCTCGGGGCCCGGAACCTCACGGTCACCAACCCCGGTAACGCCAGCGTCACGGCCACGGGCGCGTTCACGGTGACGGCCCGGCCGACGGCCAACGCCGCCGACCCCGACCAGGCGCCGCAGGGCTCGCCGGCCTACCTCTCGACGGTCACCGGCAGTGGGTTCGTGGCCGGAGCCACCGTGGTGATCTCCGGCACCGGGGTCACGGTGAACTCGGCCACGGCGAGCTCGTCGACGAAGCTGTCCATCTCGCTGGCGGTCTCGCCCACCGCGCCGCTGGGCTGGCGTTCGATCACGGTCACCAACCCCGACGGCGGCGTCGGCACCTGTGACGACTGCATCCGGATCGTGGCCGCGGCCGCGGCACCAACGGTCACGTCGGTCACGCCCGGCTCCGCGGTGCAGGGCGCGGCGAACCAGGCGATCGTGATCAACGGCACGAACTTCGCCGCCGGCTTCGCCGACAACGGTGGCACGGTCAGCTTCGGTCCTGGGGTCACCGTGAGCTCGGTGACCCGGAACAGCGCGACCAAGTTGACGGCGCAGGTCACGGTCGCGGCCAACGCGACCGTCGGCTCCCGCGACGTCACGGTGACGAACCCCGGTGGGATCGGCGCGACGCTGACCAACGGGTTCTCGGTGGCCGCGGCGCCGGTCGTGACGATCAGCTCGGTGACCCCGGCATCGGCGATCCAGGGTTCGGCCAACAAGGTGATCGTGATCAGCGGTTCGAACTTCGCCGCCGGCTTCGTCAACAACGGCGGGACGGTGAGCTTCGGTGCCGGGATCACGGTGAACTCGGTTACCCGGAACAGCGCGAACCAACTGACGGCCCGCATCACCGTCGCCGCCAACGCGGCGATCGGCAGCCGCAACGTGAAGGTCACCAACCCCGACGGCACGAGCGCCACGTCGGTCGGAGCGTTCTCGGTGGCCGGCGCACCCACGATCACCTCGGTGAGCCCGAACTCGGCGAACCGGGGCTCGAACAACCTGCAGGTGACGATCAACGGCACGAACTTCGCATCCGGCGTCACCGCGACGATCTCCGGCAACGGGATCACGGTCAACTCGGTGAACCGCCTCAGCGCCACGCAGGTTCGGCTCAGCGTCACCATCGCGGGAAATGCGAACCGCAATTCCCGCAACGTCTCCGTGATCAACCCCGACGGCGGGATCGCCCTCCGCTCCGGGGGATTCACGGTCAACTGAGCTCCAGCAAGGACCGGAGGAGCCGCGAGACGGTGGGAGACGGCCCTCGGCCCCCCACCGTCCGTGGCGGCTCCGGAGCTGGTACTCAATCCCGCCTCCGAAGCGCCGATGTCCCTGGTGAGCCTCATCAGGCACCGGACCGGGAGAATGCCGTGTTGACCAAGTGGAACGGGCTGCTTCGAGCCCTCGTCGTCACCGCCGTCGCGACGTCCGTCGGGCTCGTGGGCGCAGGACCTGCCGTCGCCGCTCCTTCGCCCTCCACCACCACCTCCACCACCTCGGTGCCGGCCAAGGTCGCCGACGCCTGTTCGCTGCTGAAGCCGAAGGACGTGAAGGCGGCGCTGAAGAAGGCGTCGAAGGCGTTCCGGCCGATCCGGGTCAGTGCCGGCATCGCGACCTCGCCGACCACGGCCGGCGAGACGGCGCGATCGTGCGCGCTTGCCGTCCTGCTGCCGAAGAACGTCGGCGGCAGCGTGCAGGTGCTCGCGAGCCCCACCCGCGCCGGCGTCTGCCCGCCGAAGGCCGTGAAGAAGAGCGACCGGAAGAAGGTCGCGGGGAAGACCGTGGTCCTGATCCGCTCGGGCAAGAAGAACCAGCTCAGTGGCGCGGTCTTCGCGAAGAAGGGCACCTGCGTCTCGGTGGCCACCGTGCTCAGCAACGGCAAGGCGACCCCGACGGCGTCGTACGTCGCGCTCGCGCGCACCGCCCTGGGTCGGCTCTGATCCTCGAGTCGGTACGCAGCAATTCCCGGAAGGTCGAGGCCGACGTCAAGGCCGTGGCCCGGCGGGTCGAAGACCTTCACATGGACTCGTCCGCACTCCTGGATGCCCGCCTCCGCGTGCAGCGGAACCGCACGCCCGATCGCCGTCGCACGAGCGCGGCGATGGTGCTGGTGGTGGATCCCGATCCCGAGGCGTGCGCGGGTACGGCGCTTGCACTGCGGGAGGGCGGGTTCTACGTCCTCGAGGCGTCGAGCGGCCCCGCGGCCTTGGATCAGCTCGTCGCCGACGCAGCCGACACCGCGTTGCTCGTGACCGCGACCGTCATGCCCGACATGTCGGGACGGGACCTCGCGCGTGAGGTCCACTCGCTCCGGCCCGCGGTGTCGGTCCTGCTGATCGCCGGTCCCGGCGACGAGCGTGCCGACCGAACCGGTCACGACCCCCGGTACGTGCAATCGCTGGTCGAGCCGTTCGGTTCGGACGAGCTCGTGCAGGCCGCCCGCCGGTCGTTGGCGCCCGTCACCGCGGCATAGGGCCGTAGCGGCACCGCGCTAGACGGAGCGTTCGCCGTTCTGGGCGATGCCCACCGCATTGCCGGCTGGGTCGCCCACGGTTGCGAGCCATCGATCGGGCCCGTCGGCCGTCGGCTCCTCCACCACCGTTCCGCCGTGCGCGCGCACCAGCTGGAGCGCGGCGTCGATGCTGTCGACGTGGATCCACGCGAGCATCCCGGCGTCGCGGGCCGGCGACCGGTCGGTCACCCATTGGCCGATGAGCCCGGGTGCCTCGAAGCCACGGTCTCCGTCGACGTGCCAGCCGAAGACGTGCCGGTAGAACCGGGCCGACGCGCCGACGTCGACCGCGGGGATCTGCAGGTAGCCCAGCTGACCGTGCGCCGGGTCCGAAGCATCGGCATCAGTCATCGGCGCTCCTCTCCGCGAACGAGCCGCTCGAGAACCGTGCCCTCACCGGAGCCTGTCCTCACAGAACCGTGGCCGCGTAGTCGGGGACGTAGCGGTAGCGCTCGCGCGATGGCCGCTGGTAGTCACCCACCGGAGGACGCGGGGGCATGTGGATCTTCTTGTGCTTGCCGCCCTCGTACGGGATCGTCGACAAGAGGTGGGCGATGCAGTTCAGTCGAGCCCGCTTCTTGTCGTCGCCCTCGACCTCCCACCATGGTGAATCGGGAAGGTCGCAATGGGCGAACATCTCGTCCTTCGCCTTGGAGTACTCCACCCAGCGATTGCGTCCCTCGATGTCCATGTCGCTGAGCTTCCAGTACTTCAACGGATCTCGGAGCCGGGCCTGGAAGCGCTTCTCCTGTTCTTCGTCACTGACCGAGAACCAGTACTTGATCAGCACGATCCCGTCGTCGATCAGCATCCGTTCGAACGAAGGGCACTGGCGGAGGAAGCGCTGGTACTCCTCGTCGGTGCAGAAGCCCATCACGCGCTCTACCCCGGCGCGGTTGTACCAACTGCGGTCGAAGACCACGATCTCGCCTCCGGCAGGAAGGTTCGCGATGTAGCGCTGGAAGTACCACTCCGACTTCTCGCGGTCGCTCGGCGTGGGTAGTGCGGCCACCCGGCACCAGCGCGGGTTGAGGTACTCGGTGATGCGTTTGATGACGCCACCCTTGCCCGCCGCGTCGCGACCCTCCACGACGATCACGATCCGCTTGCCCTCGGTGCGGACCCATTGCTGCATCTGGACAAGTTCCTCCTGTAGGTGCAACAGGGCCTTCTCGTAGACGTTCTTCTCAGCCATCCCCTCATCCTGCTCGCGGAGCCGGAGGTCAGGGAACCGCGGGAATCGGAATGCTGCGGAGCACCACGATGGCCACGTCGTCCTCGGCCGGATCGTCACCCAGGCAGCCGTCGAGGATGCGGTGGGCCGCGGTGCGCGGATGGCTCTCCTCGAGCGCCTCGCCCACCACGACCACGAGGTGCTCCAACCCGTGCTGGATCGACTCCCGCCGGCGTTCGACGAGACCGTCGGTGTAGACGACGAGGGTGGCGCCTTCGGGGAACGGGACCGAGCCGATCGCGCTGCGCTCGGACTGGACACCGATGATCGGCTGGCGCGGTTCGGAGAGCAGGGTCGCGGCACCGTCGACGACGAGGACGGGCGGCGGGTGCCCGACGAGGAGGTAGCGAATGATCCCGTGGGGGCGGTCGACGATCGCGACGAACGCGCTCGCGGTGACGGCGGAATCGGGACCGAGCGCGTCGGTCGCGCAGCCGATGAGCCGCTCGAGGGGGACCCCGATGCGGAGCAAGGCCGCGAGGATGCTCCGGAGATGGGCCATGTCGGCCACCGCGTCGATGCCGTGGCCGGCGACGTCGCCCACGATCAGCGCGAGTCGGTCGTGGTCGAGCGCTATTCCCTCGTACCAGTCGCCGCCCATGCCGATCGCCTCCGACGCGGGCTGATAGATGCCGGCGACGCTGAGCCCGGAGACCGCGGGGATCGGCGTGAGCATGCGCTGTTGGAAGGCGTGCACGAGCTGATGCTCGGCATCGGCGAGGCGGGCCCGTTCGAGGGTCTGGCCCACCAGGTCGCCCAGAGTCGACAGCACCGAGCTGACCGGACCTTCGAAGTCGACGGCGTGGTCCCACGAGAAGACCACCGCGCCGAACGAAGCACCGTTGCGGTCGCGGAGGGGAACCGCGGCGCGCGCGCCGACGCCGAGTCGTTCGTTCTCGGGATCGGTCTCGGGAAAGCGGCGCGTGTACTCCTCGAAGTTGCCCAGGTACATCGGCTGGCCGGTCCGTGCCACCTCGGTGAAGAGCAGCGGGGCCTCGAGGGGCGGGTTCGTGTACAACTCGACCATCCGTGCGCTGACCTGGGGCCCGTGGTGCACCCGGAGCACACCGGCCACGGGATCGATGATGCCGACGCTCGCAGCCTGCGCGTCGACGAGCGTGACCACCTTGCTGGCCACGATGGCGGCGACGTCGGCGGTGCTGCGGGCCGCGGCGAGCTGCTGGGCGAGGTTGGCCAACTGGATGCTGCGCAGCGCGAGCGTGTCGGTGACCCGCGCCCGGGCGACGCTGGGGGCGCACAGGTCGGCCATCGCCTCGAGGAACGCGCGGTCGTCGGCGTCGAGGTCGTGCGGACCGGGCCAACCGATCGTGAGGACGCCGAACGGGGGCCGGCCCGAGACCCGCAGCGGCGCGCACGCCAGCGCGTCGATGCCGACCTGCTCGAGCGCCAGCACGACGTCGGGATACGCGTCGATGAGGCTCGCGCGGTCGGGGACCACCACGATGTCGTCCTGCTCGAGCGCAGCGGTGGCTGGAATCCGGCTCTCGCGCGGTATGGAGACGAACCGTTCCGCGATCCTCTCGTCGAAGGCGTCGTTGTAGAGCAGGCGCAGGTGGTCGCCCTCGATCACGGCGACCGCGGCGAACTCCGCGTCGAGGACATCGGGAGCGAAGCGCGCGATGGCCCGGGCGACCTCGACCGCGGAACGCGCTCCCGCGAGGGTCTGGGCGAGTTGCGCGAGTCGGACGACCGCGAAGCCGGCCGGGTGCGAGCCGTCGTGCGAGGACCTCGGCGCCGAGCCCTGCTCAGGGCCGAATCCGGGTCGCACGGACCGGTCACCGGAGCCGCGCGGGATCAACGATCCGTCCGGCGCGGGTACCAGGGACTTCGAGGCTTGCTGACCGTCCACGGCGCGACCTTCTCGATACCAGAACCTGGAAGGCGGCTGCTGCTGAACCGGCGGACAGCCTCCCTCGCACTTGAACGGACGGTCAAGCCTCCTGCGATTGCCACCGGACCCCCCAGGTAGCAAGGTGCAGCATGGCTTCCGACGCTTCGACCGCTCTCGCCGAGGTCTTCGCGCGGGTGGCCCGGGGCCTCCTGGCCGCCGACGACCTCCAATCCACGTTGCAGCAGATCACGGAGCTCGCCGTCGAGACCGTGGCGGGTTGCGACGCCGCGAGCATCACGATCGTCAAGGGCCGTCAGCTCACGACCCAGGCCAGCACCGACGACCTGGCGCTCGACGTGGACGCGATCCAGTACGAGACGGGCGAGGGCCCCTGCCTCGACGCGATCCGCGAGCGGCAGGTGTTCCGGACCGGCGACCTCGGCACCGAGGTCCGCTGGCCGCACTTCGCGACGCGGGCGAAGGAAGTGGGCGCGGTCAGCATGATGTCGTTCCGTCTCTTCGTCGAGCAGGACACACTCGGCGCGTTGAACCTGTTGTCGAGGCACGAAGCGGCCTTCGACGACGACGCGTTGGCCGTCGGGGCGGTGTTCGCGTCCCATGCCGCGATCGCGATGTCGACGGCCCGCCACGACGCCGACATGGACATCGCGCTGCAGTCGCGCGACCTGATCGGTCAGGCGAAAGGCATCCTGATGGCGAGCGAGCACGTGTCGGCGGAAGGCGCGTTCGACATGTTGCGGACGAGCTCGCAGAACCTGAACCGCAAGCTGCTGACGATCGCCGCCGAGGTCACACAAACCGGCGCGTTGCCCAAGGCCTGATCCGCCGCGCATTCGACGTCAGTCGGTGGCGTGCCGATCGGAGCCGAGGAACGGGTTCTGGTGACGTGGTCCGTCGCCAACCGGGATCCAATCGTGTTCGGCCAACCCGACGACGTGGATCCGGGAAGGGACGGGCACCGGCAGGCCTCGTTCCGCCCGGGGCCCCACCGCTGCGTCGGCGCGGACGGCAATCGTCACGGGATCAGGCGGTTGCGCCGACGAGCTCCCGGCGCACCACCGAGAGGAGCTCACCCTCCCGGAACGGCTTGCGGAGGAAGGGGGGTGAGTCGGGGGGCAGATCGAGTCCCGACATCAGGACGGTGTTGAAGATGCCCTGCTCCTTCAGCCGGGTCGAGAGGTCGGTACCCGACACGCCGGGCATGGCGACGTCGGTGAGCACCAGCGCGGGCCGCAGGCCGGCGTTGATCGCGTCGAGCGCGGTGACGCCGTCGTCGGCCTCGCGGACGTTGTAGCCGGACTCGGTGAGCATGCGGGCGACGGAGCGGCGGAAGGCCGGTTCGTCGTCGACCACGAGGATGAGATCCGAGAGCGCGGTCGCCGGCACGGAGACCGGGTTGCGACGCGATCTCCGGTACGCCGCGGCCCCCACCAGCGCTACTCCGAGGCATGCGGCTCCGATCAGCAACGTGTTCTGCAGCGGGCCGGAGCTCGAGGTGCCGGACGGGCTCTGCGCACCGGAGGGAGCACCGACCGGCGCGGTGAGCACAGCACCTTCACCGATCTGCACCGCGTCGCCGATGCGGACCGTCGGTGGAGTGGGGGCTGCACTCATGGTGGCTCCGGCCGCGCCGGCTCCGAAGGCCAGCGCGGCGACGCCGATGACGGATGCGATCACGAACCTCTTCATCGCGTTCTCCTGCTCGGCGCCGCGGGCTGTCGGGGTTGCATGCCCGAGAAGATCGGCGGCGAGCCGGCGGGAGAAGAGAGTCATGTGCATCCTCTTGCCCTGATGCAGGTGCATCAGGGCACGGTGCGGACATGATCAGCCGAGGCCGGCGCTGTTCGCTCCACCGACGGCGCCTCCGGTCCCTTCGCCGGCCTGCGCACCCTCACCGATCTGCACCACTCCGGTTTGACCCACGGGGCGGAACGGCGCCGCGGACACGACCGGCAGCGTGGGCTCGGTGGTGGGTGGCGGAACGGTCGGCTCGGCGACCGGCCCCGGCGGCAGCTCCACGACCGGCTTGGCCGTGGTGGCAGTCGCCCGCGGGCGGATCGCGGTCGTCCTGGTCGGCGCGGAGACCGGGACGCTCGGCCGGGTGACCTGTTCGGCGAGGACGCTGACCGAGGACGTCGACGTCGACGTCGGGCTCGGAGCGGCCGTGCCGGGTGCCGACGTACGGGTGGGCCGTCGATCTGCCACGCCGCCGGGAGGGCTGGGGCCCTGCCCCGCCGCGAATGCGTACCCGAGCGCGATGGCGACCGCGACGAGCACGGCTCCCATCGTCCCTACCGCTCGAAGCCGCTTGCTCGTCGTCACCGTCGTCACCTCGCTCGATCGCGGACAGTGGGCGTGTTTGCGGGAAAGAGATCGGTGCGCGGTCGCCGGCGCAACAGAACCACCTGCGCGGTCTTGATTTGATGCAGATGCACTACACAGACGCACCGAAGCGGCGTCGAGAACGCGGGCATGAATACCCGTGAGTCCTCCGACTCGAGCCACCAGATCCTCCTCGACGCCCTCGACGAAGGCTTCGTCTTCCAGGACCTCGAAGGCCGCGTCGTGCTGTCCAATCCCGCCGCGTCCCGGCTGCTCGGTCTGAGCGCAGAGGTGCTCACGGGCCGGTCGCCGAAGCGCCCCGAATGGGACGTGACGTTCGAGGACGGCGGACGCGACCGTGAACGGTTCCCGTCGATCGTGGCGCTGCGGACCGGCAAGCGCATCAGCGACGTCGTCATGCGGATCGAGCACCCGGACGGCCGCGACATCTGGCTCTCGGTCACCGCGCAGCCCGTCTTCGACGGCGACGCCAATGGTTCCCAGGCGACCGGCGTCGTCGTCTCGTTCAGCGACATCACCGAACGCCGGACCACCGAGCACGAGCTGCGCGACGCGGAACGCCGGGTCCGCCAGCTGCTCGAGCTGGCCCAGGTCGGGATCTGGACGATCGACGCGGACGGGATGACGACCTACGCCAACGACTGGATGGCGGAGCTCCTCGGTCGATCGGCGGCCGAGATGGTCGGCATCGACTTCTTCCAGTTCATGGACGCGGAGGTGCGCGCGATCGCCGAGCGGAATCCCGCCGGGCGCCAGCTCGGCCACGGTGAGAACTCCGACTTCAAGTTCGTGCGCCCCGACGGCACGCCGGTGTGGACGATCATGAGCACCAGCCCGATTCTCGACGAGAGCGCGGCGTACTTCGGCGCACTCGTCATCGTCACCGACGTGACCGAGCGCCGTCACGTGCAGGCCGACCTGCGCGACGCGGAGCTCGACCGCCAGCGCCGCGCTGCCGTCGAGCGCCACACGCTCGAAGCCGAGCTGCTGCGCTCGCAACGACTCGAGAGCCTCGGGCGGCTCGCGGCCGGCATCGCCCACGACTTCAACAACGTGCTCGGCGTGATCCTCAACTACGCCGACTTCGTGACCAAGCGACTCGACCCGAGCGATCCCATCGCCACCGACGTGTCGGAGATCCGCCGCGCCGCGGAACGCGCCACCGAGCTGACCCGGCAGCTGCTGCTGTTCGGACACAGCGAGGTGCTGCAGGCGTCGGTGTTCGACCTCAGCAACGCGGTGGACGAGGCCATGCCGATGTTCCGCCGGACGCTCGGTCACGTCGACCTGGTCGTCGAGCTCCCGTCGGAGCCGACGCCGGTCTTCGCCGACCGTGGGCAGATCGAACAGGTGCTCATGAACCTGGTGCTCAACGCGCGTGACGCGATCTCGGCGCGCGGCACCGTCACCGTGCGGGTCCGGCGTCACGACCAACCCAACGCGCACGGGAACGAGACGGTCGAGCTGTCGGTGACGGACGAGGGCGAGGGCATGACGCCCGAGGTCGTCGACCGGGCGTTCGAGCCCTTCTTCACGACGAAGACGCGTGATCGGGGCTCCGGCCTCGGGCTCGCGAGCGCCCACGGCATCGTGGTGCGGGCCGGCGGGGAGATCGGGATCGAGACCGAGCCCGGAGTCGGGACCTGCGTCAGCATCACCCTGCCCCTCGCGGAGACCGACGCGGAACAGCTCCCGGTGAGCAACGGGACCGCGGGGACGGAAGGATCCAGCAACATGGTGCTCGTCGTGGACGACGAGCCCGAGGTGCGTGCGGTCACGGTCCGGATCCTGCGCGAGAACGGCTACCGGGTCGTCGAGGCCCAGAGCGGGCTCGACGCGCTGGCCCGCCTGACCGCCGACGCGGCCGCCGCTGTCCTCATCCTCACCGATGTCGTGATGCCTGAGATGTCGGGCCCGGACCTCGCGCACGAGGTCCATGCTTCCTATCCCGAGATGAAGGTGGTCCTGATGTCGGGCTACGCGTACGACGAGCTCGGCGCGGACGACTCGCGCCGGGCCAAGCTGCTGACCAAGCCGTTCAACGAGGACCAGCTGCTACGCGCGGTGCACGGCGCGTTGCACGCGCCCACCGCGGCCTGATCAGCGCGACTCGAGATCGCGGGACGGCGCTTCGATCAGCCCGCGCCGCACGCCGATCGTCACCGCTTCCAGCCGCGAGTGGGCACCGAGCTTGGCCATCACCCGCTGCACGTGGTTGCGCACGGTGTGCCGGCTCACGAACAGCGTCTGCTCGATCCCCACAGTGGACATGCCGTCGGCGAGGAGGCCGAGCACCTCTCGTTCGCGTGACGTGAGGTCGAGCGGGTCCCGGCTGCTGCGACCCCCGTCCTTGCGCAGCTGTGGCAGGAGCTTCGCCAACATCGCGGGGGAGATCACCGACTCGCCGATGCCCGCGGCGCGTACCGCGTTGAGCAGCTCCCGGGAGGCGTTGTCCTTGGTGATGAACCCCGCGCAACCGGCGTCGATCGCGGCGGACAGCACCGACCGTTCGGCGCTGCCCGTCAACATGACGAAGCCGACCTCACCGATCGCGGCCCGGATCATGGCGACCGCCTGCACGCCGTCGAAGTCGGGCAGCCCGTAGTCGACGACCACCACCGTGGGGCGCTGCTCCACCGCGAGTGCCGTGCCGGCTTCCGCGGTGTGCGCGATGCCGACGACCTCGATGTCGGCCTCGTCGCCGAGGATGCGCAGGAGGCTCTCCGCGAACATCCGATGGTCGTCGACGACGAGAACCCGGATCCTTTCGTCCACGAGCGCTCCTTTTCGCGGAGTGTAGAACGGCTTGACCGCATACGCGACGATTCAACCCCCACGATCGACGTCCCCACGGCGCAACGTGGTCGCTTGGTGCCGATTGCGCGGCCTTCGGCGCGGCCGGCGGGACGGGCCGGGAGGGTCAGAGGCGCTCGCCGGTCCGGAACTCGGGTGGCACCCAGTCGGGGGATCGCTTCTCCATGAACGCGGTGAAGCCCTCGCGGGTCTCGGGCGTGGTGATCGATGCGTCGAAGGTCATCTGGTCGACCGGCAGGTAGGCCGCGTTGATGATTCGCTTCACCTGGAACCGCGCGCCCGGCGCGGCCATCAACAGCTCACGCGCGGCCCGTGTCGCTTCGGCCTCGAGGTCGTCATGGGGTGCGACCCGAGCGATCAGGCCCATCTGGCGAGCTTCCTCCGCGCCGACGCGCCGGCCGGTGATCAACATGTCGCGCGCGTGGGCGATGCCGACGTGGGCCGGAAGGATCGACGCGAGGTTGCCGTCGACGATGCCGCGCAGCGTCTCCGGCGCCCGGAACGTGGCGCGGTCACTGGCGACGGCGATGTCGGACAGCGTCGCGATGATGAGGCCACCGCCCTGGCAGAGCCCGTTGACCGCGGCGACGACGGGTACGCGGCTCTGGCGGATCGCCCGGAACGGCAACACGTCGGAGCCCATGAGCGAGCCGAGGTCGCGGGTGTCGTCGGTCTGGGAGGCGGCGCCGCCCATGTCGCCACCGGGGATGAACACGTCGCCGACCCCGGTGATGATGAGCGCGGAGAGGTCGGGGTCGCGGTCGACGATGTCGACGGCGTGGCGCACCCCGAAGTACATGGCCGACGTCAGCGCGTTGCGCGCCTTGGGCCGGTCGACGATGCACCACGCGATGCTGCCGCGCCGCTCGAACCGGAGGTGCGGAGTGCCGAGGTCGTCGACCATCATGCGCCGGTCCCGGTTGCGTCCGCCCCGTCGGTCTCCGCCCGACGGATCGCGTGCACGTCGAACCAGATCGGCAGCAGGTAGCGCACGTAGAAGGTGTGCTGGGTCACCGGCCCGACCACGAAGTCGGCGTACTCCTTGATCTGCAGACGGGGGTCCTTCTCGCGGTACCGGTGGCACCGTTCGAGGAGCTCGTCGACCTCGTCGAAGGTGTCGACGAGGAGCCCGAGGTGGTCGTAGCCGGGCGAAGCGATCGGGTTGTCGCTCTCGGCGAGGAGGATGAACTGCGAGCCCGCCAGCAGCAGGTGGCAGCTCTGATCCAGGACCACGGTGTCCTTGCCGACCCAGCCGAACACGTCGCCGTAGAACGCATCGATGTCGGCCCGGACCGGGTCGTCGAGCGCGCCGCGGGCGAACGTGAGCTCCATGTGGTTGAACTGCACGTCGGTCATGGGTCTCCCCCCAGAGCGGTGGTCCGGCCCGACGCTAGCGATCCCATCGACGCGACGCCCGTCCCGCTCGGGCCGAAGACGGGCGCGGCGAGCCGGGATGAGGCACACTCTCGCCGGCATCGGAAACCGGACAGGGAGAAGGACATGCTCGCGGCGGGAACGAACAGCGGTCCGTACAAGCTCGTCTTGGTGCTGCACCTGCTCGCGTCCATCGTCGGGTTCGGCGCGGTGATGCTCAACGCGCTCTACGTGCGCCAGGCGCAGCGGCGGCCCGGGCCCGACGGCCTCGCGGTCCTCGAGGCCAACTTCGCGGTGTCGTCGGTGGCGGAGAAGGTCATCTACGCCGTGCCGGTTCTCGGCCTCGCGCTGGTGGGCATGAGCGACAAGGCGTGGAAGTTCTCCCAGCTCTGGGTGTGGCTGTCCCTCGTGCTGTTCGTCGTCGCCCTCGGGATCGTGCACGCGATCGTGATCCCTTCGGAGAAGAAGGTCATGGCGCTGCTCCGGCGCCAGATCGACGGCGACGCCGATCCGTCGATTGCCTCCGAGCTGGAGGCCAACGGGAAGAAGCGCGACATCGCGGGCCCGATCCTGGCGATCCTGCTGGTCGTGATCGTGTTCCTGATGGTCTGGAAGCCCGGGGTCTAGCGGCGGGCCCGACCGCGTCAGAGGTTTGCGGTCGGGTCCCAACCCGGCGCGCGCTCGGTGGGCGCGCGTTCCGGCGCGCGGTCGCGCGGCGCGACCTCGAGGTCGCTGCGGCCGTCGGTGCCCCACCAGCTCGCGGTCAGCCGCAGCCTGCGGACGTCTTTGCGGCTCTGCAGCTCCTCGTAGGTGCGCTTGTAGGCGGTGCGCGCGATGAGCCACCGCCCGTCCTGGAGCACGTAGTCGTCGGTGTAGAACGCGGCTCCGCGGATGGTGATCTCGTAGTCGAGGTCGATGACCACGTCGTTGAGGGCCCAGACGGCCGATGCGGTCTCCGGGCCCGTGATGTCGATCTCGGGCTGCGTGCAGCGGTGGCTCGAGAGCACCGCCTCCCGGCCCATCGTCTGGCGCAGGAAGTCGAGGATGGCATCCCGTCCGACGTAGCTGTACTTGCCGCCGCTGTACGCGGCCACGCAGTCGGGGGTGAGGATGTCTCCGAGCTCCCGCCAGCGCTTCTGGTCGAGGCACCGCAGGTATTGGTACTTGACCCGTTTGATGAGCTCCAGCGTGACGAGATCGGACGCGTCCATCGTTCCCCCTGCCGTCGCCCGGCGCTGACCGCCGACCGCGTGCGCACCGTACCGCCGCTGCCTCGGCGGGGAAACGCTCCGGCTCAGCCGGACCCGAGCAGGACGATCGAGATCGCGGCGAGGGCCAGGCCGAGTGCCTGCACGCGTCCGAAGCGTTCGTGCAGGACCACCCGCGCGAGACCGACCGTCACCGCGGGGTACAGCGAGCTCAGCACCGCGACCACGCTCAGGAGCCCCGAGTGGGTGGCGGCGACGTAGAGGACGCCGCCCCCGGCGCCGAGGATTCCGGCGGTGACCATCATCGGGGCGACGACGCGGGGCGCGAGCAGCGGCGAGGACAGGAACCGGGCGAGTACCGCCACGGCCGCGACCCCGCCGGCGAACGAGGCGGTGAGAGGCCACAGGCCGGAGTCGTCGCCGGTCTGGTGGATGAGGACGAGGAAGGAGCCGAAGAGCGCCCCGCAGAGGATCGACAAGGGGACCTCGCCCAGGCGCGGCGGGCGGGGCCCGGCGGCGGGTGCGGCGGGTGCACTGGGGGCCGGGGGCTCGGCGATCTCGGGGTCGGGCGGCCCGGCCTCGACGAGGGAGGGCCCGGTTCCGGCCGAGACGAGCGCGATGGCGACGAGCGCGCCGAGGATCCCCGCCAGTGCTCCGGGGCCCGGCCGCTCGCCGAGGATCACCCCTGCGATCACCGGGACGGTGGCGGTGGTGGCGCCGGTGATCGGGGCCACCACGCTCATCCGACCCACGGCGAGCGCCCGGTAGAAGAGGGTCAGCGCGAGGGCGCCGCCGATGCCGGCGACGAGACCGAGGCCGATGTCCGTGGCCGACGGAGCACCCTTGACGACGAGGGTCACCGGGACCAGCAGGAGGAACGCGATTCCTTCCGACGTGAACGTGACCGCGACGGGATGCGCGCGGCGCGACGCCAGACCACCGAGGAAGTCGACGGTGCCCCATGAGGTCGACGCGAGGAGCGCGAACAGGATCGCCATACCGCGCGAGTCTCCCCGACTTCACCGAGCGCCGTGGTCGAGTCGGGCGACGCGACGACCGCGGGATGCAGGCGGCTGCACGACGGTTCGTGCCGACGGTCGCGCGGACGCGTCATGATCCAGCGCGACGACACAAGGGAGCCGCGCCATGGATGCATCCGACGAGCTCGCGATCCGCTCACTCCACTCGCGCTACGCGCAGGGCGTCGACCGCGGTCGCTTCGCCGAGACCGCTGCATTGTTCGCACCGGACGCGGTGCTCGAAGTGCAGGGCAGCGCACGTGTGGAGGGTCGCGCCGATATCCAGCGCTACTTCGAAGGCGTGGGTGTGACGCTCGAGAAGACCAGTGCTTCGCGGCTCATCCGTCATCACGTGACCAGTGCCGTGGTGGACGCGATCGACGCGGATCACGCACACGGCGCGGTGTACTTCCTGGCGATCACCGAACGCGGGGTGGACCACTGGGGCCGCTATCGCGACCGGTACGTGCGGGTCGCGGAGAGTGTCCGCGATTCCGGTGAAGTCGCAGGTGGATGGCGTTTTTCCGAACGAATCTGCATCACCGAAGGGCGGGCCGAGGGTTCGTGGGCGGGCGAAAACCCCGTTGCGTGAGCTGGCAGATTCTGCCAGTCGATTTTGAGATCCTGAAACGGCTCCTTAGGTTGCGGCCCGGAGATCGTCCCGTAGGCGGCGGTTGATGTTCTCCACTTCCCGTATCCCCTGCGAACACGCGCGCGCGTCGTCGCACGAACCGAGGAGCACGCAATGCCCGTTCGACCCTTCGTCGGCACCTTCGTGGTGCTGGCCCTCGCGAGCGGCACCGTTGCCGGCGCGAGCACCGCGTTCGCAGGCCCGGTGCGCGAGCGCGCCATCCATGCCCGCACCGAACAGCTCCATCGGAGGCGGCCGACCGCCGCGGTGCTGCATCGTTCAGACGTCACGCCGACCGACCCGTCGACCTCGACGACGGCGGCACCTGCAGTGCAAGCACCGGCGACCCCCTCGGTCGCCGCCCAATCACCGGCGGTCGCGCAAATGCCAGCGGTGTTGCTGACGGCCGACGGCGTGCAGTTCATCCTCTCCTACCAGCAGCGACTCGCGGAGTTCTACGCCGGTGTGCAGCGGCAGTTGGCCGAGTTCTACGCGAGCGTGCAACGACGGACGGACGAGTTCTACCTGGCCGTGCAGCGCGGCATGATCCGCGACTACCTGCGCGGGCTGTTCGTCGCCGACGGCCTGCGTCGCTGGGGCGCGCAGATGGCGTGCATCCGCAACCGCGAGTCGCACGGCAACTACTCGGTGATGAGCCGCGGTGGTGTGTACCGCGGTGCGTACCAGTACGCGCAGCGCACGTGGAACAACGCCGCGGGCGCGGCCGGACGGGGTGATCTGGTCGGCGTCAACCCCGCGACCGTCGCCCCGATCGACCAGGACCAGGTGACGATCGCCTACATGGACGTCGCAGGCCTCGGCGCCTGGGGCGGGCGTTGTCGCTGATCGCCTGATCGGCTGATCCTCGGATCGGGGGCGCAGCGGGACCGGATCTCCGGCCCCGCTGCGCCCCGCTCGCGTCCGGGCGCGCTCCTTCCGTGCTCTCGACGGGTCGGTGGCCGTCTACCGTCGGGACCATCGACGCCGAGCCGGAGAGCCCACCAACTGCCACCGACCTCGATGTCGGCGCGTTCAGCGACCACGGCCCCTGGGTCGTGGTCCCCGACGAGCTGGTCTGGCGGGTCGGATCCGCCGAGCTCCGGAACCGGGTGCGGGCCGAGGTTCCGGAGCTGCTCGTCCCGAGCCGGCTGCCGCCCCTCGGCCGCCTGGTCCGGGTGGTCACATCGGTGGGCTCCGCGCTGGGGCTCTGGTACGTGCTCGACCGGCGCCGGGGGCCGACCGTGTCCCGCAACGGGCTGTCGCGCCGCCTGCGCAAGAGCTTCGAGCGCCTCGGCAGCACCTACGTCAAGCTCGGCCAGATCATCTCCTCGGGCGACGGCCTGTTCCCGGAGGAGCTCGT
>JAODBH010000117.1 GCA_025463865.1 Actinomycetes bacterium | reverse complement strand
CCGCGGACCCGTCGGTGGCTGCCGGCGATGGCCACGGGCACGCGGCCGACGCCTCCGGCCGCGCCCTGCTCGTCGCCTTCGGCCTGAACGCGGCGTTCCTCGTGGTCGAGGTGGTCGGCGGGCTCGCCTTCGGGTCCCTGGCCCTGCTCGCCGACGCCGCGCACATGCTCACCGACGTCGCCGCGCTCGGCCTCGCCATCGGCGCGCAACGCATGGCGCTACGGCCGGCGACGAACCGCCACACCTACGGGTTCCGGCGGATGGAGGTCCTTGCCGCCCAGGCCAACGCGGCGGTGCTGCTGCTCGTGTCCGTCTGGATCGTCTACGAGTCGATCGCGCGCCTGCGGTCTCCGGGCACGGTCGATGGCGGCGGCATGCTCGTCGTCGCGATCCTCGGGCTGATCGTGAACCTCGTTTCGGCGGCGGTGCTCGTGCGCGCGCACGACCGCACCCTCAACGTGCGCGGCGCGGTGCTGCACCTGTTGAGCGACGCGGCGGGATCGTCGGCCGCAATCGTCGCCGCGGTGCTGATCCTCGCGTTCGGGTGGGAGCGAGCAGACCCCATCGCCTCGCTCGCCGTCACCGCGCTCATCGTCGTCGGGGCGTTCACCCTGCTGCGCCAGACGTACCACGTGCTGCTGGAAGGGACGCCGAAGGGCATCAATCCCGCCGACATCGAACGCGCGCTTGCAAGCGAGGCCGACGTGACCGCGGTGCACCACCTGCACGTGTGGAACCTGGCGTCGGACGAGGTCGCGCTCTCCGCGCACGTCGTGCTCGAAGGTGAGCCGTCGCTGCATTGGGCCCAGGAGCGCGGCGACCGCCTGAAGACGCTGCTGGCCGTCGAGTTCGGCATCCAGCACGCGACGCTCGAGCTCGAATGCCACCCGTGCGAGCCCGCGCCGCTCGACGGCACCCCCCTTCCGGCGGTGCGCCCCCACGACCGCTAGCCCCAGGTTCAGAGGCGCCGCAGGAGGACGGTATCGGTGCTCCCACGCGCCGCAGGAACTTGCACTAGGCCGAGACGGCTTCGAAGACCTCGGGAAGGTAGGGCTCCCAGGCGGGATCGAGGGCACCGGCGTGCGCGGCGACCCAGACGGTTGCGTGCGGGGCGACCGGTTGGCGGCGGAGCGAGAGATCGGTGTCGGCGAGCATCCGGTCGCGCTTGCGCGCGTTGCACGGCTGGCACGAGGCGACGACGTTCTCCCAGACGTGTTGTCCACCGCGCGACTTCGGGACCACGTGGTCGATGTTCTCGGCGGGCCGGAAGCAGTACTGGCAACGCTGCCCGTCGCGGGCGAACACGGCCCGCCGCGACAGCGGTGCGCGGCTCCGGTACGGCACGCGGACGAAGTGCCGTAGCCGCAGGACCGACGGGACGGTGACCGTGAGCCGCTCCGAGTGGAAGACGTCCTTGCCGGCGCCGACGATCTCGGCCTTCTCCTTCATGACCAGCACGACGGCCCGCCGGACCGAGACGACACAGAGCGGCTCGAAGCTGGCGTTGAGCAGTAGTGCTCTCCCCACGCGGCGGACCTCCTCGAGCCGGCGCGGCGAGGGCGCCGAGATGCCCAGGCAGTGTACCGGCGCGAACGCCGGCTCCGCCGCTCGCCACCGGGCGGCCCGGCCGACCGCGGTCGCGGAGTTGGACCCGGTCAGTCGATGCGGGTGTCGCGTTCCATCGCCCGGCACCACACCAGGTAGGCGACCAGGTCGTCGGCGTCGAACCGGCCGCCTGACCCGTACTGCGTCTCGAGGCGGAACCGGAGGTACTCGGGGTCGGGCCGGGGCACGAACGGCGGACGCCGCCACCATCCCGGCACGACGATCCGGCGGCCCTGGCGCAACGCGGTGGTCCAGAGCCGGGGCCTGACCAGCACCGCGGCCGTGGCCTGCAGCCAGGGGATACGCGCGAGGTCGTGTGAACCGTCCACCTGGGTCAGACTAGGGGCGAGCTCCACCGGAACCCGGCAACCTGCCGCGGCTCGCGAGCCGACCGAGACCTTCGTCGACAGGATGGTACGAGCGTGGCGGCCCACCCGGAGCCCAGCACCGACGCCTCGTTCAGCCAACTGTTCGACGCGCTGTTGAGCAACGTCGAGCTCGTCGTGCAGGGCAAGCGGCAGGCGGTGCACCTCGCGCTCGTCGCGCTCTTCGCCGAGGGTCATCTGCTCATCGAGGACGTTCCCGGGGTCGGCAAGACGTCACTGGCCAAGGCGATCGCGGCGTCGATCGACGGTCGCTGGCACCGCATCCAGTTCACACCCGACCTCCTGCCGTCCGACGTCACCGGCGTGTCGGTATGGAACCGCGCGTCGAACGAGTTCGAGTTCCGGCCCGGCGGCGTGTTCGCCAACGTGGTGCTGGCCGACGAGATCAACCGCGCGTCGCCCAAGACGCAGAGCGCGCTGCTCGAGGCGATGGAGGAGCAGCAGGTGACGGTCGACTCCTCCACGTACGCACTCGCCCGGCCGTTCATGGTCATCGCAACGCAGAACCCGATCGAGCTCGAGGGCACGTACCCGCTGCCCGAGGCGCAGCTCGATCGGTTCCTCATGCGCATCACGATGGGCTATCCGAGCGCGGCCGCGGAGGTCGCGATCCTGGAGAACCACGGGCGCAGCGACGGCGTCGCGGATCTGCTGCCCGTCACCGATGCGGCCGAGATCGCCGCGGCGATCGAGATCTGTGCGCGGGTGCACGTCGCGCCGCAGCTGCGCACCTACATCGTCGACATCGCCACCGCGACCCGCCGCCATCCCGACCTCGCGTTGGGTCTCAGCCCGCGCGGCGCGCTCGCGCTGCAACGTGCGGCACGCGCGCTCGCCGCGAGCGTCGGGCGCGACTTCATCATCCCCGACGACCTGAAGGCACTCGCGTTCAACGTGCTCGAGCACCGCCTGATCCTCACCCCCGACGCGCAGGCGCGCGGGGTGACGACCGCGGCGGTGGTCCAGGCCGTCCTGGCCGGCGTGGCCGTGCCGCCGGTCACCGGCTGACCGGTGGCCCGCGCCCCGGCAACGAGGGCCGGCGCGCCCGGGGCACCTGCGACGGCGCGATCCCCGGTCGGGTCCACCGCGGCGGAGCCGGTACCGGTGACGCTCCGGTCGCGGTGCAACTTCACCCGCCGGGGCTGGTCGCTCTTCAGCGGCGCGGTCCTCCTGCTCGTCGTCGGACGGATCGTCGGCACGATCGAGCTCGCGATGCTCGCCGGCGTCGCGCTGGTGCTCCTCGCGCTCGCGCTCGCCCGCGTGTGGGCGAGCGCGACCGACGTCGACGCCACGCGGGTCCTGACGCCGCGCCAGGTCGTCGTCGATCAGATCGCGCACGTCGAGCTCGAGCTGACCAACCACGGCGACGACTCCACCGGAGCGCTGGGGCTCACCGAGCGCTTCGACGGCGGCCGTCACACCGCGCGGTTCGTCATCGATCGCATCGCGCCCGGCGCGCGGAGCCGTGCTGTCTACCGCCTCCCGACCACCCGTCGCGGCCGGTTCGACCTCGGGCCGCTCACCGCGAGCTCGGCCGACCCGTTCGGGCTCGCGCACCGCACCTGGACGGCCGCACCGCGGACGTGGATCGTGATCCGCCCGCGCGTGCATCCCGTCGACCCGCCACCCGTCGGACCCGCGTCGCGCGGGGCGGCGGCCGACCCGGTCGCGCGGACCCGTCACGGGACGTCGAACGACGACTTCTCGACGCTGCGCGAATACGAGGTCGGTGACGACCTGCGCCACGTGCACTGGCGCACGAGCGCGCGCCTCGACGAGCTCATGGTCCGCCAAGACGAGACCCGCCGGCCCGAGCCCGCGACGGTGCTGCTCGACGTGCGCGCGTCCGCGCACGACGCGTCGTCGTTCGAGCTCGCGGTCGAAGCCGCGGCGTCGATCGTCGTGGCCCTCGCGCGCTCGGGTCGACCGACCGAGCTCATGACCAGCGCGGGTGCGATCCTCGGGCGGGCGGCCGAGGAGCACACCCTCGACCGGCTCGCCGAGGTCCGGCCCCTTCCGACGCCCGCGGGCCAGAAGCCGGCGCGGCTCCTCGTGCCGGCGGCCGATCGTCGGCGCAACCTGGACCTCGGGCTGCTCGTCGTCGTCACCGGCCGCCTCGATGCGGCTGAGGCCGCCGCGCTCGCGTCCGGCGCCAGGAACGGCTCGCGGACCGTGCTCGTCACGAACGCCGTCTCCGGGGCCGCGTTGCCCGAAGCGAGTGGCCTCGTGCTGGTGGACGCGGCCTCCGCGCCGTTCGCGGTGGCCTGGGCCCGAACGATGCAGACATGGAACCGCGCGAATCCGTCGTAGCCCCGCTGGCCCTCGCCGGGCTCAGCGCGGTGACCGCCGTCAGCCTGACGCGCGTGCTCACGGGCACCTCGTTCCTGCCGCCTGCGCTCGCGGCGGCGCTGCTCCCCCACGCCGTGGGTGTCCTCAGCCGTCGATTGCGGTTGCCGGTCGCTGCCAACGCGCTGCTCTCGATCCTGTCGTTGGTGCTCGTCGGCGTCTGGACGATCGGTCATCGCACCCTGGCCTACGGGTTGCCGACCGCGTCGACGTTCGGCCGGATCCGGCCCGACCTCCAGTCGGGATGGGCGTTGTTCCGCAGTGCGGTGGCACCGGTCCGGCCCGGCGACGGCGCGTTGCTGCTCGCGGTGGTGGCGTTGTGGGCGACGGCACAGATCGCCGACGAGCTGGCGTTCCGGATGCACCGCGCACTCGCGGCCGCGATCCCGTCGCTCGCGCTGTTCACGATCATCGCCACGATCGGGACCACGAAGAGCCGGGTGATCCTGACCGTCGCGTTCGCCACGGCCGCGATCACCTACCTCTTCCTCGTCAACCGCGAGGGTCTCCTGCAACGCGGCGACCAAACGACCGGCGCCACGCGCTTCGACGGTACGGCCGCGCCGGCGGCGACAGGCCTCCGCGCGCGTGCGGGCCGGCGCGATCTGCGCGCGGGCGCGGTCATCGGTGTGCTGGCGATCGGGATCGGCACGGTGGCCGGGGCGTTCGTTCCCGGTGCGTCCGGCTCCGCGCTCGTCCGCTACAACGGGCTCGGCGGCCACGGAGGCCGGCGCGGCGACATCACGGTGACGAACCCGACGGTCGGCTTCGGGAGCAAGCTGCGCGAGCCCACCCCCTCGGTCGTGTTCACCGTCGTCTCCAAGCAGCCTCTGTATTGGCGATTGGCCGGGCTCGACCAGTTCAACGGCAACCAGTGGACCTTCAACGAGCCGCAGGCCCCGGCGAGCAGCGGGCTGCCGCGTCCCACACGCGGAGCGACGGTGGTGCATCAGGAGTTCACCGCCACCGGGCTCCAGGGCTTTCTCGTGCCGGCGGCCTTCACGCCGGTGAAGACGTCGCTCGGCGGCGCGGTGGTGGCGCCCCGTACGCTCACGATCGTTGCCGCCAACACTCTGAGCGGGAGCACCTTCACGGTCGACTCGCAGGTTCCCCGCACCCCGACGCGCGCCGACAAGGCCGCCACCGCCATCCGGACGAGCAACTCCCTCATCCGGAAGAACCTGGAGCTTCCGGCCGACTTCCCGACGAGCGTGCGCCGGCTCGCCGAGAAGCTCACCGCCCCTGCGAGCAACGACTGGGAAAAGGCCCAAGCGCTCGAGACCTATTTCACGGGCGGCAGCTTCACCTACGACCTGAGCCCGGACCTCACCGACAGCAGCTCCGCGATCGTCACGTTCCTGCGCGACAAGCGCGGCTTCTGCCAGCAGTTCGCCGCCGCGTTCGCAGCGATGGCCCGGTCGGTGGGGATCCCGGCCCGCGTCGCGGTCGGCTACACCTACGGCACATCGCTCGGACACGACACGTACCAGGTGACGAACCAACAGCTCCACGCGTGGCCCGAGGTGTGGCTCAACGGCCTCGGTTGGACGATGTTCGAGCCCACGCCGAAGGGCGACGCTCCCGGGCAGACCCCCAACTATCCGGGCGCGGGCAATGCGGTGACGGAGCCCACCGCTCCGGCGACCACCGCCGCCACCAACGACACCGTCGCGCCCGTGACCACGGCGGGGACGCCACCGACGCTCGGAGCCCCGGCCGGCAAGGACTCGACGCCCGCGTGGGTCTGGGCGGTCGCCGCGATCCCGGTGATCGTCGCCGTCGGCGCGGTCGCGTTCGCGATCGCGATCGGCGCGGCCAAGCGGCGCCGCGAACGCCGCCGACGCGCCGCGCCCGATCCGCGCACCGCGGTCGTGGGCGCGTGGGCCGAAGCCGTCGACCGGCTCGCCGAATCCGGCCGCGTCGTACGCCCCGACCTCACACCGCTCGAGCTGGCCGGCGACGCGTCGGCCGTCGAGCCGGAGCAGCTCAGCGCGCCGCTGCTCCTCCTCGCGCGCTCCTACACCCGCGCGTCGTGCTCACCCCGCGCGCCCGGACCGGAACGGGTGGTGCAGGCGTGGGCCGCGGTCGACGAGCTCGGGCGGTATCTCGACGGCTCGGTCGGCCCGGCCACCCGCTGGCGCCGCCGGTTCGACCCCCGCACCGTCTGGCGTCGCCGCACCTAGAGCGCGGCCCACCTCGATCGCGCAGCAGCGAGATCGTGGCGCCCCGAGATCGGCCCACGTGGATCTGCGCGTCTAGACCGGGAGAACCGCCGGCGGCTCCGAGGGCGGAGTCAGATCGGCGAGGAACGCGGTGCGTTCGGCCGCGAAGGCCCGGACGCCGGCGTCGACCTCGGCCGCGTAGCGGTCCACCGCGACGAAGAGCGCCATCTGACCGTGGCGCAGGGCGTCGAGGATCTCGCCGTCGTTGCGGCAGGCCCAGACCCGGTCGCCGTCGGTGACGACACGCAGGCCCGCGAGGTCGTCACCAGCCTCGACGAGATACCGCAGCGCTCGACGGACCTTGGCGGTGCTGAGACCCGCGTCGAGCAGCGACGAGATGACCCGCAACGCGACCAGGTCGCGGAAGGAGTACCGGGGCGGATCACCCGCGGGGACGACGAGCCCGGCGCGCGACCAGTACGCAAGCTGCGACGGCGTGCAGTCGCCCAATCGGGCCGCTTGGAGCGCGCCGTACGTCGCGTCGGGGTGGTTCACGGCGTCAGGAGTCGTCGCGGCGCCAGCGCTCGCGGAACCGCTTGCCGACGTCGCCGAAGGCGCCACCGAGGTTCCCCGACCGCAGCGATTGCGTGAGGCTGTCGATGCCGGCCTTGCCCATCTTGCGCACGTTGCGTTCGATGATCAGGAGGCAGGCGAGCATGGCGAGGAAGCCGATGGCACCGAGCCACACCGACCGCGTGAACGTGATCAGCATCCAGGCGAGACCGGCGATGACGCCGACGAAGGCCCAACGGATGGTCCGGGACGCGTGGCGGTAGATGGTGGTCTGGGCGACCTGTTCCGCCAGTGCCGGATCGGTGGCCGTGAGATTGGCCTCGATCTCCTGCAGGATGCGCTGTTCGTCCTCGGAGAGCGGCATCACGTTTCTTTCATGACTGGGAGACC
Source organism: Actinomycetes bacterium (assembly GCA_025463865.1). GTDB lineage: Bacteria > Actinomycetota > Acidimicrobiia > IMCC26256 > Chersky-534 > Chersky-534. The sequence goes on along the minus strand of JAODBH010000117.1, from coordinate 5,194 downwards.
CCCGCAGTCTCGCGCGTCCAGGGAGCGTGCTCAACGCGGCTCCACTGCACGGGCTGTCGGGGGAGATGGGTCATTCGGCGCGGTGCTCCTGGGACCTCAGCGGAATCGGTGTGCCGCCGTGTGAGGCGGAACGATAGGCCGCATCCACCACCTGGTGTGCGGCGAGCGCGGCCTCGACGTCGGGCCATCCCCGGGCGTCGGGACCGTCGGCGGCGAGCGAGTCGAGGAACGCCTTGCTCGGCTCCGCATACTGCGCGATCGGCTTGGCGTACTCGGCCAGGCCGGCGAACCGGTCGATCCAGGGCGGTGCCTCAGCCTCGAGGATCTCCACCCCCGTCTCGGTCTCGACGTGGAGCGGCCCGAGGTAGTCGTTCTCGGTCCACAACATGGCCTTCTCGCAGAAGATCTCGAGCCGCCGGCTCGAACCCCGGCTCAGGATCTGGTGCCACACGCTCGCGATGGTGGCGGTGGTGCCGTCGGCGTAGCCGAGGGTCACGAGCGCCTGGTCCTCGATGCCCGCGTGCCCGAACTGCGACGACGTCCGGGCCGAGACGTCGACCGGGTCACCGAGGATGCCGCCCAGCAGCGCGACGTCGTGGATGGAGTGCTCGATGAAGGTGCCGCCGCCGGCCTTGGTGACGTCGCCCCGCCAGCTCGAGCCGTACATCCCCTGGATCGGGAAGTACTGGTCGTCGCGCAGGATGGTGGACAGGACGCGGCCGTACCGGCCCGAGGCGACGAGGTCGGCCGCGAACCGGAACACCGGAGCGTGGGCGAGGACCAGGCCGACTTGGTGCGGCACCCGGCGCAGCGCGGCCGCGACCCGCTCGCTGTCGGGCAGGTCGGGCGCGAGCGGCTTCTCGCAGAAGATGGGGAGGCCGCGGTCGGCCGCGGCCTCCACCGTGTCGATGTGGGCCGCGGTCCAGGTGCACACCCAGACCACGTCGACGGCGTCGAGGAGCGCGTCGAGGGTCGCCGCCGGGGTGGCGCCGTGGGGCACCGCCAGCGCCGCGGCCCGGGTGGGATCGGCGTCGAACGTCGCGGTCACCCTGGCGTCGACCAGGCCGCCGTTCACGAGTTGCTCCAACGCCGCGGCGTGCACCATCCCGATGTGCCCGCAGCCGACGATTCCTATGCGGATCACGGCTGGCGATCTCCCGATCGCCCGTCCGGCGCGCCGTCGGGATCGTCGTCGGGGCCCCAGTTGCTCCCGCGCCGCTCGACCCGCAGCCCGCGCTCGGTGGCGTTCACCGCGCGCCCCACAGCCTCGGTGCCGAACCGTGCGCGCACGGCGTCGAGCGTCAGCTCCAGCGCCCTCGTGGTTTCCGGATCGGCGGGCGCGCGCAGGGTGTCGGCGGCTTCACCGCCTGCAACCTCGGAGGCGTCGCCGAGCGAGTCGAGCGACAGCTGCTCCGGGCCCGGGGTCTCGAAGCCACTGACCGAGACGCCGAGCAACCGGAGGCCGGGGGCGACGTCGACCCGATCGAGCAGGGCCACCGCGGTCGTCGCGATCTCGGCGCCGAGGCTGGTGGGGTGCGGGAGCGTGTGCGCGCGCGTGATGAGACGGAAGTCGGCGAACTTGGCCTTCACGTGCACGGTGCGCGCGCTGCGCCCGCTCGCGCGCAACCGGCTGCCGACGAGGTCGGCCATCCGGCGCAGCTCGGTGGTGAGCCGATCCCGGTCGCGTACGTCGGTGGGAAAGGTCTCTTCGTGGCCGACCGACTTCACCTCGCGGTTCGGCTCGACGGGCCGGGCGTCGTCGTTGCGGGCGAGGGCGGCGAGGTGACGCCCGTGGGCCTTGCCCACCGCGCCCTCCAACACGCTGACCGGCACCCGGGCCAGATCGCCGACGGTCACGACGCCCAGACGCTCGAGCCGCCGGTGGGTGGCCGGGCCCACGCCCCAGAGTCGCTGGACCGGCAGCGGGTGGAGGAAGGCGAGCTCCTCACCGGGTGGGACGACGAGCATGCCGTCGGGCTTGGCGAGGTCGCTGGCCAGCTTGGCCAGCAGCTTGGTGGGTGCGACGCCGACCGAGATCACCAGACCGGTCTCGGCGAGGACGCGGGCGCGGATGGCGGCCGCGATCGTCGGGCCGTCGCCTGCGCTGCGCAACGCTCCGGTGACGTCGAGGAACGCCTCGTCGAGCGAGATCGGCTCGACCAGTGGCGTGACGTCGCGGAGGATCGCCATGACCGCCGCGCTGCGCTCCTGGTAGGCGTCGAACCGCGGCGACACGAAGACGGCGTCCGGGCACAGCCGGCGCGCGTGCCCCGTGGGCATCGCGGAATAGATCCCGAACGCGCGCGCCTCATAGCTCGACGCCGCGACCACGCCCCGCCCACCGAGGCCCGCGACGACCACCGGCCGGCCCCTCAGCTCCGGATCGTCGAGCTGCTCCACCGAGGCGTAGAACGCGTCGAGATCGACGTGCAGCACCGTCCGCGAGATCGGCCGGCGCGGGCCGGCGCCCGTGCTCCGGGTGTCGCGGTCGGCGGGTGGTGACGTACCCGCCGCGGCGCCGTTCACGGGTGGTGCACCCGCTCGACGTGCAGCTCGGCCGGCTCGGTGCCGCGCACCGAGAAATGGAACCCGCGTGGTGCCTCGTGGTTCCACCGGTGCTCGATCCACTCCGAGAGCGGCTCGCGAACCCACCGTGGGCCGTCGATCAGCAGCTCCGCGCACTCGGTGGAGGGTACGAACGCGGCATCGACCACGATGCCGTCCGGATCCTCGAGCCGAAGCACGCCGGCGAAGCGGACCGCGCGGTACACCTCGCAGTGCATGATCCAACCCAGGTCGGGCGCGACCGCGCGCACCTCGTAGACCGGGCCTTCCCACTCGAGGACGAGCAGCCCGGTCTCCTCCTCCACCTCGCGTGTGAGACCGGCGATCACCGAGACGTCGGTGGTGTCGATCACCCCGCCCGGCGGAGTCCAGTCGAGCGACCCGCCGCGCCGGCGGTTCTGTACCAGGAGCAGGCCGGCGTCGGTCTCGACGAGCCCACCCGCGACCGTCCATTCCCGCGTCGGCGCGTCCACGTCAGGTCCCCCCGACCACCGCTCGCGTCCCGCGCGTGAACCGTGACGGGAGGTCGCGGACGGCCCACCAGGTGACGAGCAACAGCGCCTCGACCACGATGCGCGACGACATCTTGCTGGTGCCGAGGGCGCGGTCCTTGAACTCGATCGGGATCTCCACGAGGCGGCCGCCGTCGCGCTGCACCGCGTACGCCATCTCGATCTGGAAGCCGTAGCCGTCGGCGCGGACCCGGTCGAGGTCGATCTTGCTCAGCGCGCTGTTGGCGTAGGCGCGGTAGCCGGCGGTGGCGTCGTGGACCTGCAGCCCGAGCATGGTGCGCGCGTAGAGGTTGCCGATCTTGGAGATCGCCAGACGCGCCCGCGACCACTTGGGCGTGCGGCCACCCGGCACGTAGCGCGAACCGATCACGAGCTCGGCCCTGCCTTCGGCCAGGGGCGCGAGCAGGTCGGGGAGCACGGCCGGATCATGGGACAGGTCGGCGTCCATCTCGACCAGCGCATCGAACCCCTCGGCCAGGCCTTTGGCGAAGCCGGCGCGGTACGCCGAGCCCAGCCCCGACTTCGACGCGCGGCGGAGCACCTCGATGTTTCCGAGCTCGGCGCCGAGCGCGTCGGCCGCGTCGGCCGTGCCGTCGGGCGACCCGTCGTCGACCACGAGGATGTCGGCGTCGGGCACCGCGGCCCGCACGCGGCGCAGCACGTTGTCGATGTTCTCGATCTCGTTGTAGGTGGGGAGGATGACGAGGCTGCGCATCGTCCGGCGACACTACCGGTCGGACGAGCCCGGGCCGCCCAACGCATGCCGCTGCGGACCGGGGCCGACCGGCCGGCACCAGTGCGCGATGACCCCTGGACGGAGGTCCACCGGTACCATCGCTGCCGTGGACGAACAACCCCCCGGTACAGAACCCGCGGCCTCCGGCGTCGGCCCGCGGGACCCCGCCGTGTCGCCCCCGGCCACTCCCCCGGCCGCCACTTTCCAGCCGGCCGCGGCCGGGTTGGCGGTTCCCGCGCCGAGCTCGCTCGACCTGGCGCCGCGCGACGACCCCGAGGCCGACGAGATCCCGGTCCCGCCGCCCACGATGGCTTCCACGACCGCGATGATCGGAGCGTTCGTCGCGGTCATGCTGGCCGGGGCGTTCGGCGCGACCATCGGCTACGGGCTCGTCGACATCTCGGCCCGGGGCAAGGATCCCGGGTTCTCGGCCGTGATCGGGATGGTCATCGGCGCGGCGATCGGCGCCGGCGGTGTCGCGGTGGTCGCGGTGCTCGTGCTCCGCACCATGGGCGACTGGGCCAAGCACCCGGCCCGTGGTCCCGACGCGCTGCCCGATCGGCCCAAGCCTCCAGCGGCCTGAGCGCCGACGTTCCTACGCCCCGAGCGTGAGCTTGCGGAACCCTTCGGCGTAGGCGAGGCCGGCCTCGCGGCCGGCGGCCTCGGCCCGGTCGCGGAGGAACTGGCGGAACCACTTCCCCGTGTCCTCGAGCTGGCTCTCGTGGCAGAACAGCGCGTCGATCTTCCGCTCGAGCTGCGCACCGATGTCGATCCAGCAATTGGGCTCGAGCGTCCCCGACAGGTAGACCGCGCTGACCGCGTGGACCTCGAGCCCGGCGCGCAGCTGCTCGGGGAAGTAGTGCGGGTTGCCGGAGGCCGGGGCGGCTGCGTCGAGGGTGGCGAAGCCGGTGGCCCGGTGGTCGCGGTGATTGACGTAGGTGTCGCCGAAGAACACCGCGGTCGGATCGGGACAGAGCACGACCTCGGGCTTGAGGGTCCGGATCTGCTCGACGATCTGGCCCCGCAACACCGCGTCGTTCTCGAGGTCGCCGTCGGGGTGGTCGAGGTGGATCGTGCCCGCGATCCCGAGCACCTTGGCTGCGGCCGCCGACTCCTCGGTGCGGAGCTCGGCGAGGGCGGCCGGGTCGGTGGCCGGGTCGTTGCTGCCCTTGTCGCCCTGGGCGCAGACGATCACCCACACCTCGGAGCCGGCCTCGGCCCAGCGAGCGAGCGTTCCGCCCGCGGAGATCTCCGGGTCGTCGGGATGCCCGTAGACCGCGAGGGCGCGTTCGGGAACGCTGGCGTCGATCATGACCGGGCCTCACCCATGGCCTGCAACCTACGCCCTGGGCCGACCCCGACGGGCTCAGGTGCGGGCCAC
>JAODBH010000098.1 GCA_025463865.1 Actinomycetes bacterium | reverse complement strand
AGCGTGTTCGGCGCGCTCCTCGATCCCGCACGGGGCGGCCATTATCGGATCGCGCCGACGTCGCCCGGGGCCCTGGCCAAGCAGCTGTATTTCCCCGATACGAACGTCCTCATCACGCGGTTCCTGTCGCCCGAGGGGGTCGGTGAGGTCCAGGACTTCATGCCCGTCGGTCGCTCCCAGCAGCAAATCGTGCGCCGGGTCGTGACGGTGCGGGGCTCGATGACGTACCGGTTGGAGCTCGAGCCGCGCTTCAACTACGGCCGAGATGACCACGACGTCGCGATCGGCGGCAATTACGCACGATTCACGAGCTCGAACGCCACGATGTCGTTCGCGTCACCGATCGCGATCCGCCCCACTGGAGCCGGCGTGCGGAGTGACTTCACCCTCGAAGCAGGGCACAGCCGCACGTTCGTGCTCCAGGTCGGCGACCACGCTTCGGTGCTCGGGGAGGAGCAAGGAGAGGCTCTCATGCGCGCGACGATCGCATATTGGCGCGATTGGATCAGCAAGTCTGACTACGTCGGCCGCTGGCGCGAAAGGGTGTATCGATCCGCGCTCACGCTCAGGCTGCTGACGTACGCGCCCACAGGCGCGATCGTCGCGGCGCCCACCACGAGCCTGCCTGAACACCTCGGCGGCACCCGAAACTGGGATTACCGTTACGCGTGGATACGCGACTTCGCGTTCTCGCTGTACGCGCTGGTGCGGCTGGGCTTCGCCGACGAAGCACGCGAGCTCAACGGCTTCGGCCGTCTTGTGGCGCTCAGCGTCACGCCCACCAACGGCACGAGCCCCCTCCGTCCCATCTACGGAATCGACGAATACGCCGACACCACCGAACGGACGCTCGACCACCTGTCGGGATACCAGAACAGCGCGCCAGTTCGCATCGGCAACGCCGCCGTCGACCAACTGCAGCTTGACATCTATGGCGCGCTGTTCGACTCCATCTACCTCTTCGAGCAGCTCGCGCTCGAAGGACGCGGCAACCTCATCGACTACGAGGGCTGGCGCGTTCTCGCCGCGCTCGTCGACTGGCTGAGCGAGCACTGGCGGGAACCCGACGACGGAATCTGGGAGGTGCGTAACGGCCGCCGGCGGTTCACGTACTCGCGGCTGATGTGCTGGGTCGCGTTCGACCGTGCCATCCGCATCGCGGCTCGGCGAGCGCTGCCCGCCGATGTCGCTCGCTGGGCCCGAGAACGCGACGCGATCTTCGCTTGGATCATGGAACGCGGCTGGAACGATCACCGCCAGGCGTTCGTGCAGTGCGAGGGTTCCGACGTCCTTGACGCATCGCTCCTCCTGATGCCGCTCGTGCACTTCATCGCGCCGACCGATCCCCGATGGCTCTCCACCCTCGACGCGATCGGCCGCGAGCTCGTCGCCGACAGCCTCGTGTACCGCTACGACCCTGCGCTCGCGCCCGACGGACTCGACGGCGGCGAGGGCACGTTTTCCATGTGCACCTTCTGGTACGTCGAATGCCTCGCCCGATCCGGGCAACTCGAAGACGCGCAGCTCATCTTCGAGAAGATGCTCACCTACTCGAACCACCTCGGGCTCTACTCGGAGGAGATCGGGGAGAGCGGCGAGCTCCTCGGCAACTTCCCCCAAGCATTCACGCACCTCGCAATGATCAGCGCCGCGGTCAACCTCGACCAGCAACTCTCACGCGGGACGCGTCCGCGATGAATCGTTCACGGATGTCGGTTGTCCGTGGAACAGGGAGCCGGCAACGGCTCGTGAGGCGTCGCGTACCGTGCCGGGCAAGCGCCGACTGGAGAAGCTGTTCGGCCGCGGCATGCGCCGAGGTCGGGATTACCGTCACCTGCCACAGGGCAGGCCGGGTCCTCTTGGAGTCCCGGGCTCGATCAGGGGAGCGGCATGGCCAAGCTGATCTACGTGTCGAACGTGTCCCTCGACGGGTACATCGAGGACGAGCACGGCAGCTTCGACTGGACCGCGCCCAGCGACGAGTTCTTTGCGTTCATCACCGACCTCGTGCGGCCCGTCGGCACCTACCTCTACGGGCGGCGCCTGTACGAGTCGATGGCCGTCTGGGAAACCGACCCCGCCCTTTCCGCCCAATCGGAACTCATGGGCGACTTCGCCAACGTCTGGCAGGCCGCGGAAAAGGTCGTCTACTCCACGACCCTGGGGGCGGTACCGACGGCCAAGACCAGGCTCGAGCGCGACTTCGATCCCGACTCGGTCCGGGACATCAAGGCCTCAGCCACCAGTGATCTCACCGTGGGAGGTGCGAATCTCGCCGCGCACGCGTTCAAGGCCGGGCTGGTCGATGAGTGCCACTTGTTCGTCTATCCCGTACTCGTCGGTGGGGGCAAGCCGTCGCTTCCCCGCGACACGCGCGCCGAGCTCGAGCTCCTCGACGAACGCCGGTTCGGCAACGGTGTCGTGTACCTCCGCTACCGCGTCAGCCTCTGACCTCTAACTGACGCTGGCGGTGTGTCCGACCATGCGCCCATCGGCTCCGATGTCGTTCTACGCGAGCGCCTCGTCGACGACTGTCAGACGGGCCGGCCGCTCGCGGCCCACGTCTGCAAGAACGCGATCGTGACGGCGGCCGCGTTGTTCCCCGCGAGTTGACGGTACACGAAGAACTGAAATGGGAACCCGGGAAGGTTGAGCGGATCGCCCTGTCCGTCGGACACGGCACGGATACCGAGGAATGGGACGTGGTACGCGCGTGCGACGCTCGCGACCGCCGCAGTCTCCATGTCCTGCGCGTCCATGGTCGTCGTGGTCGGGTCGGGCGGTCCGAGGAGTGCCTCGAAGAAGGCGGGATCCGCGAGCGGCGGTGCGTTCGCGGCGAAGTTGGCGAAATCGGT
>JAODBH010000050.1 GCA_025463865.1 Actinomycetes bacterium | reverse complement strand
CCGCCGCAGTCTCCATGTCCTGCGCGTCCATGGTCGTCGTGGTCGGGTCGGGCGGTCCGAGGAGTGCCTCGAAGAAGGCGGGATCCGCGAGCGGCGGTGCGTTCGCGGCGAAGTTGGCGAAATCGGTAACCGTGCTGCCCGGTGCGAGGCACGCTTGACAGCCGGCGATGTCGCCGCCGCCCGGAACGCAAGGCACCGCGTGGCCTCCGTACGTATCGGCGCTCGTGCCACTGCCGCCCACCCTCAGCTGAGGCGAGTACGGGAGGTGCACCGGTGTTGCGGCGTCGACGCCGGAACAGAGACACGCGGCGTCGCCCACCGGGACGTCGCGCGACAGCGCGACCGCGTGGGTGTCCCGCACCTTGCCGGCGGTCGCGAACATCTTGGAGTTGGTCGCGAGCCACGAGCTCCCGCCGTCGAGCGTCCAGCGCTGCGGAACGTTCACATCGCCGATAAAGGACTTGCTCCCGGCAACTCCGGAGAAGACTGCGGCCCGGAAGGGACACCGGAAGTGCTCGAACGCGGCCTTCGCGGTCTCTTCGGCGTTGACGAGACCGATCCCGGTCATCGCGAGCACGACGTCATTGCCCACGAGGCGTCCCGGATAGAACGTGCGGTCGTTGACGTGGACGATGTCGGCGGGGTCGACCGACGCCTGCCGCAGCAGCGGGTAGAGCTCCAACGGCATCGCCGCAAGAACGAGAGTGGGGTTCCGACAGAGCGGTGGGGACGTCGTCCGCGTGACCGCGGCGGCGTCCGTCGTCGGCAACACGCCGCACAAGATGGCAAGCGCGATAACGATCGCGGCGACCCGGCGCCTGCCAAGGATCGTCGGCAAATCGTCACTCCCCTCGGCATGGTCGCTGCTGGCCCCTGTTATTTCCGAGATCCCGCCGATCTAAACCTCCGCGAAGTCGACGACCGCGGACCTCAAGCAGGCACGTTCGCCGTCACCCGTCCCGAGCGGACGGCGTCGACCAGTGCAGCATGGTCGCGTTCGGTCTGGTGTGAGTACGCGTCGGCGAACGCCGCCACGGCCTCGTCGAACGTCGGCCGCCGCCCGAGATAGCCCCCGATGATTGCGGCGTCACCGGACCGGGCGTGCGCCCGTGCGAGCACACGACCGCACAATCGCGCGTAGGTCGCGAACCCCGGTTTGGTCATGACGTCGAGGTTCACGGAGCCCTTCATGTCTCGGAACTGTCGGACGTAGTACTGGTGCGCGCCATCGGTGGTCCAGCCGAGGAAGATGTCGCTCGCGGCCTGCATGAGCCGTTGCCCGACCACGACCCGCTCACCCTGGTGCCTGAACTCGGAGGGCCCCGCGTACGGCGCGTTCACGGCCTCGTTCGCTTCCTTCAACTGCAGGAACAAGGGCGTCCGGCCGTCGTGGTCCATGAGCAACACGAGGTAGCAGCGGGTCCCGACGCTGCCGACGCCGACCACCTTGCGCGCGGCGTCCACGATCACCCAACGCTCGAGCAGCGGGCGCCGGTCCGGAGGAAGCGACTGCACGTACTGCGCGAGCATCTTCTCCGCGTCACGATCCTCGATCGCGTCATGGACGATGAGCGGCGGTTCATCGACAATACGACGCCGGCCTTCCACGATCGCAGTGAGCTTCGGAAGCGCGCCCAGGCTCGTCCTATGACGAACCTTGGCCACACACAAGGCGTTCTTGAGGCCCTTCGCCCCCTCCTCCCGCGCGATGGCCAGGACCTGTTGTACGTCGACGCGCTCATACCAGACGTCGAGCGGCGACATGGCTCCAAGCTCGTTCATGTGCTCCCGATACGCGCGCACGGTGCCCGCTACCGCAGCGGTGCGCGCCGGCTCATCGATGTTGAGATTGCGAGCCGCCACGGCGACACTCGCGGCGAGTCGTTTGACGTCCCATTCCCACGGAGCCGGGAGCGTCTCGTCGAAGTCGTTGACGTCGAAGATGAGATTCCGCTCAGGTGTTGCGAACACACCGAAGTTGGCGAGGTGTGCGTCACCACAGACCTGCACGCGGTGCCCGGTCACCGGGGTGCCGGCAAGGTCGTCGGCCATGAGCAGCGCGGCACCGCGCAGGAATGCGAAGGGAGACGCCAGCATCCGCCCATAACGCACGGGCACGAGGTCCGGGAGACGGGTCGCGTTCGACGCCTCGAGACGAGCCACGGGATCAGGTCGTCCGGAATCGGGCTCCCACCGGGCGTGCCCTGATCGGGGCACGTGCTCTCGGAGCGAGCGGCCCTCATCGCGACGCTGTTCGTACGACTTCGTTCCGGACGGCAGCATCGTCGCCAACGATGACGAGCACACCGCGTGTGCGCACCACGCGCCCGCGTAGTAGGCGCTCGAGCAAACCAAGCGATCGGCCTGCAGAGCGAGCCAGGGCCGGGGCGGCTCGGCGGCCCTCGTCGGCTCAGGAGCGACGGAGGTCATGGTGAGGGCTCACGACCCGGTGATCCTGATCGGACGGTTCGTCGGCGACTACGCACCGTGGCTCGCCGACCCCCGACCGTCGGCCTGATCCCTCTCGGGCGGCCACGCGAACGCGGGATGTCCGGTCGACGCGATGAGCGCGATGGTGCGTAACGACTCGCGCGAGGAGGCGACCACCATGGCGATGGGCGTGACGGCGATTCCCAAGTACGAACGGTTCTTCCGCGCGGTGGCGGAGGTCGACGTGGACAAGGATGACCTCAAGCGGTTCAGTGGCTTCGTGTTCGAACGGACCGCCGACCTGCTCATCCGCGGCCAGGCGAACGCCAAGGCCAACCTCCGCGACACGATCGAGTACTGGGACCTGCCGATCACCAAGGGCCTGCAGGAGCGCATCCACGAGTTCGAGCACCTCGACCGCGACATCGGCCTCCAACCCTTCCTCGCCGAGCTCGTCGCCCACCCGCAACTCGACGTGACGCTCACCGAGGAGACGGAAGCCCGCCTGCCGTCGGTCGCCGGAGGACTCAGCGTCGCGCTCGGACGCAGCTTCAAGGTCATCGACCCGAAGCTCGCGAACCCGTCGAGCGAGCACTGGGAACGCGCGTTCACGCTCTTCGAACTGCTGCTGTGACCCTGACCGCCGCGTCGCGTCTCAGCTCCTGATCGGCGCGGTCCGCCAGGACCGGAGTCGGGTGGTGCCAGAGACTGCAGAGACCATGGCGGAGTGGAGGAGCTCGTCGA
>JAODBH010000029.1 GCA_025463865.1 Actinomycetes bacterium | reverse complement strand
GACTTCGTGATCCTCAACTGGCGCGCGGTCTGCGGCGAGTGCCGGGCGTGCCGCAAGGGCAAGCCCTGGTACTGCTTCAACACCCACAACGCCACCCAGAAGATGACCCTCACCGACGGCACCGCCCTCTCCCCCGCGCTCGGCATCGGCGCGTTCGCGGAGAAGACGCTCGTGGCCGCGGGCCAGGCCACGAAGGTCGACGACCGGGCGCGCCCCGAAGCCGCGGGTCTGCTGGGCTGCGGCGTGATGGCGGGCTACGGCGCGGCCACGTACACCGGCGGCATCGAGCGGGGCGACACCGTCGCGGTGTTCGGCTGCGGGGGCGTGGGGTGTGCGGCCATCGCCGGTGCGTCGCTCGCCGGGGCGCGCACCGTCATCGCCGTCGATCTCGACCCCAAGAAGCTGGAGCGCGCCCGCACGTTCGGCGCCACCGAGGTCGTCGACGCGTCGGCCGGTGACCCGGTGGAGGCGATACGCGCGCTCACCGACGGATTCGGCGCCGACGTCTGCATCGAGGCCGTCGGCCACCCCGAGGTCTTGCGGCAGGCGTTCTTCGCCCGTGATCTCGCCGGGACCGTCGTGCAGGTCGGCGTGCCCAACCCCACGATGACGATGCCCGACATCCCGATGATCGAGTTCTTCGGCCGGGGTGGCGCGCTCAAGCCGAGCTGGTACGGCGACTGCCTCCCCACCCGCGACTTCCCGATGCTGATCGACCTCTATCTGAGCGGCCGCTTCGATCTCGACGCGTTCGTCACCGAGACCATCGCGCTCGACGAGGTCGAGGCCGCGTTCCACAAGATGGAACGGGGCGAGGTCCTGCGATCGGTGGTGACGATCTGATGGCCCGCGTGGATCTCGTCGTCACCCACGGCATCTTCTCGATCGACGGCGAGGACTTCGAGGTCGACAACAACATCTGGCTCGTGGGTGACGACCGCGAGGTGCTCGTGATCGACGCCGCGCACGATCACCAGCCGATCGTCGACGGCATCGCGGGCCGCACGGTGGTCGCGATCGTCGCGACCCACGGTCACAACGACCACATCAACGCCGCGGTCGCGCTCGCCGACGCCACCGAAGCGCCCATCGCGCTCCACCCGGCCGACCGCATGCTCTGGGACGCGATCTACCCGAACCGCGCGCCCGACCTCGAGATCCACGACGGCGACACCTTCGCCGCCGGCGGGGTCGAGGTCGTCGCGCTGCACACGCCCGGCCACTCCCCCGGCGGCGTGAGCCTCTACGACGCCGCGACCGGCGAGCTCTTCGGCGGGGACACCTTGTTCAAGGGTGGCCCCGGCGCGACCGGGCGATCGTTCTCGAGCAAGGAGCAGATCCTCGAGTCCATCCGCACCCGGATCCTCACGCTCCCGCCCGAGACCGTCGTCCACCCCGGCCACGGCGACGACACCACCGTCGCGGCCGAGGCTCCTGCTCTCGCCGAGTAGCTGGTCGGGCGCCCGAACCGGTCGGGCGCGCCGGCGCGGGCGCGTGACCCGACTGCTCGAGAGCTCGCGGCTAGTTGATGGCGGTGAAGCCCACGGGGGCGACGTTGGTGACGAACGCCCAGCCGTAGTGGCGGGCGTCGCCGAACGTTGCCATGCGGCCCTCGGCCGAGCTGATCCAGTAGCCGTTGCTGGTCGCGGTGCCCTGGATCGCCGTCGCGACGCGGTTCGGGCACTGGGCGAGCCCACCGAGGTACTTCGCGTCGCCGAAGGTGAAGATGCCGCCGTCGCGACCGAGCATCCAGTAACCGGTACCACTGGCGGTCCGCGCCATCGCGACGACGGGCTGGGCGAGCTTGATCGCGCCGGCACTCCCGTAGAACGCCGCGTCGCCGAACGTGAAGATCCCCCCGTCGGACGCGACGAGCCAATAGCCGTGGCCGCTCGGGGTCGAGGCCATGCCCACGATCGGCTTGTTGAGCGGAAGGCCGCCCATGCTGCCGTAGAAGGCCGCGTCACCGAAGGAGAACACACCGCCATCGCCCGCGGCCATCCAGTACCCGTTACCCGACGGGGTCGGTGCCATCGCGACCACGGGCGACACGAGGCGCAGCGCGCCCGTACTGCCGAAGAAACCTGCGTTGCCGAAGGTGAAGATGCCGCCATCCTTCGCGTAGAGCCAGTAGCCGCCGCCGTTGGGCGTGGCCGCCATCCCGAGGACCGGGGCCTTCAGCCGGAGCGCGCCCGTGCTGCCGTAGAAGGCCGCGCTGCCGAAGGTGAAGATGCCGCCGTCGGGCGCCACCTCCCAGTAGCCCTTCCCTGCGGCCTGCAGGCTTCCGAGCGGCGAGTCGGGCGCGCAGTTCGGACCGACGCCGCCGAAGGTGAGCATCCGCGCGTAGATGGCGAGGATCCCCTGCGCGTAGGTGGTGCCCGGGACGGCCCACTTTCCGTTGAGGTCCTCCCAGTTGGGAGCCTTCCCGTGGTACACGAAGCCGTCGTAGTTGGGCAGGATCGGTGGGTCGGTGAGGCCCGAGGCCGGCGTCTTGTCCGCGTAGTTGCGGAGGTGCTGGATCTGCGCGCGCACGCCCGTGCGCGCGTCGGCGAACTTGTAGCCGCCGTTGCACGAGTTGCAGGCGCCGATGCCCGCGAAGTTGTTGTCGGCCGGGCGCACCTGACCGTTGTCGGGGAAGTTGAACCACCCGGTCTCGAGGATCGACTGGGCGAACGCGATGTCGCCCCGCACACCCTCGCGGAAGCCCTCGTCGATGAACAGCTGGGCCAGCGTCTCGATCGGAACCGACGCGCGGTACGCCACCTTCGTGTTCGCTTTGAACCACGTCGAGATGTCGTTCGGCGTGAGTCGCGCACCGCCCATGATCGGGTTCACCGCGTCGGCGTGTGCAGCCGGCGTGGCTGCCGGGCTGACCGCGACCAGCGCCCCGACGACGAGCGCGGCGGCCATGAAGGCCGCGAGGCGGGAGACGAGCACGGTCCTGGAGCTCTGCAACACGCGCATCAACAATCCGAGCGGTCGTGGACGAGCCGTCATGTTAGGGCGCGAGCCGCCGCGACCGGGGGCACCGCCGGCCCGCCACGCGTGTCGCGTCCGCACGCGAATGCTGCGAAACCGCAGGTCCGGCGCGCTTTCGGTCCCTGCACCCCGAGAGGTCGCGTCGGCGCCCGATGCGCCCGATGCACCGTCAACGGTCGGTGCGCATGCGAAGATCGAACGTGCCCACCTCTCCAAAGCCCGGACGCCGGACGGGTGCTGCCGGCGGCATCCTCGGCGGCCCGGTCGACGCCCCTGCCCGCCTACGCGCCGCCTACCCCCGGCGCCCGGCCACGCCCGGCCTCCAGACGACGCACCGGGCCTCCGGCTTCCGCGGTGTCGTCCTGCGCTGCGAAGGCTCCGGCGTGTTCCTCCGCGGTGTCACCGGCCTGGAGCGGCTCTTCCCACTCGAGACCGGGGCGTTCGCGGTCGACGGGCAGGCGGTGACGCTGACCCGTCCCGTGACCGACGATCCGCGCCACGGTCCGGTGCGCACCGCCTCGGGCTCGCGCGCGGTCGCGAACCAACGCGCGCGCACCGCCCGCGCCGCGCGCATCTACGTCGAGGGCGTGCACGACGCCGAGCTGGTGGAAGCGGTGTGGGGAGACGACCTGCGCGTCGAAGGCGTCGTGGTGGAGCGCCTCGACGGCATCGACCACTTGGCTGACGCGATCCGCGAGTTCGCTCCCGGAGCCCGCCGGCGCCTCGGCGTACTCGTCGATCACCTCGTGCCGGGGAGCAAGGAAGCCCGGATCGCCGCATCCGTCGCCAACCCGCACGTGCTCGTCACCGGCACCCCCTATGTCGACGTGTGGCAGGCGATCCGGCCCAAGGTGATCGGGATCGACGCGTGGCCGGTGATCCCCAAGGGCGAGAGTTGGAAGGACGGCGTCGCCCGCGTGCTCGGAGAGCCGAACACCGGCCGGCTGTGGAGGCAGCTCCTCGGGAAGGTCCGCAGCTTCGCCGACCTCGAGCCCCCGTTCGTGGGCGCGGTCGAGGAGCTCATCGACTTCGTCACCGCGGGCGACGGCACATGACGGAGCCCCGCTTCGTCGACACCGCACCCGCGCTCGACGAGCTCGTCCGCGAGCTCGTCGACGAGCCGCGCTACGGCCTCGACACCGAGTTCCACGGAGAGCGCACCTACTGGCCCAAGCTCGCGTTGGTCCAGGTCTCCTGGAGCGGCGGCATCGCGCTGGTCGACCCACTCGCGGTCGATCCCGCGCCGCTCGGCGAGGTCTTCGCCGGACCCGGAACGATGGTCGCGCACGCCTCCGGGCAGGACCTCTCGATCCTCGAACGCGCCACCGGTGCGTCGCCCACGCATCTCTTCGACACGCAGATCGCCGCCGGCTTCGTCGGTTACGGCGTGCCGTCACTCCTGTTCCTCGTCGAGCAGCTGCTGTCCGTGCGCCTCGTCAAGGGTGATCAACTTGCCGACTGGACCCGGCGCCCCCTCCACGAGCCGCAGCGGGAGTACGCCGCCTCGGACGTCGCCCACCTCTTCGATCTCCAGGACGCGCTCGTCGCGAAGCTGGAGGTCAAGGGCCGCCTCGAATGGGCGATCGACGAGTGCGAGACGATGCGCACCCGCAACCGCTCGCGACCGGAGCCCGAGACCGCATGGTGGAAGCTCAAGGGCGCGCGCGGCCTGCGCGGCAAGGCCCGCGGCGTGGCCCAGGAAGTGGCCGCATGGCGCGAGCGCACGGCCCAGGAGCAGGACCGGCCGGTTCGCTTCGTGCTCCCCGACCTCGCCGTGCTCGGCATCGCGCACCGGCCGCCGACCACGACCGACGAGGTCCGCGCGGTGCGGGGCCTCGACGAGCGGCACCTCCGCGGCAATGCGCGCGCGGAGGTGCTGGCCGCGGTGAACCGCGGACTCGAGCTCGAGAAGGAACAGCTGCACCTCCCCGCCGACGACGGCGGTGAGCGGATCCCGCAACCGACCGTCGCGCTCGTGACCGCGTGGGTCAATCAGCTCGCCAACGACCTCGGCCTCGACCCCGCGCTGCTCGCGACGCGTGCCGACCTGCAGGCGCTGCTGCGCGGCGACGAGGGTTCGCGTCTCATGCACGGCTGGCGCAACGAGATCATCGCGGAGCCGGTGCGCCGGCTCGTGAGCGGCGAGGCCGCGATCGCCCTCACCCGCAACGGCGAGCGCCTCAGCCTCGAGGACCGCTACCGCCCCGATACCCCCTAGTGGGGGCCGAGCGGTCTCCGGACGACATCCATGTCATCCGGAGACCCCACGAGACCGGGGGTGACGGCGAGTGCGTCGGGGGACGTTTCGCCGCAGCTACCGCAGACCGAGCGACCGGGTGCACGCAGGCCATTGTCCCCAGCCCGACATGCGCTGCAGCTTCTGGGCGGCCGCGTCCTGCACCCAGTAGGGCGCCTCGTTGGCGAGGTTGTAGCCGGTGCCCATGGCCCGCCACGTCTGGGCGGTGAACTGGTAGGCGCCGTAGAACCCGTTTCCGGTGTTGATCGAGTAGTTGCCACCCGACTCGCACTGGCGCAGCGCGGCCCAGACACCACCGGCCGGGCTTACCTGCGCCGCCGCGACGATCGGGGCCGGGGCCTTACCCGTGAGCACCCAGTAGCCACCGCCCTCGGGTTGCGAGGTGATCGCGAGCGCGGGAACGGTGTTGTCGAGCGCGGCGCCGAGGAACGGCGCATCACCGAACGTGAACACACCACCGTCGCGGCCGAGGAGCCAGTAGCCCTTGCCCGACGGCGTCACCGTCATCGACACGATCGGTGCCGCGAGCGAGTCCGAGGGCGCGTTGCCGGCGTAGCGGGCGTCACCGTACGTGTACACGTGACCCTGGATGTCGGACATCAGGTAGCCGTTGCCCGAGGGCGTCGCGACCCCCTTCACGATGAACTGGTGCGGAGCGCCTTCGGCCGGCGACCCGAAGTAGCGCGCATCGCCGTAGGTGAACACGCCACCATCGGCACCGAACAGCCAGTAGCCGTTGCCCGAAGAGGTCATTGCCACCGCGACGATCAACGGGTGCCCCGCGAGCGTGTTCGCGCCGCCGCGGTAACGCGCGTCGCCGTAGGCATAGACCGCACCGTCACTCGCGACGAGGACGTAGCCGTTGTCCGACGGGGTGGCCGCGATGCCGACCACGAACGTGCCGGGCGCCAGCGACGGTGCCGCGCCATGGAAGGACGCGTCGCCGTACGTGTAGACGCCACCCGACTCACCGGTCACCCAGTAGCCGCGACCGGTGTGGGTCGGCGCCACCGAGATCGGAGGTTCGCCTCCGGTTCCCGGAGCTCCGAGCGGTGCGCTCGAGCCGAACGCGTTCACGGCACCGGGAACCGAGGCTCCCGCAACCGGAGCCGCGGCGAGGAGCCCGACCGCCGACACGAGACCGAGCGCGACGGCGGCGATCGCAGTGCGACCGCGCACCTGTCTACGCCTCGTGGTTCGGGCAAGGACGGGTTCCGGGACGCGACGAGTCAACGGGTGGGGTGCGAGCAAGGGGTCTCCTCCAGATTCGGCGCGCGCAACCCACGAAGGGCTGCTCAGGAACAACCGGCCCAGACCCGCATCGATGCACGACGCGCGGCGGACTGATCGACACCCGATGGGGCGGATCCGAGTGAACTCCGCAGTCACTCGCAAACCCAGCGCCCAGCACGGGACCTATGTGATGAGTGCCGGCACCTTTGTATGGGCCGTGGACCGTAGCAAGTCGCGCAGAGCCCGGATTTAGCGGTTATTCCGCGATCGTTGCGTCTGACCAGCGCATTCGCGCAAGCACGGGTTTCTCGGAAAATGCCGAAAAACCGGCCTGAACCGGCGATTCACAAGGGCGCGTGCACACAGGTGCCGTCGCGTTACGCCGGTTCGGCGGCGAGCTTCCGCCCGATACGCAGCAGTTGCGGCGTGGCGCCACCGAGCGTGAACTCGAGTTGCTTCGCCCACAGGAAGTAGCGCGCGATGGCGTAGTCGACGTCGATGCTCACACCGCCGTGCACGTGCAACGCGGCGTGCCCGACGCGACTCGCACCCTCCGACGCCCAGTACTTCGCGGTCGCGACCTCGAGCGCGACCGGTCGGCCCTCGTCGAGATGCGTCGCCGCCTGCATGAGCGTGAGGTCGATCGCGCGCACGTCGATGAACGCGTCCGCCATGCGTTGACCGACGGCTTGGAACGTTCCGATCGCGCGGTCGAACTGCTTGCGCGTCGTCGTGTATTCAGCGGTGATGCGAAGGGCGCGATCGGTGACGCCGGCGGAGACCGCGCACGCTGCGACGGTCGCGCGGTCGACGAGCCATTCGAGCGCGTCGGCTCCCGTCGCGAGCAGTTCGGCGCGCGCGCCGTCGAGCACGACGATCGACCAGGGTTCGTGGTTCATCGTCTCCTCGCGCGCGAGGGAGACGCCGTCGTCGGTGGGGTCGACGAGGAAGAGACCGACGTCTCCTTCCGACTCGCGACGCGCGGCGACGATGATCGCGGCGGCGATGTGGGCCGCCGGTACCGAAGCCTTCTCGCCCTGCAACGTCCAGCCCGCCCCGTCGGCGCGGGCGACGGTCGCGGGCGCGTCGACCGGCGCTCCGAACTCCTCGAGCGCGGCCGTCAGCACGATGCTGCCGTCGACGACGCCCGGGAGCAGGCGCTGCTTCTGCTCGTCGGAGCCGAACTCCGCGACGGCCATCGCCCCCCGGACCACGGTCGGGGCGAAGGGGACCGGCGCCACGAAGCGGCCGACCTCGCGCAGGATCAGGCAGGCCTCGAGGAAGCCGAAGCCGAGTCCGCCGTAGGCCTCGGGCACCGCGACCCCGAGGAGGTTGGCCTTGGCGAGCTCCGCCCAGGTGTCGCGGTCGAACCACTCGACCGAGTTGTCGATCGCCTTCAGGTGCTCGAGCGTCATGCGGTCTTCGAAGATGCGCGCCGCGAGCCCGGCCAGCTCCTGTTGGTCGTCGGTCAGCGAGAAGTCCACGTCGCTCCTTGAGGTCGGTACGGCCGTCGCGCGGTCATCGGCTCGACCCCGGCATGCCGAGTCCGAACACCGCGATGAGATCGCGTTGCATCTCGTTGGTGCCACCGCCGAACGTGAGGATGTGCATCGAACGCACTCCCCGTTCGAGCCGGCCTTTCAACACCGCTCCCGCGCCACCGCGGCTGACTGCGGCCGACGGGCCGAGGATCTCCATCAACAGGCGGAAGGCCTCGAGATAGAACTCCGTGCCGAACACCTTGATCGTCGACGCGTCGGCGGGGTCGAGCGGGATGCCCTGCGTCGCCTCCCACGCGACCTTCCAGTTGGCGAGCCGCAAGAATTCGAGTCGTGCGTGCACGCGGGCCAGGTTGAGCTGGACCCACTCCTGATCGATCACGCGGCGACCGTCGGCGAGCTTGGTGTCCTGGGCCCAACGCCGGACGTCGTCGAGGGCCCGCTCCACGATGCCGCTCGAACAGAGCGTGACCCGCTCGTGGTTGAGCTGGTTGACGATCAGATCCCAGCCGTGGTTCTCCTCACCGACGAGGTTGTCGGCCGGTACCCGCACGTCCTGGTAATAGGTGAGGTTGGTGTTCAGCTCGCACATGTTGTCGATCGGCGTGCAGCTGAAGCCGGGCGCGCTCGTCGGGACGATGATGATCGAGATCCCCTTGTGCTTCTTGACCTCGGGGTTGGTCCGCACCGCGAGCCAGACGTAGTCGGCGTCGGAGGCGAGCGACGTGTAGATCTTCTGCCCGTTGATGATCCACTCGTCGCCGTCGCGCACCGCGCTGGTGCGCAGCGACGCGAGATCGGTGCCCGCGTCGGGCTCGGTGTAGCCGATCGCGAAGTGGATCTCCCCCGCGAGGATCTTGGGGAGGAAGAAGTCCTTCTGCGCCTGCGAGCCGTACCGCATGATCGTGGGGGCGACCGAGTTGATCGTGAGCATCGGCACCGGTGCGCCGGCCCGCATCGACTCGTCGAAGAAGATGAACTGCTCGATCGGAGTACGGCCCTGACCGCCGTACTCCTTCGGCCAGCCGATGCCGAGCCAACCGTCGGCCGCCATCTGACGCGTGATGCGACGCGGCACCGGCCCGATGCCCTCGCTGCGTGACAGCAGGTCTTCGAGCTCGGGGGTGAGCAGCTCTGCGTAGTACTCGCGCAGCTTCTGCCGGAGCTCGACGTGTTCCTCGCTCAGCCCGACGTACATGTGGCTCCCCCCGGTGCGGTCGGGCGCGACGTTAGCCGTTACGAGAACACGTTCTACTTACGCTCCGGCGACCGGGTCCGCACCACCGCGCCGGGCCGGGCAAGATGATCCGATGGCCCCCACCACCACCGTGTTCACCGATGGCGCGTGCAGCGGCAACCCCGGGCCGGGCGGGTGGGCCTGGGCCGTCCCCGAGGGACCGTTCGCCAGCGGCTTCGCCGAGCACACCACGAACCAGCGGATGGAGCTGACCGCGGCGCTCGAGGCGGTGCGGACGCTCGAGGGCCCGCTCGAGGTGGTCAGCGACAGCACCTACGTCGTCAACTGCTTCAAGCAGGGTTGGTACAAGGGGTGGCTGGCGCGCGGGTGGCTCAACTCGCAGAAGAAGCCGGTTGCCAACCGGGACCTGTGGGAGCCGCTCATCGAGCTCGTGCTCGGCCGGGACGACGTGACCTTCCGTTGGGTGAAGGGGCACAGCGGTGACCCGATGAACGATCTCGTCGACGGCCTCGCGGTCGAGGCGATCCTCCAGAAGGGCAGCCGCACGGGCGCGCACGCGTCGGAGGCGCTGATCGCCACGCTGCCGAAAGACGATGCGGGACGCATCGTCCCGGGCGCGCAGCCGTCGCCCGTCTCGGTCGAGGAAGCGCGCGACGGGCTCGGCTTCGGCGTCGCGGTCACCGGTCCGCGGCCTCCGGGCCTGGGCGGCTACGGCGACAATCCGATCGCGGACCGCGTCCGTGCCCGGCTCACCGAGATCTTCGCCGCGAAGCTCGTGGTGCACCCGGATCTCGTCGTGCTCACCGGGCTCATGCTCGGCACCGAGCAGCTCGCGGCCGAGGCGGCTGCCGCCGCGGGCGTGCCGTACGTCGCGGTGCTGCCCTACCCGGAGCCCGAGTCGGTGTGGCCGCGCGCATCGCAGGACCGGTTCCGCTCGTTGCTCGCGGCGGCGCGCGCCGAGGTGCTCGTACAGGTCAAGCCGCCGACGGGCAAGCAGCAGGCGGGCGCGGCGATGGTGCGCCGGGACGCGTGGCTCGGCGCCCACGCGCGCGAGGCCGTCGCCGTGTGGGACGGGAGCGACCCGAACCTCGGCCGGCTCGTCAAGGCGTGGGAAGCGGTCCTCGACGACGTGTGGGTCCTGAACCCCGGCGACGATTGACCCGTTGCTGGACGACCGTGCGGGTCATCCGGGACGCATCCATCAGCTCTCGGGGCAGGGCGGAGGGTCGAAGCCTTCGACGACCGCGGCGAAGCCGCACGCGAGGTTGCGCTGCTGCTCGGGAGTGAGCCGGTCGATCAGATGGCTGCGCACCGAGCGCACGTGGTCGGGCGCGGCAAGCTCGAGGAGCTCGAGCCCCTGGGGCGTCAGCACCGCGTAGGTCACCCGGAGATCGGACTCGCACTTCACGCGGTCGACGAGCCCGCGCCGCACCAGCCGGTCGAAGCGGTGGGTGAGGTGGCTCTTGGACATGAGGGCCGAGTGGGCGAGGTCGCTCATCCGCATCCGCTGGTCTTCGTGGTCCGAGATGTTGGCGAGGATCTCGTAGTCCTCGAGCGTGAGGCCGTGGGCGGCCTGCAGCTCGGCGTCGAGCTGCTCGAGCACGAGGAGCGACCCCCGGATGAAGCCCAGCCACGTCTCCTGCTCCGCCGGCGTGAGCCACGGCACCGGTTCCTCGGGGGCGATTCGTTCCACGCCGCAAGGTTATGCCGGATTCTTGTTGACACAGCAACTATTTGGGTCCAGACTGCAATTAGTTCAAATCTCAACTACCCCCACACCCCCAGGAGTCGTCATGAGTGCAGCAACCCCCACCCCCGGTACCTACGACATCGACATCGCCCACTCGAACGTCGGGTTCTCCGTCCGCCATCTGATGGTCTCCAAGGTCCGCGGCTCCTTCGACACGTTTCGTGGAACCGTCGTCATCGCCGAGGACCCGCTCCAGTCGACGGCCGAGGCCACGATCGACGCCTCGTCCATCGACACCGGTGACGCGAACCGGGACATCCACCTGAAGAGCGCCGACTTCTTCGAGGTCGAGAAGTACCCGGAGTTCACGTTCAAGAGCACGTCGGTGCGGGCCTCCGGCGAGGACTACATCCTCACCGGTGACCTCACCGTCCACGGCGTGACCAACTCGGTCGACCTGGCGCTCGAGTTCAACGGCGCCGCGAGCGACCCGCAGTTCGGCAGCCGCATCGGCTTCTCGGCCTCGACCGAGATCAGCCGGAAGGACTTCGGCGTCGACATCTCGATGCCGCTCGACGGCGGCGGGGTCGTCGTCGGCGACAAGGTCAAGCTCGAGATCGAGGTCGAAGCCCTCGCCCGGGTTCCCGCCTCGGCCTGACCCATTGCTCCATCGGCGCCGCCCTCGGGCGCCGCATCGCAACCCCCCGACGACCGGGGCGACATCGTGGCATCCACGATGGCGCCCCGTTCGTCCGCGTTCCGGATACCGACGCTTCGGGCGAAATCGGCGTCACGCTCAAGCGGATCCGGCAAACGCCGATGGATGGGACCAGAAGTCCCATCTGTCCGATCGCCGCGCAAGGGGCCCCTCGTGCTGCAACGACTCGGGCGCGTCTGCGCCCGCCACCGGTTCCTGGTGCTCGCGGCCTGGGTCGTCGTGGCGGTCGGCCTCGGTGTCTTCCAGAACTCGGTCGGGAGCGCGACCCGCGACGTCTTCTCGATGCCGGGGACCGACAGCCAGGCCGCCAGCCAGATCCTCGCCCAGCGGTTCCCCGCTCAGAACGACCCGGGCGCCACGGTTGTGTTCCACGCGCTGAAGGGCACCATCGACACGCCCGCGAACGCCGCAGGGATCCAGGCCGCGGTGGCCGCCATGCAGAAGCTGCCGAAGGTCACCTCGGTGTCGAACCCGTACGGACCGCTCGCCCCGGCGCTGGTGTCGAAGTCGGGGACGATCGCGCGGGCGCAGGTCACCTACGGAACCGCGCTCACCTCGCTTCCCGACCGCACCTGGACCGAGCTTCTGGCCGCCAACGCTCCGGCGGTGCGAGCCGGCGTGCAGGTGGAGTTCGGCGGCCCGGTCACCGACCGGTTCAACCAGAAGAACGGCGGGGGCCTCTCGCAGTACGCGGACGAGATCGGCCTGCTCTGCGCGATGGTCATCCTGCTGTTCGCGTTCGGGTCGGTGCTCGCAATGGGTCTCCCGATCACCATCGCGCTCATCGGGTTGGGGTGCTCGACGGCAGCCATCTACCTGCTGTCGAACGTCGCGACGGTGAGCGGGATCTCGCCCCACCTCGCGACGATGATCGGGCTCGGCGTCGGCATCGACTACTCCCTGTTCATCATCACCCGCTACCGGCAACGCGTGGCGCAAGGCGCGTCGACCCAGGACGCGATCGTGTACACGATGGGCACCGCCGGCAACGCGGTGCTGTTCGCCGGCATCACGGTCTGCATGGCCACCTGCGGGCTCGCGCTCATGAACATCCCGTACATCGCGGGACTCGGCTATGCGTCCGCGCTCTACGTCGCGGTGATGATCGCGGCTGCGCTCACCCTGTTGCCCGCGCTCCTCGCGATCCTCGGACCCCGCATCGAGCGCCTGAGCGTCCGCCGGCACCGCGCGCCGAAGGCCGTCGCGGTCGCCGACGACAAGCCGCACGGCTGGGCCCGGTGGGCCCACGAGGTGGCCAAGCGCCCGTGGCGTTGCCTCCTCGGAAGCCTCGCGGTCCTGCTGCTCCTGTCGGCGCCGGTCCTGTCGATGCAGCTGGGCTTCCAGGACGACGGCGACGCGCCGACCTACCTCACGCAGCGACACGCGTACGACCTCATCGCGCAGGGATTCGGCCCCGGCGCCAACGCGCCGCTCCTCGTCACGGTCGCGTTCCCCGCGGGCAACGCGACCGATCCAGCACCCGTCACCGAAGCGCTCGGCAAGCTGTCCGCCGCGATCTCGGCCACACCCGGCGTCGCGGAGGTCGCGCCGCCCGACCCGAGCCCGAAGGACACCGCGGCCGTGCTCATCGTCGTGCCGACGACCGGCCCGAGCGCGCCCCAGACCGCCACGCTCGTCCGCACGCTCCGCACCATCGTGATCCCCCGCGCGGTCGCGGGATCGGCGATCGCTGCCGGGACCGTCCACGTCGGTGGGGCGACCGCGACGATGGTCGACCTCACCAACCGCATCAGCGCGCGGCTCCCCTACTTCATCTTCGCGGTCGTGCTCGGCGCGTTCTTCCTCCTGATGGTGGTGTTCCGCTCCGTGCTCGTGCCGCTGAAGGCGGCCGCGATGAACCTGCTCTCGATCGGGGCCGCCTACGGCGTGATCGTGGCGGTGTTCCAGTGGGGCTGGGGCAAGAGTCTCATCGGGCTCGACGAGACCGGGCCGATCGTCGCGTTCGTGCCCATGCTCATGTTCGCAATCCTGTTCGGCCTCTCGATGGACTACGAGGTGTTCCTCCTGAGCCGCATCCGCGAGGAATGGCTCCGTACCGGCGACAGCCGGGCCAGCGTCGCCGACGGCCTCGCGGCAACCGCTCGGGTCATCACGTGCGCGGCGCTGATCATGATCTCGGTGTTCCTCAGCTTCGTCACCAACGCGAACCCGATCGTGAAGATGATGGGCGTCGGCCTCGCCGCCGCGGTGTTCGTCGACGCGTCGCTCGTGCGTCTCGTGCTCGTGCCCGCGACGATGGAGCTGCTGGGCCCGGCCAACTGGTGGCTGCCCCGCTGGCTCGACCGCCTGCTCCCCCACATCGACGTCGAAGGCTCCGCCGCGAAGGTGCAAGCCGACGGCGGCGCGGTCACGGAGCCGGGGACCGTGACGGGGACGGCTCCGGAGCCGGAGCGGGTTCCCACGGGTGCGGGCTGAGCCCACGGCCTACGCTGCGGGCACGTACCGAGCTCGGGGGGAGCACATGGACGCGGTTGGAGTCGTCACGCAGTTTCTCGACCGGATGGCCGCCCACGACTGGCCCGGTCTCGGGGCGTGCGTCGCCGAGGACGTCCACCGCATCGGCCCGTTCGGCGACGAGTACACCGGGCGCGACGGTTACGAGAAGTTCCTCGAACAGACCATCGAGGCACTCGACGGCTACGAGTTGAAGGTGCACCGCGTCCTTCCCGTGGCCGACGGCGCCGGCGCATTCGCCGAGCTGAGCGAGACGCTCAAGCTCGACGGCGAGCGGCGCCGCACCGAGGAAGGCATCATCTTCGACGTGGCCGAGGGCCTCATCACCCGGGTCGCGGTCTATCTCCGCAAGTCGTCCGTCGTCTGAGTCCGAGTCTGCGCCGCGAGCGCGTCGAAGGAGAGCAGCCATGAGCAACCCGATCGCTCCGGCCCTGCCCGAGCTCACCCCGCAGCAGGAGCTCGCGCTCCTCGCGCGCATGCTGTTCCGCGAGGGCTACGACGACCATCTCGCCGGGCACATCACCTACAAGCAGCCCGACGACACGCTGCTGGTGAACCCGTTCGGGCTCACGTGGGACGAGGTCACCGCGTCGGACGTGATGCGCATGGACAAGAGCGGCAAGGTTCTCGAAGGGAAGTGGACCATCACGCCCGCGATCCCGCTGCACCTGGAGCTCCACGGGTCGCGTCACGACGCGGGGGTCGTGATCCACAACCATCCCGAGTGGAGCACGATCTGGGCCGACGTGCGCCGGGCGCCGGGCATCTACGACCAGACCGGCGCGATGTTCCACGGCGAGGTTGCGGTCTACGACGACTACCAGGGCGCGGTGAACGACCGGGCCAACGCGGCCGAGGCCGTGAAGGCGCTCGGCGACGCCAACGTCGCGCTGCTCGCCGGGCACGGCGTGCTGATCATCGGCAGCACGCCCGCGCAGGCCTACCTGCGGGCCTCGTCGTTCGAGTGGCGTTGCAAGCGGGCGTACCAAGTGGCGACCGTGGGTGGCGGAACGCCGCTCGACCCGGGAGTCGCCGCCAGCTTCGGCGGCGTCTTCAACACCGTCGACTTCCCCGGGATGTTCGCGGCGATGGCCCGGCGCGAGCTGCGCGCCGATCCCTCGATCCTCGACTGACCCACCGCGGTGGATCAGCCCGTGTTCACCTGGCGCAACGGGCGCACCGCCGGGGTCCGGAACAAGCTGTCGGCGAGGTCGCTGAGCTCGTGGTGCGACGGTTTCTGCTGGAAGGGCCGCCCGAGATCGATGAGCTGCAGGACGCACGCGTCCCGATCCTCGACGTACACGTCATAGAAGGCGTATTCGCCCGTGGGGGTCTCGTCGGCATAGCTGCCGTAGACCGTGAAATCGCGACCGTCGATCTCGACGATCTCGACGACCTCCATACCGGCCATCCCGCACTCCTGTACTCGCCTACTCCGAGCCCAAAGGCTCGCACAGCCGCGCGATCAGTTGGCGGATACCCCGGCCGGGCCGACCAGCTCCCGGGCGTTGTCGTGCATGATCCGCTTGACCGCGTCGTCCGGGAACGCGGTGAGCTCCCGCGCGAAGGCCAGTGGATCGGCGATGCCCTCCGCGTGCGGGAAGTCGGAGCCCATGATCAAGCGGTCGACCCCGATGCAGCCGGCGAGCGCCTCGATGTCGTCCTCGTAGTACGGCGCGACCCACACGTGGCGCCGCAGGGTCTCGACCGGGGGCTCGGCGAACATCCCCGGCATCTGCCGGCCCACCTTGCCCAGCTTCGCGAGCAGCGGGGCGACCCACGAGCTGCCGCTCTCGATGGTGGCGACGCGGACGCCTGGATGCCGCGTGAAGACGCCCTGACACACGAGCGCGGCGATCGTGTCGCTGATCGGCCGGTCGGCGGTGATGATCGCCTTGAACGGGTTGAGCCGGAAGCCCTCCAGCTCCGCGGGTTCACCCCACATCTCGGCGAAGCGGCCGTAGCCCGCCTCGCCCGCGTGGTATGCGACGACGACTCCGGCCTCGTCGATGCGGGCCCAGAACGGGTCGTAGCGCGGGTCGCCGGGAGAGCGGCCGCCCCCCGGGGTCACGACCGGACCCGAACGCATGCAGACCACCCGGGCGCCGGCCGCGAGCACCCGGTCGAGCTCCGCGACCGCGCGATCGAGGTCGACGAGGGGCAGATACGGCGCGGCGTAGATGCGATCCTCGTACGCGTAGCCCCAGTCGTCCTCGAGCCAACGGTTGAAGGCCTCGAAGGCTCCGTGCAACGCCTCGGGATCGTGGACGAGCGGCTCCTCCATCCCCACGCCGAGGGTCGGGAACATGAGCGCGGCCTCGAGGCCCTGCTCGTCCATGAGCGCCAGCCGCGCGTCGCGGTCGCGGTACTCGGGCCGGATCGGCTCGAGCTCCCCGAACGCCTCGGCCAGGCCCTCGTTCGACCGGCCCTTCTTGCCCCGGAAGTAATCGTCCAGCGAACCGGGGCGTGCGACCGGGTCGAACGTGGGATTCGGGATGAAGCGGTTGACCCGGCCCGCGACGAGCAGCCGCTGCTTCCCGTCGATCCGGGCCCACTGCATCGCGCGCTTCGCCAGCCTGCGGTCGATGTGACGGGTGAACGCGTCGGTCGGCTCGTAATAGTGGTTGTCGGCGTCGAAGACCCCGAACCCCAGTGCCATGTCCGCCTGCTCCTCGTGGTCCATCCCGCTGGGTCCGTGGCTCAGTCGGCCTTGCCCTTGCCCATGGCCTTCTGCGCCTGCTTCCACGCCCGCACGCGGGCGAACGACTCTCGCGAGTCGATGTCGGCGACCGAACGGGGCTGCTCGTCGGAGAACGGCTTGGCGATCTCCTCCCAGCCGACGGGCTTCTTCCCCATCCGCTTGGCCAGCAGCGCCATGAAGATCCGCGCCTTCTCCTCGCCGAACCCGGGCAGGGCCCGGAGGCGGTTCCACAGCACGTCGGCGTCGCGCACGCGTGTCCAGATGCGGGAGGCGTCGCCGCCGTACTCGGTCGCGATCACCGTGCAGAGCGCGTGGGTGCGCTTTGCCATCGCCACGGGGTACCGGTGCAACGCGGGCTTGTCGCGGAAGACCGTCTCCAGCGCCACGGGGTCCATCGCCGCGATCGCCGTGGCGTCCAGGCCGCCGAGCCGGTTCCGCAACGTGTACGGAGCCCGGAACGCCCACTCCATGGGCACCTGTTGGTCGAGAAGCATGCCGATCAGCAGCGCGAGTGGATCCGCCACGAGGAGCTGATCGACGTCGGGATCACCGGTGACGGGAAAGCTTCGGGTCGCCATGGCCTGAGGTTACGTCGCCGGGACTTTCGCGCTCCTCGCTCGCGGGCCGAACTGTTCCGCGACTCCCAGGCCGACCCCAGGGTCCTCTCAGGTGTCGGTGGTTGATTCGCGGCCACGGCACCGGCCGTGTCCCGCCGACGGAAGGACCCCCTCGCCCATGTCCGCTCCACAACCCACCCAGCCTGCGGACCCTGCCCCCGGGGATGCAGGTCCCCCGCGGCACGGCCGGTCGGTGCCGGCAATCGCGGGCATCGGTGCGATCGCGACGCTCGCCCTCGTCGTCGGACTCTTCGGCGGCGGGATGGCGGTGGCCTCGGCGGCCACCTCCCCGGCGAACGCGCTCAAGGCGTACCAGAAGTGTCTCGCCAACCACGGCGTGAAGAACCTGCCCCGCGGCGCCGGTGGGTTCGGCCGGGGAGCCGGCGGCACCCGACCGCCCACCAGCTCGGCTCCGACGAACAGCACCGCGCCGACCCCGCCGCGCACCGCGCCGAAGCTGACGAGCAAGCAGAAGAAGGCAATGAAGGCCTGCCAGAGCAAGCTGCCCAAGCGCGGCACCGGCGCACCCGGCGGCGCCGCCCCGGGCGGAGGGCCCGGCGGTGGCCCGGGAGGCGCGGCCTTCCAGCAATACACGACGTGCCTCACGCAACACGGCGTCACCATCCCGGCCAATGGCGGATTTCGCAGCATCAACCCGAACGACCCCACCGTGCAGGCGGCGATGACCGCGTGCGCTTCGGTCCGCCCCAACTTCGGTGGCGGTCAGGGACGGGGCGGAGGTCAGCCGCCGACCACGACGGCGGCGGCCAACGCCTGACCGGTTCGGACCCGACGGCACAGGCTTCACGGACGCAAGCGGTGCGACCCTCCGGGGCCGCACCGCTTCGCGTGTGTACCCGACGCGCCGGGTGTGCCTACGCGGCGAGGGGACGGCGGCGGGAGATGTCGTTGCAGGCTTCGCAGACCGACTCGGGAATGATCCCGACCCGCATGAGCCGGGCGAAGATCCAGCAACCGAGACAGAAGCCGACGAGCGACTCGAGCGCCGCCGCGACCACGACCAAGCCGACGAGCACGTAGGCGGCCGTCGTGAAGCCGAAGGCGAAGTGCGCCACCGCGGCCGACACCGTGAGCGTGGCGCCGATCGCCTGCGCGAAGCGCTTCGGCGGCCCGGGGACCGGGCGCGGCGCGACCGGCAGCCGGGGAACGACCACCCGGGTGACGAACTGACCGAGCGGGCTCAGCGTCGGCCCGGTCAGCGCTCGGGCGACGAAGCCGTAGGCGAGCGGGATCACGAGCCAGGGCAGCTGGAACACCAACGTGACGAGCGCGAGCACGAGGACGCCACCGGCGACCAGCCGCGCCGACACCTCGTTCACGGGGTCGGGGAAGCGGAAGAGCGCTGGAAGGGCCATGCACCCGAGGGTACCGCCGATTCCCGACCCGTCAAGTCGGCTTTCGCCGATACGAAGACCCCGCAACGCAAGACGGCCCGGCACGAGTGCCGGGCCGTCTGCGTCGCTAGTTGGTGCGCTTAGAGCGCACGGACGTTCTGTGCCTCTTCGCCCTTACGGCCGGGCGCCACGTCGAACTCGACCTGCTGGCCTTCTTCGAGCGACTTGTAACCGGTGCCCTGGATCGCCGAGAAGTGAACGAACACGTCGTCCGCCCCTTCACGTGCGATGAATCCGAAGCCCTTTTCGGCGTTGAACCACTTAACGGTGCCTGTTGCCACTGTGTTGCTCCTTGGTGTGGGTGCGTATCCGTTGCGTCGTTGCCGACCCAGCGGTTGGTTCGTCTCGTCGCGGCGCACCTCGGGTGCTCGCGTCGGACGCGTTCTGTTGATGACGGCCACCCCAGCCGGCAGTACGCCAACATTAGGGGCCCCGATGCCAACCGGCAGCCCCAGGGCACGCTGCATGCGCTGCGTGTCCTTGGCCTGCTCGCCACCGATGAGGGAGACCACGACGCCATCGGCGCCCGCACGGGCGGTACGGCCCGAGCGGTGGACGTAGTCCTTCTGATCGGCGGGCGGATCGAAATGCACGACGCAGCCGACGGCGTCGACGTGGATCCCACGTGCGGCGACGTCGGTGGCGACGAGGGCTTGCACCTTGCCCGCGGTGAACGCGGCCAGCGCACGTTCGCGCTGGTTCTGCGAGCGGTCGCCGTGAATGGCCGCCGTGCGCAGGCCCGCCTGCTCCAGCTTGTCGGCGAGGCGGTCGGCGCCCCGCTTGGTGCGGCAGAAGACGATCGTCGGCCCGGAGACCGACACGACGTCGGCACATACCCGCATGCGGTCGTTGCGCTCGACCCGCCAGAAGTGGTGGGTCGCACGGGAGTCCTCCTGCTCGGGCTCCGGCTGCGAGTGCTTGACCGGGTCCTTCAGGTACTTGCGGACCACCGTGTCGACCGCCCCGTCGAGGGTGGCCGAGAACAGGAGGGTCTGGCGGCTGGACGGCGTCTGGTCGAGGAGCCGCTTGACCGCGGGCAGGAAGCCCATGTCGGCCATGCGGTCGGCCTCGTCGAGCACGACCATCTCGACCGCGTCGAGCTTGAGCTCGCCCTGCTCGAGGAGATCCTCGAGCCGGCCGGGACAGGCCACGAGCACGTCGGTGCCGCGACGGAGGTTGCGGCGCTGATCGCCGAAGCCGACGCCGCCGTAGACGGCCGCGACGCGGACCTTGCGCGGGCCTGCGAGCAGTTGCAGCTCACGGGTCACCTGGGCGGCCAGCTCACGGGTGGGCACCAGCACCAGCGCCCGCGGCCGACGGGGTTCGGCGCGGCCGACCCGGGTCACGAGCGGAATGCCGAAGGCGATGGTCTTGCCGGCGCCCGTGGGGGCCCGACCGCAGATGTCGCGGCCGGCCAGGCCGTCGGGGACGGTCAGGGCCTGGATGGGAAACGGTTCCTTGATGCCTTGCGCCGCGAGTGCGGATACGAGATCGACGGGAACGCCGAGATCGGCGAAGTTCTGGGACACGCGTATGTCTTTCCGGTGGAGGGACAGGTCTCTCAGGAGGGGAACGCACTCGAGAGGACGCTGTCGGTGGCGGCGCTGGTGGCGCAGCTTGCCGGAATGGCGAACGCAAAAGATTGTGCCCGATGAGAACTGGGGCGCGACTGAGGTCGAGCGGTGGATCGAGGGAAACCCTATCAGGGGGAACGCCCCGCGTCTGCCCCCGTCCGTGATCTCCTGCTCCCGTTCCGACCACGCTCCGTGGGATCGACGCCGACCGGTACCGGACAACGGTTCGCGCGAGCCTCGAGGCGTCAACTCAGCCGTCCGATCGGTCGACAGATCCCTCGTGCCCGTGACCTCGCCATCGCCCATCGCCATCCGTCGCCTCGCCGTCGGTGTCGTCCTCTGCGTCGCGCTCGTCGCCGGCGTGGCGGGAGCGCAGCCCGCCGTGGCCCAGGTCTCGCCGGGCACGACGCCCACCTCCGCGGCCCCTACCGATCCGGGCGCGCCCGGCGCCGCGG
>JAODBH010000010.1 GCA_025463865.1 Actinomycetes bacterium | reverse complement strand
GTCGCCGTAGAACTCGTAGCCGGAGGTTCCCATCCACTGGAGCCTCAGCTGCGTCTTCAACGGGATCGCGTGCTCCTCGGAAGGCATGGTCACGATGACGTCGTCGCCCACCGACCGGTACAGGTGCATGAACCCGCCGAGCGACGGGAAGCCACCCTCGGCCTTCACCGCAACGACGTTGGGGCAGTCGTCGACGAGTCGACGGACGATGCGGGGATCGAGGGAGGCGCCGTGCAGGGGCTCGAAGCCCCACAACGGAACCGGGAAGAGCATGACCGCCAGGTCCACGGCGTCGCAGAAAGCCTTCGAGTACGCGTAGATGTCTTCCGAGCTCGTCGGGAAGAAGGTTGGCGGATACGACAGCAGGGCCAGCACCGCACCGGCGTCCTGCACCCGCTTGGCGACCTCGATGTTCTCCTCGAGCGTGTTGAACGAGGCGTGGTGAAGGAACTGGAGCCTGCCGTCGGCTTCGTCGACCGCCCACTCGGTGAACTGGACGTACTCGTCGGGAGTGATCGCGGTCTCCGAGACGAGCAGCGCGCCGGTGAACCCGAGCTCGATCTCGCGCCGAACGTCGTGGCGGATGGCCGCCTCGTTCATTCCCCTGAGGTCATTGGTGTAGGACGGAATGATGACGTTCGCGCATCCGTGCAACGATTCGCGGGACCACGCGCGGGCTTCGCTCTTGGTGTATGGGGTCATTTCGACACCGCCGCCGAGCACCGCACTGCGTTGCGCTTCTTCATGGGATGAACCTCCAGAGTGTCACCTGATATCGCGAGCTACGAAAGCGCCGTGGAGACGTACTTCGTCTCGAGGTACTCACGCATGACGTACTTGCCACCCTCGCGCCCGATTCCGGAGGCCTTCATGCCACCGAAGGGCGCCTGGGCGGTCGAGGGCAACCCGTCGTTGACACCGACGATTCCGAAATCGAGCCCTTCCACAACCCGCAGGACCCGGCTGGCATCGTTGCCGAAGACGTAGGCGGCAAGACCGAACGGCGTGCTGTTGGCCCGCAACACCGCTTCGGCGTCGGACGTGAAGGCACTCACCCCCGCGACCGGACCGAACGTCTCCTCCGTGGAGATCAACATGTCGTCCTCGACGCCCGCGATCACCGTCGGCTCGAAGAACCGATCGGTGAAGCCGGGTCCGAGGTCGAGCAGCTCGCCGCCAGACAGGACCTTGGCCCCGCGGTCGACCGCATCTTCGACGTGACGTCGGACCTTCGTGACTCCGGCGTCATCGATCAGCGGGCCGACGTCGCCGTCCTCGCACCCAGGGCGCACCGTGAGCTTCTTGGCCATCTCTGCGAAGCGCGAACAGAAGTCGTCGTACAGGGGGCTCGCAACGAGGAACCGGTTCGCCGCGATGCACGACTGCCCGTTGTTGCGGAACTTCGCCTGCACCGCTCCGACGACCGCCTTCTCGATATCGCAGTCGTCGAGGACGATGACCGGTGCGTGGCCGCCGAGCTCGAGCGAAAGGCGGGTGATGTTCCTGGCCGAAAGTGCGATGAGCTCCCGTCCGACATCGGTGGACCCTGTGAACGAGACCTTGCGCACACGGGAATCCGCGAAGATGACCTTGGAGAAGATCGGGCCCGGCGCCAACACGAGATTCACAACACCTGGCGGTATGTCGGCTTCCAGTGCCATTGCGCAGAGAGCCATCGCCGTGAGCGGTGTCTGCGGGGCGGGCTTGACGATCTGGGTGCAGCCGGCCGCGAGCGCCGGGCCGACCTTGCGGGCCAGCATCGCGAACGGGAAGTTCCAGGGCGTGATTGCTGCGGTGACGCCGACCGGCTGTTGCATGACCGAGATGCGCTTCGCCGCGTTCCACGACGGGACGAGCTCGCCGTAGACGCGCGTGGCTTCCTCCGCCGCGCACTCCAGGAAGCCCAGCCCGTAGACGACCTCACCGCGGGCCTCGGTGAGTGGCTTCCCCTGCTCCGCGGTGATGAGGTGGGCGAGGACGTCAGCGTCGCGACTGACGACTTCGACGAAACGCCGCATCGCGCGGGCACGATCCTTAGCGGACAGCGCGGCCCACGCGGGCTGCGCTCCGGCAGAGGATTCGATCGCCGCTCGGATGTCCTCGTCGCCCCCGAACGCGACGTCGGCGATGAGCGCGTCCGTCGCCGGGTCCGTGACGGCGATCGTGGATCCATCTGCGGCGTCGCGCCAGACGCCGTCGATCAGGTTCTTCGTGATCATCTCGGACACCACTACCCCACCGTCATTCGCTCGGTCCCGAAGCCGATCCTCACGACCCGATGGCAGCGGAACTCTTGCTGAAGTCGGGAACGGATTCGAGACCGAAGAACTTCATCGCGTTGCCGCCGGCGATGGCGGTCTTATCGGTCGAAGAGAGGGTCTCGTTCTCGAAGAGCTCCGTGACGGTCTCCGGGCACTCGCAGTCGAAGTGCGCGTAGTCCGACGAGTACAGAAGCCGTTCGACGCCGTACTCCGCGGCGGCCTGGGCGATGAACTCGTCCTCGGACTCGACCCCGAAGAAGAGGTTCTCGCTCGTGATCCACTCGCTCGGCTTGCGCTCTGGGTTGCCGAAGTCCGGGGCGAGGATCTCGACGTGGGAGTCGAGTCGCGACCCGAGCCACGGCAACCATCCGACGCCCGCCTCGAACAGGCCGACCTTGAGCGTCGGGAACTTCTCGAAGATGCCGCAGGCCGAGAACGACGCGACAGCGGCCATCATGTCGACCGGGATGAAGACGTGCTTCTGCCCGAAGGTCTGGAAAAGGTCCGCCATCGAGCCGTAGCTGTTGACGATGTGGACGCAGATCGGCATGCCGACCTCTTGAGCCGTCGCCCACACCACGTCGAACGACGGGTCGTGCAACGGCTTCCTGCTGATGTGCGGAAACGTCTGCACGGCCGTGATGCCCTTGTCCACGCACCGTCGGATCTCCTGCGCTGCGGCGCTCGGATCCTGCATCGGAAGGACACCGACAGCCTTCAGCCGCTGCGGATCGTGACTGCAGTACTCGTCGTGGATCCAGTCGTTGAAGGACCTCGCGAGAGCCGTTGCCAGCACGGGATTCTGGATGCCACCCATTGCGGTCTGCGAGATGTAGCTGCCGAACAGGAAGGCAATGTCGATGCCTTCCTCGTTCATGTCGGCGATGCGCGCTTCGGGCTCGTGCTGCCCTTTGCGATTGAAGCTCCAGTACTTCTCCGACTTGGAGAGCCGCGGGCGGGGGTTGTTGGTCGGACCGAGCAGGTCGCGCGAACGGGGTAGCACCTGGCCCTCGACGAAGAGGTGCATGCCGTTCAGGAAGCGTGGGGCCACGTCGGCGAGGTCCGGGCCCAAGCGCTCCACCCAGTCGACCCTGCTCTCGAGCACGTGGCCGTCGGCGTCCACGACCGGCGAGAGCTTCTTGGCAAGGTTCGGCATTCGGTTCCTTCCTGGTGGCGGGAAGCAGGATTCCCGCATGTCGGTTCCGCACCCGCCGGGTCAGCCTCGGCGAGGAGCGATGCTGAGCCGCAGCTGTCCGGTCAGGGGCCCCGGGCGGGGCGTTCTTCAGATGATCTGCTTGTCGCGGAGGCGATCGAGGTCGTCGTCGTCGAGGCCGAGGACCTCCTTGAACACGAGCTCGTTGTCCTCGCCGAGCTGCGCGCCGGTGCGCCAGACGTGTCCCGAATGGTTCTCCATCTTCGGCAGCGCGGCCTGCATCCGAACGGTTCCGAGATCGACGTCCTCGATCTCGATGACGTTTCCCCGCTCGGCGTACGTCGGATCCTCGACGATGTCCTGCGCGCTGTAGATACGCGACGCGACGACATCCGCCGCGATCATCGCTTCGAGAGCCTCGTCAGCACCCCGACTGCCGACCCAGTCCTTCAGGAGGTTGTCGAGGCGGTCGCGTCGGTCGTACTGCTTCTGCGGCGTGTCGTAGTTCTCCGCGGGCTCTCCGAGCATCGCGGCGACCTTCTCGACCGCGCGCGCGGTACCGGACGTCACCGTGAGCCACGTCTCGTCCTTCGAGAGGTAGACGTTCACGACGGGCGCCGGCGCGTTCGCGAGACGGTTGCCCGCGCGCATGGGTGGTACCCCGAGCTGGTCGTACATGATCACCTGCCACTCGCACAGGCGGTACAGGCCTTCGTAGAGCGCCATGTCGATCCATTCACCGTCGAAGTCCGGATCGTGGTCCCGCCGGTACATGGCCGCGAGGATGGCGTAGGCGCCGAACAGCCCGGTCACCGAGTCACCGTGTGAGAAGCCCGTGTGCACGGGCGGGCCGTCAGGGAAACCGGTGAGGTGCACGACCCCGCTCATGGCTTCGCCGACCTTGCCGAAACCCGGGCGGTCGCGGAGCGCCGACTGGGCACCGAAACCCGTCACCTGGAGCATCACGAGCTTCGGGTTCTCGGCGTGTAGGGACTTCCAGTCGAGGCCCCACTTCTCGAGGGTCGGGACGCGGAAGTTGGTGATCACGACGTCAGCCCACTTGGCGAGGTTTCGGGCCATGTCCTGACCTTCAGGCTGACGGAGATCGATCGTCACGGAGCGCTTGTTCCGACCCGAGACCTTCCACCAGAGGTAGACCCCGTCCTTGTGCATGCCGGTGGCCCGCTGCGGGTCACCGACGCCAGGGGCCTCCACGTGGACGATCTCGGCGCCGAGGTCGCCCATGAGGCTCCCCGCGAATGGGCCGGCGATCACATGGGCGATCTCGAGGACCTTGAGACCACGCAGTGC
>JAODBH010000002.1 GCA_025463865.1 Actinomycetes bacterium | reverse complement strand
CGGGAGTGGGCGGTCTTGTTTCTCGATTCCGGTATGCAACCTCTCGGCTTCTGTATAAGTGCAGGTCGGATGCTATAAACGGGCGCGGTCTGACTGTCCGGTCAAGGCAAATGGCGCGGCCCGAACCGGCACGGCAGTGGTCCGCGCCAGTGCGGTCGATCAGTGGAACGAGCCGCCGCCGCGGTCCTCGCGGTCCGCGGCGCGCACGCCGTACCCCAGCACGATCGGGACCGGCAGGATCACGCACGCGGCGACGAGCCCGACGATGGTGACGGTGACGGTCCAGCCGGGGAACGAGCTGAGCGCGCCGATCACGAACGCGACGATCGCCGTCAGCAGGAGGCCGTAGCCGACCCGGGACGCGATCGCGACCCCCCGGGCCACCTGCGCGCGTCGGACGAGCACCGGGTCGGTCGACGCGCGCGGTTCCGGTTCGTCGGGCGGAAGGGCGGGGGAGCCGGGGCTGGCCACGTAGTGTCGTCTCCCGTGACGGAAGCGAACGGGTCCACCACGTTGCACGCGGCCGGGCGGACACTCGAGTTCGACGGGCACAGCACCCACGTGATGGCGGTCCTGAACCTCTCGCCGGAGTCGCGCGTGCGGCACTCGGTGGTGGGCTCACCCGAGGAGGCCCTCGAGCGGGCACGAGCGTACCGCTCGTTCGGCGCGTCGATCGTCGACCTGGGCGCGCAGTCGAGCCACTTCGAGAACCGAGAGCTCTCGGCCGACGAGGAGATCGGGCGGATGCTCCCGGCGCTGCGGCTGCTGGTCGACGACGGCTTCGTGGTATCGGTCGACACCTGGAAGCCCGCGGTCGCCCGGGCCGCGCTCGAAGCCGGGGCCGGGATCGTCAACGACACCGGCGGCCTCCAGGACCCGGAGATGGTCGAGGTCGTGGCGGGCGCGGGGGCTCCGGCTGTCGTCATGTACATCGAGGGCAGGAACCCGCTCGCGGTGGGAGACCTGGAGTTCTCGGCCGACAAGCCCCAGGAGGTCGCGGAGCGCTTCGCCGCCCGCATCGACGCGCTGGCCGGCCGCGGCATCCGCGAGCTGATCCTCGACCCCGGGCTCTCGATCAACTACCGCAGCGACTACGAGGAGTACGGACGCCAGCAGCTCCGGGTGATCCGCGGGCTGGGTGCGCTCCGCGCGCTCGGCCATCCGGTGCTCGTGCCCGTGCCCCGCAAGGCCGACACCAACCGGATGCTCGCGTACCTCACGCTGTCACTCGAGTACGGCGCCGATCTGATCCGCGTCCACGACGTCGAGGCCGCCTGCGACCTCGTCGCCCTCTTCGGCCGCACCGCCGCGCCACCCGCGTAGATCCAGTCGGCGCCGCAGAGCTCTGCGCTAGAGGGCGGGGAGGTGGCGGTTGGTGGCGTCGAGGACCGCGCGGGCGACGGCGTCGGAGTCCTGGTGGCCGCGGACGACCGCGCTGCCGGAGACCACGAGCTCCGAGGGCGGCACGACGTAGGTGACGGTGACGACGGCGACGTCGTGACCGTTGACCCGCACCACGACCGCGCTGTCGAGGTCGAGGCACTCCGCGTGGGGATCGAGCTGCCGCAGGGCGTCGAGTGTGGCCACCGCGACGAGCCGGTGCCGGGAGGCCGACGCCACCGAGCCCTCGGCGAACCCGACCGCGTCGAGGCCCTCGTGCCGCAGGTTCACCCGAACCAGCGAGCGCAGGCCCGTGTTCTCGGCGGTGATGGCGTCGATCTGGGGACGGAAGCCGACGGGCGGGAGCCGAGGCTCGCGGTCGTCGCCGAGCTGGACCACGGACACGATGCGGCGGTCGACCTCCAGCCCGAAGCTCGCGATCGCCACGGACTGCACGTCGCGGACGATCTGCTTCGGGGTCTTCCCCGTGCCGGCGAGGATGTGCACCTCGAGCAGGCGGCCGTGCTCGCCGGCGACGAGCCGCGCCGCGTCGACCTCGGGCAGCCGACACAGCTCGCGCTCGACCTCGAGCAGGTCGACGTCGGTGCTCAGTCCCGGGGCGACGTATCCCCGGTCGTCGGGTTCGATCACGGCTGGGCCGCCTTCCGGTGGATGACCCGCCGGCCTTTGTACACGGAACACACGCACGGCGGGGGGATGCCGCGTAGGGCGTTCGGCCGGATCCGCATAAAGCTCCCAATCGCGGCGAAAGGGGCCGCTGAGTGGTTGCTGCGGCGGGTGTTGTAGGTGAGACTGCTGTTGCTCATGTTGCCGAAGTGCGCCGTGAGCGCACTGAGGACCCCGTCCGCTCCCGCCAGAGCAGACCCGTCGAGGAGATCATGGGACCGCTGGATCACTAGATCGGATCGGGCTGGCAGGACCTCGGTTTCTCAGCAAGGTCGACCTCGAGCGGAGCGGATCTCCCGACGACCCCCGGTGAGGGTTGCGGAGGACATCGCACAGAGGTGATCGCCTGTGAACAGGACCGTCGTCCGTCTTTCCGGACTCGCTTCGGAGCTGATGGCACTGCTGCTCTCCGGCGGCGCGCACAGCTCCCTCCGTTAGCCCCCGGGGTCCTGCCACCCCGACCCGATCCCCACGAGGCGCAAGTGGCGCGACACCCGTCGCTCTTCACGATCATCGCTACCGTCGCCGGCGTCTCCGCCGTCGGCGTGGCGGTCGCGCTCGCGCTCGGGGGTCAACAGCCCGGTGTGCTGCCGCTCGTGCTGCTGGCCGCGCTCGCCGTCTTCAGCGAGAACAGCAGCGTCGAGCTCCAGGGCGGCACCAGCGCGAGCGCCGGTCTGATGGTGGTGACGGCTTCGGTCGTGATCTTCGCCTCCGACGGGAGCGGTTGGGCGCTCGGGCCACTGCTCGTCGGGATGTGCGGATGCTTGTACCTCCCCCACCTGCGCCGGCTCGAGTGGCGCAAGATCCTCTTCAATTGCGGCATGCACGGATGCAGCGCGCTGGCCGCGGCGGGCGTGTTCGCGCTGGTGGCGCCGGCATCGCTTTCCAGCGTCCCGGTGCTGCTGCTCATGGCGTTCCCTGCCGCGATCGCCTTCTCGACGGTCAACATCACGATGCTGGCCGGCGTCGTGGCGCTCAACTCCGACCGCAGCCTGCGGAAGGTGCTGCCCGAGCTGGCCCGCGGCCACCTGCAGGTGTACCCGTTCGCGATCCTGGGTGTCTTCCTGGGACTGCTCTACCGGGACGCGGGCCCGATCGTGGTCCCGCTGTTCTTCGCGCCGGTGCTCATCGCCCGCGAGACGTTCCAGTCGTACATCAGCTTGGAGGACGCGCAGGAGGCCGCGGTCAAGACGTTGATCGGGGCGCTCGAGGCCAAGGACGGCTACACCGCCGGGCACGCGGGTCGGGTCGCGGTCTACGCGCGGTACGTCGGCGAGGAGCTCGGCCTCAACCCGCGCCGGCTCGAGCGCCTGCGGTTCGCGGCGTTGATGCACGACGTCGGCAAGCTCGTGGTCCCGAACCACCTCCTCAACAAGCCGGGCAAGCTGACGGCCGAGGAGTACGCGCAGGTGCGCCGGCACGAAGCCGTCTCGGTCGCCATCCTCACCCGCATCGAGTTCCTGGCCCCGGTCGCGCCCAGCGCGAGTGGCGAGTTCAACCGGTACGAGCCGGAGGACGCCACCGACCGGCCGATCGAGCCGTACATCGTCGCGGTGGCCGACGCCTACGACGCGATGACGTCCACCCGCGCGTACCGCAGGGCCCTGTCGCAGGAGGTGGCCTTCGCGGAGTTGCGGGCGAAGACCGGCGAGCAGTTCCATCCGGTCGTCGTGGAGGCGCTGATCACCGCGTTCGAACGCCGGGGCGAGCGGCACGGCGCGGGCTACGAGGCCGACGACGCCGCCGAGATCTTCCCGATCAGCCCGCCCGAGGGCGGCACCGGCTCCGCAGGCCTCGGCGACCTCGCCACCGCAGCCGCCGAGCTCACCCCGTCGCCGGCCGAGCGCGCGCGGGGTGGCGTCGCGTGAACCGGCGCGTGTTCGCGACCGCGGGCGTGGCGGTGGCGGCGGGAGCGTCGGTCGCGGCGGGCGTCGCGGGCAACGAGACGGTGGCCGCGCTGGCCGCGCTCGGCGGCGCCATGGTCCTGGGCGAAGCGCTGGAGCTGCGACCGGCCGACCGACCCGTGCTGCCCGTGAGCTTCGCCTTCGTCCTCGTGCTGGCCCGGGTGGGAAGCGTGGCGGAGGTCGCGCTGACCATCGTGTTGGCCGAGCTGGTCGCCGCGCTCGCGCGGGTGAACCTCGCGGCTTCGGCCAGTGCGGCTCGCTTCGCGCACCGGATCTCCGCCGCACTGGCTGGGGTGCTCGCCTACCGGTGGGTCGACGGCGCGTTCCACGATCCCCGATCGACCACCGCGGTCCTCCTCGGCCTGGTCGCGGGTTCGGCCGCGATGCTTGCGGTGCACGCGCTGCCCGACGTGATCCGGCGCCGACACACCGACGTGGCCCCCACCGGGCGTTCGGCGGAGATCGCGCTCATCACGAGCGGCATGCTCATGGCGGTCGGCTACGGAGGTCTCGACGACCGCCTGGGGATGGGTCTCTGGGCGCCGCTGCTCTTCGCGATCCCGCTGCTCGCGGCCTGGTACTCGTTCGAGCGGCTCGACTCGACGCGACGCACCTACAACCAGACGATCCGCGCGCTCTCGCTGGCCCCCGAGCTCGGCGGCCAGGTCCGTCGTGGTCACGGCGCCCGGGTCGCGGACCTCGTCGTCACGCTCGGTCGGGAGCTCGGCTTCTCGCTCGACGAGCTCGAGGCCCTCGAGGCTGCGGCGCTGCTGCACCACATCGGCCTGCCGTGCGTCGACGATCCGATCGCGACGGGCCGGCCGACCGATCCGCTCGAGGTGGCCGAGGTCGGCTCGCGCATCCTGCGATCCACCGGTGAGCTCGACCGCGTGGCCGACATCGTGGCGGCCGAGCCGCTCCCGTACCGCTCCCCGATCGGCGACGCCTCGATCGCCCTCCGGCTCGCCCAGGTCCTGAAGGTCGCGAGCGCGTACGACGAGCTCACGTCCGGTGATCCGGGCAACGCCGACGCGGGCCTCGCGGTCATGTACTCGGCGCCCGGCTACGTGTACGACCCGTTCGTGCTGCTCGGACTGGAGCGGGTCCTCACTTCGCGCAGCGCCACCCTCGCCTGACCCGGGCTGCGTTCCAGAACCCGGTAACCCGTACCCGGCATCCGGGTTCCAGCGACGCGCGAGGGCGCGCCCATTCGCGCCGGGTCGTGTCTACCGGGAGCGCCGCGCGCCGCCGGCGTCCGAGTGGACGTCGAGCACGCTGAGGTCGATCTCGACGGTGCCCTGCGGATCGCGGAGTGCCGGCGGCGGGGTCGCACCGCGGCGGCGGCGTCCCTGTCGGCGGCGCCGGGCCCCGACCTCGGGCGGCGGAACGTCGTGGCCGTTCGCCACCTCGACGCCGGGTTCGGCCACGGGTGACGGGTCGGCGCCGTCCTCGGCCGACCAGAGCGTGCGTATACCGGTGGCGGGCAGATCCCTGCCCGACGGCTCCGCAACGGCGGGAGGCTGCGCGGCGTCGACCGGTGCGACTTCCATCGCGGGTTCGCCTTGGGCGGGCGCGGCATCGATGATCGGGATCGGCGCGGTGCGATGCGGGTCCCAGACCGGCTGCTTGACCTTGTCTTCGACCGGTCCGGGGAGCGTGGGCACCGGGCGGCGAGCGGGGGTGCCGTCGTCGGTGATCACGGCCTCGAGCGGGAGCGACAGCTCGGAGGTGGGTACGTCGACCGGCATCGCGTCGACGAACGGGTCGATCGGCGCCCCGGTGGGTGGGCCGGCGACGAACGACGGCATCCCGACGGCGGCTCCCGTCATCCCGGGCGCGGTCGCGGCGATGACGGCCCCGTCGTCCCTCGAGGCGACGGCCTCGGTGCGACGGCGGCGGCTCGCCCAGAAGGCGACGTCGACGAGCCCCACCGCCAGGATCAGGTCGCCGAAGGAGATCGACTCGGAGAACGGCGGATGGGGCAGCACGATGATGTCGCCGAGGAACTGGAGCAGGTCGCTGTTCTTCGCGGGCTGCTGCTTCACGGTGGTGCTGACCCGGGAGCCGTCGTAGCCCTTGACCGGCATGCCCAGGTTGAGCCCGATGACCAGGGCGTTGCACGCGACGCCGATCGCGAGCACACCCATGCCCCGCACCGAGAGGTTGACGAGGCAGAACCCGAGCAGCAACGCGTACGAGAACATCAGCAGGCCGATGCCGAGGTCGTCGTACCGGGCCCGGTCGAGATGCACGTACTCGAGCGCGACCTGGATCGCGAGCGCGAGGATCAGCACCCACGCCGACACGATCGGAATGCGCGTCAGTCGCTTGAAGCTGCCGCGCGTGAAGAGGACCGCGGCGAGCGCGAGGCCGACGGCGATGGCCAGGAATCCCACGGGTCAACGGTAGCCAGCGGATCGCGCGCCACCTGGGATGCTGCGCGGTGGCGCGCCGGGCGCCTGCTCGGGAGCTTCGATTGCGTAGGGTTTCGCCATGGCTGAAGTACGAGCGGAGATCTCGGCGAACGTGTGGCAGGTCATCGCGGAGGAGGGCCAGATGGTCGCCGAGGGCGACGAGCTGGTGATCCTCGTGTCGATGAAGATGGAGATCCCGGTGATCGTCGACATCCCCGGGGTGGTGCGCGAGCTCCACGTCGAGCCCGGTCAGCAGGTCCAGGAGGGCGACTTGATCGCGCTCATCGACGAGAACTGACCGTGATCCACTGGGAGCCGCGGGGCGGGGTGGCGCTGGCGACGATCGACCGTCCCGAGCGGCGCAACGCGCTGAACGCCGAGCTTTGTGCTGCGCTGCTCGCCCACGTCGAGGCGGCCCCCGCCGAAGGCGTCCGCGCGATCGTGATCACGGGAACCCCGCCGGCCTTCTGCGCCGGTGCCGACCTCGTCACGCGCTTCGGGGGCCACGACGCCGCGGGTGACGCGGACGCAGTGGCGGACGCGGGATACGAGAGCGACCACGCGGAGACCAGCCACGGAGGCGACACCTTCCGGCCGACGTTCGAACGGATGCTCGACGCGTTCGAAGCCTTCCCCGGAGCGGTGATCGCCGCGGTCAACGGCGCGGCGTACGGCGCGGGGATGCAGCTCGCGGTGGCGTGCGACCTGCGGGTCATGGCCGCCGGCGCTCGGGCCGCGATACCGGCGGCCAAGCTCGGCATCGTGCTGAGCGGGCCGAACATCAGCCGGCTGGAGCGGCTCGTCGGTCCGGGTGCGGCGTCGAGCCTGCTGATGGGTGCGGCCGTGTTCGACGCCGAGGAGTGCGCCCGGGTCGGCTTCGCGCAACGCGTCGTCGGCGATGCACTCGCAACCTCCCTCGAATGGGCCGCGGAGATCGTCGGGCTCGCCCCGCTGTCGGTGTCGAGCCACAAG
Source organism: Actinomycetes bacterium (assembly GCA_025463865.1). Taxonomy (GTDB): domain Bacteria; phylum Actinomycetota; class Acidimicrobiia; order IMCC26256; family Chersky-534; genus Chersky-534. Next base: position 21,818 of record JAODBH010000002.1, on the reverse strand, counting down.
CAGGCGCTGCACGGCGCCCCGCCTGCGGTGGTGGCCGACCTCGAACGCGTCGCGTTCGCGAGTCGCGACCTCCAGGAGGGGATGTCGGCGTTCGCGGAGAAGCGGCCGGCGCGGTTCGAGGGTCGCTGACGCCGTTCGCGGTGGAACGCAGGAGTGGCTCAGTAGTTCTGGGGCAGCACGCGCTCGAGGTACACGTAGAACACGAACAGCACCGCGAGGAACGGGATCACGCCGACGAGCCACACCGTCCAGCGTTGGTAACGGTGGAACACGAGCCACCAGAGCCCGCCCACGATCAGGACGAAGAAGCCCCACAGGTACGTCGGTGCGAGCGACGTGCCGGTGGCTGCGCTCTCGGCCTGGGCCAGGCTCTCGGTGCTCTTCGTCGCGACCGCGGGCGTGGTCGCCGCGGTCGGCAGCGGGGTCTGGTCCTTCGGGAGCACGAGGGCAGCCTGGACGATGAGCCGTTGCGACGCGGAGAACTTCGGGGTGCAGGTGGTCAGCGTCAGCGTGGCCCCTGTCGTCGGGGCGAGGACGTCGGTCTGCGTCGGTTGCACCGCGTACGGCTGCTTGTCGACCTTGTACGTGAACGTTCCCTGCGTGGTCGTGATCTGGATCTGATCATCGACGTTCAGCTCGTCGAGCCGGTTGAACGGCGCGCCGTAGGTGGTGCGGTGCCCGGCGATCGCCGCGTTCCCCGCTTGGCCCGGCATCGGCGTGTTCGGATAGTGCCCGGGTCCCTTGCGCAGATCGGGGACGCCGACGCCCTGGACGACGTACTTGTCGACGCCGATCTTCGGGATGACGATGTGGCCGACCGCGTCCCCCTGCGGCGCCGCGGGCGTGGGCGCGGTGGTTGTGGTCACCGCTGGAGCGGTGCCCGACGTGGTGGTGGTCGTCGGCTGCTTCCGGATCTCTTGCTGGAACTGCGAGGCGAGCTTGTCCTGCTGCTGCGACTCGTAGACCCCGGTGCCCCAGAGCTGATACGCGACGAACAGGAGGATCAGCAGACCGAGGGTCACGAAGATCCTGCCGACGAGACCCACCACGTTGCGCACGACGACGGAGCGTAGACGGGCCCTCACGGGATCCCGGACCGCACCGGGCGCCGGCGAGGGCCGATCGATGCCTCAAGCGGGGTTGCTGCGGAGGGTCTCGACGGCCTGCACCGTGGCGTAGCCGCGCCACTCGAGCGCCGCCGCCGGGGAGAACGACGCGAAGTCGACGGTCCATCCGCCGTCGGGCTCCTGCTGCCGGGCCAGGCGTTCGAGATCGGCCGCGACGGCGGCTTCCCGGATGAGGGCGCGTGAGGGCGCGTCCGGCCGGGGAGCGAGGTCGAGGGGTCGCAGCGTCTCGCCGTCGATCCCACCCTCGACCGGGATGCAGCCGTCGTCGGGAACGAACCGGCCCAGTCGCGCGAGCAGGTCGCGGGCCTTCGGCTCGCGGTCGGCCGCCGCGTCGAGGAAGCGGAGCGCGAAGCTCAGCTCGTAGGCGTGCGGCGCGGTGTCCATCGCCGCGATCACGTCGAAGCAGTTGCGCGTTGCCCGCGCGAGCCAGGGGTGGCCGGCGACGGCGGGATCATGACGCGCGACGAGCTGTGCGTTGGCCGCGACCTGGGCGGTCATCTGGATCGCGGAGACGGTCGGGTCGGCGCTGGCGAACCAGGGCGCGCAGCCGGATCCGTCGCGCACCGGGAGCGCGAAGGGGAGGCCGCCGTCGTCGAGGGTGTGCAGCTCGAGCCAGTTGCACAGCTCGAACGCGCGCGGAGTGGTCAGTGGCGCGACCTCGGCGAACACCTCGAACGCGTGCATGCCGGCGGTCGGCTGGCTCTCGACCGCGCGGAAGTCGGGCTCGAGCCCCCAGCCGTACCCGCCGTCCGGATTGCGGTACCCGTCGAGTGCCGCGAGGACTGCCTCGTGTCCGCCGTCGCCCGTGAGCAGGTCGAAGCGGCGCTGGTCGAGGATCCGCCCGTGGGTGGACATGAAGGACGCGGCTGCCGACAGATCGAACGTCATGCCCTCATCATCGGGGCAATACTCCGAGCGTGGCCACCCCCAAATCCCGTTCCGCCGTGGTGTACCCGTCCGCGCCCGAGGCCCCGGCCGGTGACCGTGTGGTGGAGCTGTCCACGCTCGCGGCCCACGACGAGTGGGAAGACGTCCGCATCGTCGGGGCCGACCTGGCGAGGGATCGGCTGCAGGATCTGCGGCTGGACCGCTGCGAGCTGCAGCAGACGGTGCTCACCGCAGCGGAGCTCCTCGGTCTCGCGCTGGTCGACGTGGTCGCGGCCGACTGTGAGATGTCGGGGGCGAACCTCCACGAGGCTTCCTTCTTGCGGGTCGAGCTGCGGAACTGCCGACTGGCCGGGATCGACCTCTCGGGCTGCCATCTCCGCGACGTGCGCTTCATCGACTGCAAGCTCGACGACGCCAACCTCCGTTTCGTGAAGGCCGAACGCATGGAGCTCGTCGGCTGCTCGCTGGTCGACGCCGACTTCTCCGAGTCCGTGCTCTCCGACGTGATCTTCGACGCCTGCGATCTCACCACGGCCGAGTTCCGGAAGGCGTCGATGGCCGGGACCCGGCTCGCGGGTTCCGTGCTCGAGCGGGTGCGGGGGGTGGCGAGCATGCGCGGGGCGATCGTGTCGCGCGACCAGGTGATCCCGCTCGCCATGAGCCTGCTCGGCGGGGTGGGCCTCGAGATCGAGGAAGAAGAGGAGGAAGAGGCGTAGGCCGCGTCGGGGTCCCCGTCGCGATGCGACTCAGCGGGCGGAGGCCAGCTCCACCCGCACCGACGTCTCCGCCACGACGACGCCGCCGCGGAGCACGATGCGGCGGGCGGAGCTGCGGGCCAGAGCCTCGCCGAGGTCGCGTCCCTGGATGGCGACGATGTCAGCGCGGACGCCGGCCTCGAGACCGTGCGCCGGGAGCCCCATCGCGGCGCGGGCCGACCCGCTCACGGCCGACCACGCCTCCGCCGGTTGGAGGTGGGCGGTCAACGCGAGCAGCCGGGCCGCGTCGAAGGGATCGGCCCGGCCGAGCGGGCAGAAGGGGTCTTCGACGTTGTCGGCGCCCGCCGCGACCACGACCCCGGCGTCGAGCAACCTCCGCACCGCGGTGACCCCGCGGGGAGTGGCCGTGGGCTTCGACCGGCCCTGCAGCCAGAGGTTGGTCGTCGGCAGCGCCACGACCGCCACGCCGACCGCGGCCAGGCGGGCCGCGGTCGCCTCCTGCTCGGCGAGCGGTTGCATCCCGAGACTGACGCAGTGGCCGGCCGTCGCCCGGCCGCCGAGGCCATGGCGTTCGACCGCGTCGGCGTAGGCGAGGACTGTGCGGGACGAGGAGTCGAGGGTCTCGTCGATGTGCAGGTCGATGGCGCGGTCCCGGCGCGAGGCCGTCGCCGCGAGGAACTCGATGGTCCCGATCGGGTCGGGGCCGGTGACCGGCGCGCCGCCGATGGCGTCGACGCCGAGGTCGCAGGCGAACTCGGCCAGCTGCCGGTTCGCTGCCGCCAGCTGGCTGTCGCCCGTGAGCGTCGGCATCAACAGGGCGACGACCTGCACGTCACAGCGGGACGCCACGTCCGCCCGCACCTGCAGGATCGCCTCCAGCACGCAGGGATCGATCGAGGCGTGGAGGTTGACGTTGGTGCGCAGAGCGGTCACGCCGTGGGCGACGTAGTCGTCGACGGCCGCGGTCGCCCGTTGCACGACATCGTCGAAGTTGACCGACGGCGCGTAGGTGAGCCACGCGGCCACCGCGTCCATGAGCTCCCCGGACGGGTTGGGCGCGGCGCGCACGGTCGCCACCTTGTCGAGGTGCACGTGAGGTTCCGCCGCCGCCGGGAGCAGCACCAGACCCCGGCAGTCGACGACCTCCTCGCCGGGCCTCGGGTCGAGCGCGCGCGCCGACGCCATCACCGCGCCGGTCGTGTCGTCGACCCGTACCTCGCAGGGCGACCCGTCCGCGTCGACACCACCGCTGAGCCGTCGTGTGCTCACCGGGCGGGCTGCTCGCCCGACGTGGACCACCGGGACGACCAGCCACTGGCCACCAAGCGAGCCGACTCGGAGCCGTCGGTGTCGCGGTCGTCGACGAGGTCGTCGGCCAGGTGTCCCGGATTGCACAAGCCGCGGGGATCGACGGCGGCCTTGAACGCTCGTTGTTGCGGGCCGAAGTCGCGGATCGACGCGGAACCGAGCTTCGCCTGGTGGATGTTGACGACCAGGCAGTCCAGCGCCTCGGCGGCCGCACTCACCTCCACGACGCGCCCGGGCACCGATCCGTCGACGCCGAGTGCCACCTGCGGCGCCGGGCGTCCGGCGAACCGTTGGCAGGTCGACGACACCCAGCACTCGCCACCGACGCGCGACAGGAGCTCGTCGAGGGTGCCGACGGGGTCGCGTTCGGGGAGGAGGAAGAGCACCTCCGCCAGCTCGGGCTGACCCTTGCGCAGCCACCACATGGCGTGTCCCCACGTGTACTCGTAACCGGGGAAGCTCCGCGGCCCGTCGCCCATGGCCACGTCCATCGTGACGTGACCGCCGCGCTCGGCCGCCAGATCGGTGAGGCCCTCGACCGACGCGGGCGCCACCATGCAGAGCGCCGCGGCCCGTCCGGTCGGAAGGTGCGCCTGCAGCGGCGTGAGGTACGAGGCCATGCCCGGCTCCATCGGCATGCAGTTCTTGACGTCGAGGCCGTCGGCCCGGGTGAGGTCGTCGCCGAAGTGCATGGCGTCCGCCAAGGTCGGGAACGAGACGATCACGTCGCGCCAGGCGTGGCTCACGGTCAACGGGAACTCCACCTCGGTGACGATGCCGGCCATGCCGAAGCTGAACTGCACCAAGCCGGTGTCGCGGCCGCGCAGCTCGAGCGCGCGGGGCTCCTCTTCCACCGTGATCACGCGGAGTCCCTGTACGTTGCCGAGGTCGGCAAGGCCGCCGTGCCGCATCGATCCGACCCCGCCGTGTCCTCCGACGACGAAGCCGGCGGCGGTGGACATCCGCTTGCTCGACGGGTGGATGCGCAGCTCGCGACCGATCGGGCGGGCGGCTTCGTCGATCGCGGGCAACAGGGTGCCGGCCCGGACGCGCACGTGGTCGGCGTCGATGCGCAACACGCCGCGGATGCGGCTGGTGTCGATGACGATGCCGCCCTCGAGCGGGATCGACTGGCCGAAGTTGCTGGTGCCCGCGCCCCGGGGGACGACGGGGACCTCGTGACGGACGCACGCGGCCACGAGCGCGATCAGCTCGGCTTCGTCGGCGGGGATGGCCACCGCGTCGGCGAGCGATCCGCCGACCTCACTGGCCATGATCGGGCCCAACATCGCCGACCGGTCGGTGGACCGGCGCCGCACGAGCTCGGCGTCGTCGGTGATCGGCACCCCGGGTGCGTCACGGCGCACCGCCTCGATGGCGTCCGCGCGGGTCGATGCTCCGGTCATCCGACCACTCCACCGCCCGCGTGTTTCCGGCGTGTTCGGGACCCACGACAGTTCTGTGGCGCGAACTCCGCCGACGCCTGGTTGGTGACTCCGACCTGGGGTTCCCTACAATCAGTTGTCCTCGAGCCCCGGGTCCCGGAGGCGTTGTGTCCGTCGTCTGTCTCCGTTCCGTCGTGTGTCTGTTGGGCCGGTTTCCCGCCCTGACCGGCATCGATCTGACGGTCGACGAAGGCGAGATCGTCCTTCTGAGCGGGCCAAATGGTGCGGGCAAGACCACGCTGCTCCGGGTGCTCGCCGGCCTCCTCCCGATCCACTCCGGGGAGGCGGAGGTCCTCGGCCACGACCTGGCCCTCGACCGCCGGAGCGCCCGCCGCTCCCTCGCGCTGGTCGGGCACGAGACCGGCTGCTACGACGACCTCACCGTCGCCGAGAACCTCCGCTTCGCCGCGCGCGCCTCCGGGCGCGGCACCGACGCGGTTGCCCCCGTGCTCGGCCGGCTCGGGCTCGAGCGCCTGGCCGGTGTGACCCACGCGCGCCTCTCCGCCGGTCAGCGCCGCCGGCTGTCGCTCGCGGCGGCGCTGGTCCGTGATCCCGAGCTCCTGCTCCTCGACGAGCCCCACGCCGGGCTCGACGCCGACGGTCGCGAGACGCTCGACGCGGTCCTGGCCGCGGCTCCGGGCGAGGGCCGGACCGTCGTGCTGGTGTCCCACGAGCTCGAGCGGGCCCGCGCGCTGGCCGACCGCGAGGTCGTCATCAGCGGCGGGCGCGTCCAGCCCGAGACGCCCGTCCGACCCGAGACCGAGGTCGACCCCCCGGCGCCGGTGGCCGCCGCGTCTCCCGCCGAGCAGCCGGCTGTGCCCGACGTCAGCGTCGCCACGTGAGCATCTGGAGCGAGGCCCGGCTGGTCGCCGGCAAGGACCTCCGCATCGAGGCCCGGTCCAAGGTCGCCCTCACCCAGGTGCTGCCGTTCGGGGCCATCGTGCTGCTGCTCTTCGCGTTCGCGCTCGATCCCGACCGCGGGATCCTCACGAAGGCCGCCCCGGGGCTCTTCTGGGTCGCGGTCCTCCTGGCCACCCTGCTCGCGGTGGCGCGCGCGTTCTCGATCGAGGAGCAGCACGGTGCCCGCGACGCGCTCCGCATGTCGGGCCTCGACGGTGGGGCGGTGTTCCTCGGCAAGATGGCCGCGATCGCGGTCGAGCTGCTGGCTCTGGAGCTGGTCCTCGGGCTCGGCGTGGTCGTCTTCTACGACATCCGCATCGAGCGCGTCGGGGTGCTCCTGCTCGCCGCGTTGGCCGCGACCCTCGGGCTCGCGGCCACCGGTACCCTCTACGGCGTGCTCGCCGCTGGTCTGCGGGTGCGCGAGACCCTGGTGCCGTTGCTGCTCCTCCCGGTGCTGGCTCCGGTGATGCTCGGTGCGACCCGATCCTTCGAGGCCGCGCTGGGTGGCACGACCTCCGACGCCTGGCCCTGGATCGAGCTCCTCGGATTGTTCGCCGTCATCTACGTGACCATGGGCGTCCTGGCGTTCGGGCCGCTGTTGGAGGAAGCATGACCACGAGCACGACCCGCACGGCGCCGCCCGCGCCGGCAGGCCTGTTCCCGCGTGCGGTGAGCCGGCCCCTCGGCTGGGTGACGCTCGTGGCGCTCGCGGTGCTCGTCCTGTTCGGGCTCGGAGCCACACCCGCCGACGCGATCCAGGGCGACGCGGTCCGGCTCCTCTATCTCCACGTCCCGACGGCCTGGCTCGCCTACCTGGCGTTCGGGGTCACGTCGCTCGCGTCCGCGCTGTACCTCTGGCCCCGCACCCGGCGCCAGGCCTACGACCGCATCGCGGGCGCGTCGGCCGAGCTCGGTGTGGTGTTCACCGGGCTCACGCTCGTCATGGGCTCGCTCTGGGGTCGCCCGATCTGGGGCGTCTGGTGGGCGTGGGACGCCCGGCTCGTGACCACCGCGGTGCTGTTCTTCCTCTACCTCGGGTACCTGGCGCTGCGCCGCGTGCCGGGGTCGGCCGACGGCAACGCCAAGCGCAACTCGATCGCGGCGCTGATCGCGTTCCTCGACGTGCCGATCGTGCACTTCTCGGTCACGTGGTGGCGCACGCTGCACCAGCAGGGGACCGTGTTCAACTCCGACCTCAACGCCAAGATCCACGGGTCGATGGCCTTCACCCTCTGGTGGGGTGTGCTCGCCTTCACCCTGCTCTTCGTCTGGCTGCTCGACCTGCGGTACCGCCTCGCCGTCCTCGAGGACGGTCTCGCCGACGCCGAGCTCGACCTCGCGATCGCCGAGCGGGTCTCGGCCGACGACGCGACCCGCGAGCCGGTCGCCGACGGGAGCGCCCGATGACCGACGCCGGCTACGTCTTCGCAGGGTGGGGCATCACCGCCCTCGTGCTCGGCGGATACGCGCTCCGGGTGGTGTTGCGGACCCGGCACGCCCAGCAGGTCGCCGAACGCATGGAAGAGACGTCTGCGTGAGCACCATCGCGCCCGAGGACTCACCCGACGCAGGACCCGAAGGCCCCCGCCCACCCCGACGGGTGCAGCCGCGCAAGAAGCGGCAGGTCCGGTACATCGTCGCCGCGGCGTTGTGCGGGGTCGCGGTGATCGCGCTGCTCGTCCTCGGGCTGCGCGGCAACATCGAGTACTACCGGTCGGTCAGCGAGGGCATCAAGCAGCCCGTGGGTCAGCGGTTCCGGCTCGCGGGTGCGGTGATCCCGAAGACCGTGCACGACGACGGCAAGAAGATCGTGTTCCAGGTGACCGACGGCAAGAAGACCGTCGAGGTCGATCACTCGGGCGACGAGCCGCCGCTGTTCCGCACCGGTGTCAGCAAGGGTGAGTCGGTGCCCGTGGTCGTGGAAGGCAAGTTCAACAGCCACCGCGTCTTCATGAGCGACCGCATCCTGATCCGTCACGGGAACAACTACGCGCCGCCGAAGGTGAACACCAACAAGGCACCGAAGAAGACGGGCGCATGAGAGGGGTCCTCGGGGTCCTCGGAATCGCGCTCGGCACGAGCGTCTCCGCGCTCGGCATCGTCGTGCTCGTCGCCGGGGTCGTGAAGCACGACGAGCGGTTGCTGCGCCGGGGCCGGTTGTTCCTCTTCGGCGTGCTCGCGGCCGCGGTGATCGCGGTCGGTGCGATGGAGTGGGCGCTGGTCACCCACGACTTCAGCCTCCGGTACGTCGCCGAGAACAACGCGCGCGCCACACCGATGCTGTTCACGATCACCGGGCTGTGGGCCGCGTTGGAGGGCTCGATCCTGCTCTGGGCGCTGATCCTCGGCGGTTACCTGTCGTTCGTCGCCTACAAGTTCCGCAAGCGGGCCACCGACCCGCTCGTGGCGTGGGCCGAGATCACCGGGCTCGTGGTCTCGCTGTTCTTCTTCGCGTTGATGCTCGGCCCGGCCAACCCGTTCCGCGCGGTCACCGGCACCATCCCGATCGACGGCCAGGGGCCGAACCCGCTGCTGCAGAACAACCCGATCATGGCGTTCCACCCGCCCATGCTCTACCTCGGCTACGTCGGCATGACCGTCCCGTTCATGTTCGCCATCGCGGGCCTCGTCACCGGCCGCTTCGGCGAGGGGTGGCTCACCGAGACCCGCCGCAGCACGCTCATCGCGTGGGGCTTCCTCACCGCCGGCATCGCGCTGGGCGCGTGGTGGAGCTACGAGGTCCTCGGTTGGGGTGGCTACTGGGCCTGGGACCCGGTCGAGAACGCGTCGCTCCTGCCGTGGCTCACCGCCACCGCGTTCATCCACTCGGTGATCGTGCAGGAACGCCGGGGGATGCTGCGGGTCTGGAACCTGTCGCTGGTGGTGGCCACGTTCTGCCTGACGATCCTCGGCACCTTCCTCACCCGGTCCGGGATCGTGAACTCGGTGCACGCGTTCAGCATCTCCGACATCGGGCCGTGGCTCCTCGCGTTCCTCGGCGTGTGCTGTGTGGTGGGAGTCGGCCTCATCGCATGGAGGGGCGATCAGCTCCGCGCCCCCGGCCGTATCGACTCGCCCGTGTCGCGGGAAGCCGCGTTCCTCGCCAACAACCTGCTCTTCGCCGGCTTCGCGTTCGTCGTGCTGCTCGGCACGTGCTTCCCGCTCGTCGCCGAGGCGTTCCAGGGCAAGCAGCTCTCGGTCGGCGGGCCCTACTTCGACCGGATGACCACGCCGATCGGTCTCGCGCTGCTCTTCCTGATGGCGGTGGCGCCGGCGTTGCCGTGGCGGGCCACCAGCGGTGAGGTCGTGCGGTCGCGGCTGCTGTTCCCCGCCTGGTTCGGCGGCTTGTGCGTCGTCGTCGCGCTGTTCATCGGCGCCCGGGGCCTGTTCCCGGTCGCCGCCTTCGGGCTCGGAGGCTTCGCCTTCGGCGGCATCTTCCGGCAGTTCTACGTCGGGGCCCGCGCCCGGCGGAAGGCCACGGGTGAAGCCTTCCCACTCGCGTGGCTCCGGATCGTCCGAGGGAATCCGCGTCTCTACGGCGGCCTCGTCGTGCACGCGGGTGTGGTGCTCCTCGCGATCGGCCTCGCCGCCTCCCAGAGCTACGGCGAGCGGCACGAGCTCCGGCTCACACGCGGCGAGTCGGCCGTGGTCGCGGGCTACAAGGTCACGTACCTCGGCCGCGACCAGATCACCACGGGCCAGAAGACCGAGATCGACGCGCGGGTCCGCCTGCAGCGGGGATCCACCGACTACGGCGTGTTCAAGCCGTCCATCAGCTCGTTCCCCAACAGCTCCGAGGGCGTGGGCACGCCGTCGGTGCACACCGGCTTGTTCCAGGACGTCTACATGACGTTGGTGTCGTCGCCCCAGGCCGCGAAGACGGTCACGATCGCGGTCGCGGTCAACCCGCTGATGCTGTGGTTGTGGAGCGGCGCGGTGCTCATGGCCGTCGGCACGGTGATCGCGCTCACACCCCGCAGCCGCCGCGTGGTCGGCCCGACCCCGGTCGAACGCGCCGCGGCCGGCGCACCTCCCGATCCCGATGGCGGCGAGGATGCGGTGCGTCGACCGTCCGACACGTCGGTCGCGGGTGAAGAGGTGCCGGTGTGAAGACGCGGCACCGCGCCCGCTGGATCGCGCTCACCGTCGGTCTGGCCGTCGCGATCTTCGGGGTGATCCTCGCGACCCAGGTCAACAACGAGCCCACCTACAAGGGCGGCGTGGTGCTGGGGAAGCCGGCGCCGACGGTATCGCTCCAGAAGCTCGACGGCAGCAAGCTCACGTCGGCGAACCTCAGCGGCAAGGTCGTCATCGTCAACTTCTGGAACACGTGGTGCATCCCGTGCCAGCAGGAGGCGAACGCCATCGCGTCGTTCGGCCAGGCCCACAAGAACGACCCCGACCTCGTGATGCTCTCGGTCGTGCGCGACGACACCAAGGCCGCGGTCAGCAGCTGGCAGAAGCAACACCAGTCGCCGTGGACCATCGCGTTCGACCCCTCGTCGCAGGCGGCGATCGACTTCGGTACCACCGGACAACCGGAGACCTACGCGATCGCGGCCGACGGCACGGTGGTGGCCAGTCAGCTCGGGCCCGTCGGCACCGGCAACCTCGACTCGATGCTCGCGTGCGCGCGCGGAAGCTGCCAGGGATGAAGCGCGTCGTGCCGTGGGTGCTGCTCGCGGTCCTCGTGGTCGGCGCGGTCGTGGTCGCGACCCGGGGCAACGACTCCCGCACGCCCAAGGCGCGCGCCGCGTCGTTGGAGTCGGAGTTCCGCTGCGTCGAGTGCCAGAGCCTCTCGGTCGCCGACAGCCAGTCGACCACCGCGCAGGCGATGCGCACCGACATCAAGAAGCGGATCGCCGCGGGGGAGAGCGACACCACCATCCGCAAGGCCTACGTCGAGCGCTACGGCGAGTTCATCCTCCTGAAGCCACGCGGGGACGACGGCCTCGGCCTCGTGGTCTGGGGCCTGCCGGTGTTGGCCTTCGTCGCCGCGGCCGGTGGGCTGGTGGTGGCGTTGCGCCGCTGGCGCTCGCAGCCGCGTCTCGCGGCGACCGCAGCCGACGAGGCGCTGGTCGACGAGCTGCGCAAGGGGAAGCAACCGTGAGCCGCGCCGCGGTCAAGCCCTCGCGCCGACCCACCACGTCGTCGGCGGAGGTCGAGGCCCTGGAGGCCGAACGCGACTTCCTCCTGCAGTCGCTCGACGACCTCGACACCGAACGCGCCGCGGGCAACGTCGACGACGAGACCTTCGCGACGCTCCACGACGATTACACCGCGCGGGCCGCGGCGGTGGTCCGCGCCCTGCGCGACGGGGTCGACTCGCGTCCCGCCGCGCCGCCGATGTCGATGCGCCGGCGCCTGCTGGCTCTCGGCGGCGTGCTCGCCTTCGCGGCGCTGGCTGCGGTGGCGCTCGCCGCCGCGATGGGCGTGCGGCTTCCCGGGCAGGAGGTCACGGGGAGCATCAACCAGACCAACGCGGCGACGGCCGCCGCGCAGCAGCAGGCCAAGCTGGCGAAGGCCGCGGCAGCCAAGCCGCAGGACGCCGCCGCACAGCTCGCCCTGGCCCGCAACCTCTTCGCCGCCCAGCAGTACGTCAGGGCCCTCGACGCCTACAACAAGGCGGCGCAGCTCGACCCCAACGACGCCGAGTCCCGGGCCTACATGGGCTGGATCCTCTACCTCGCCAACATCCCCGACCAGGCGAAGCCGCGGCTCGCCGAGGCCGAGAAGCTCAACGAGGCGTATCCCGACACGCACTTCTTCCAGGGCATGGTGCTGATGAACACCGACCACGACTTCAGCCACGCGGTCCTCGAGTTCCAGCGCTACCTGGCCCTCGCGCCTGCGGGCGCCCTGGCCGGCCAGGCCCAGCGCGCGCTCGGCGCGGCGCTGAGTGCCGCGTCGCCGACCGCGACTACGGTCGCACCTCCGACGACGACGGCCCACTGAAGCACCGTCGCCCGACCGATCGACCCCCCGAACAGGAGACCCCGTGGACCAGCCGGCGTTCGACATCGTCCCCGACGCGACCTACCACGTCACGATCACGACCAACCGCGGCGTGATCGAGATGGACCTCGACGCGAAGCTCGCGCCCCAGACCGTCAACAACTTCGTAGGCCTGGCGAAGCAGGGCTTCTACGACGGTCTCACCTTCCACCGGGTCGTGCCCGAGTTCGTCATCCAGGGTGGCGACCCGGCCGGCACCGGCGCGGGCGGCCCGGGCTACAAGTTCGCCGACGAGCCCGTCACCGGTGAGTACACCCTCGGCGCCGTCGCCATGGCGAACGCCGGCCGCAACACCAACGGCTCGCAGTTCTTCATCTGCATCGACGACTGCACCCGCAAGCTGGCGAAGAGCTACAACCTCTTCGGATACGTCACCTCCGGAATCGACGTGGCCCAGGCCACCGAGGTCGGCGACGTGATGGAGTCCGTCAAGGTCGACGAGCCCGTCAAGGGCTGACACCTCGGCGTCCCGTGCGTTCACAGACGACCCATACGGTTGTCTGTGAACGCACCGACGCGATGCCTCGGAGCGGCATCCGACTCCGTAGCCTGGGCCAATGGACGTAGGTCTGTTCGGACCCGACAGCGTGGCGTGGCGGCTCCACGCGGATCCCACGATGCTCGTCGGGGGCTTGCGCGCGCTGCTGGTGCAAGCCCTGGAACCGCGCGCGATGGCCGCGGTCGACCAGCACAGCGACTACCGGACCGATCCGTGGGGCCGGCTGCGCCGTACCACCGAGTTCGTCATGACCACCACCTACGGCGACACGCGGTCGGCCGAGGCCGCGGGTGAGCTCGTGCGCCGGATCCACTCCCACATCGAGGGCGTCGATCCGGCCACCGGCCGCGGGTACCGGGCCGACGATCCCGACCTCCTGCTGTGGATCCACGCGGTCGAGGTGCACTCGTTCGCCGCGGCCTACCGCCGCTACGCCGGAAGCCTGAGCGATGCCGATGCCGACCGCTACGTCGCCGAGATGGTCCGGGCGGCCGAGCTCGTGGGCCTGCCGGCCGACGCGGTGCCCCACACGATGGGCGATCTGCGCGACTACCTGCGCGGGGTGCCGGATCTGCAGATGACGCCCGCGGCGCGCGAAGGCGCCCGCACGATCGTCGCACCGCCCATGCCGCTCGCGTACCGGCCCCTCTGGGGCGTCCCGGTCACCGCCGCGGTCGCGATCTTCCCCCGGGTCGCCAAGCGCCTCTACGGCCTGTGGTGGTTCCCGCCGGCCACGCCGGCGTTGCGGGTGTCGATCTTCGGCCTCGGCCGCGTGCTCAACGTCGTGCTGCCGGAACCGCCGTCGGTGCGCGCGGCCCGCGCCCGGCTCGCCGCGGCCTGAGCCGTTCGCGAGGCCCGGACGGGAGGTGGGGACGGATCCGGGCGTAATCTCGGGTTCGCCCTCAGGTCCACCGACTCCGGAGTTCTGAAATGGCTGACGTCGTCGAGCCCAACACACCCGTCTCGCTCGTCGAGGCCGCCTACGCCCGGTACCCGGAGGCGGTGCGGATCGCCCGCGAGCGCCTGGGCCGTCCACTGACGTTCGGCGAGAAGATCCTCTTCGCCCACGCCGACAACCCGTCGACCATCGGGCTCGGCCGCGCCGCCGACTACGCCGACTACCGGCCCGACCGCGTCGCCATGCAGGACGCCACCGCGCAGATGGCGCTGCTCCAGTTCACGACGGCCGACCTGCCCCAGGTGGCCATCCCGTCGACCGTGCACTGCGACCACCTGATCCAGGCCCGGGTCGGTGCCGAGATCGACCTCGAGAACGCCATCGACGTGAACCGGGAGGTCTACGACTTCCTCAGCAGCGTGTCGTCCAAGTACGGCATCGGCTTCTGGAAGCCGGGCTCGGGCATCATCCACCAGGTCGTGCTCGAGCACTACGCCTTCCCCGGCGGGATGATGCTCGGCACCGACTCCCACACCCCCAACGCGGGCGGGCTCTCGATGATCGCGATCGGGGTCGGCGGCGCCGACGCGGTCGACGTCATGGCCGGCTGGCCGTTCAACACCCGGGTCCCCAAGCACATCGGCGTGCGCCTCACCGGGCACCTGTCGGGCTGGGCGTCGGCCAAGGACGTCATCCTCAAGGTCGCCGGCATCCTCACGGTCAAGGGCGGGACCGGCGCGATCGTCGAGTACTTCGGCCCGGGCGTCGAGTCGATCTCGGCCACGGGCAAGGCGACGATCTGCAACATGGGCGCGGAGATCGGCGCCACCTGCTCGCTGTTCCCGTACGACGCGCGGAGCGCCGCCTACCTCAAGGCGACCGGACGGGAGGCGATCGCGGATCTCGCCGACGCGCGCGCCGAGTACCTCCGCAACGACCCCGAGGTCGACGCGGATCCGGAGCAGTTCTACGACCGGGTGATCGACGTCGACCTGAGCGAGCTGGAGCCGCACCTCGTGGGCCCGGGCACCCCTGACCTCGACCGCCCGATCTCCGAGGTCGCCGCGGCAGTCGTCCGCGAGGACTACCCGGTCGAGATCAGTGCCGCACTCGTCGGCTCGTGCACCAATTCGAGCTACGAGGACATCGGGCGGGCCGCGCACGTCGCCCGTCAGGCCACCGCCGCCGGGTTGCGGGTGAAGACGCCCCTGCTCATCACGCCCGGCTCGGAGCAGGTGCGGGCCACCATCGAGCGCGACGGCCTCCTCGACGACCTCGAGGCCATCGGCGCCACCGTGCTCGCCAACGCGTGCGGCCCGTGCATCGGCCAGTGGCAGCGCGACGACCTCGTGCCCGGCACCCGCAACAGCATCGTCAACTCGTTCAACCGCAACTTCCCCCGTCGCAACGACGGCAACGCGGAGACGCTGAGCTTCATCGCGTCGCCCGAGACCGTCACCGCGATGGCACTCACCGGCCGGCTCGACGTCGACTTCGTGCGCGAGCCGATCATCGCCCCCGACGGCACCGAGGTGTTCCTCGAGGCGCCGGTCGCCGACGACCTGCCCAGCAAGGGCTACGACCCGGGCGAGAACGGCTTCCAGGCCCCGGCTGCCGACCCGTCGAGCGTCTCGATCGTGGTGAAGCCCGACAGCGAGCGACTCCAGCTCCTCGATCCGTTCCCCGCGTGGGACGGAAAGGACTTCGACGGGCTCGCGGTGCTGTTGAAGGCGTCGGGCAAGTGCACCACCGACCACATCTCGCCCGCGGGCCCGTGGCTCAAGTACCGCGGCCACCTGGAGAACATCTCCGGCAACCTGTTCATCGGCGCGAACAACGCGTTCGCGCTGCGCGAGTCGGGCTCCGGCGTCGACATCCGCAACGGCTCGATCGTCCCGCTGCCCGATCTCGCCAAGGCGTACAAGCAGGCCGGCATCGACTGGGTCGCGATCGGCGACGAGAACTACGGCGAAGGATCGTCACGCGAGCACGCGGCGATGGAGCCCCGGTTCATGGGTGGCAAGGCGATCATCGTGCGTTCGTTCGCCCGCATCCACGAGGCCAACCTGAAGAAGCAGGGTGTGCTCGCGCTCACGTTCGCCGACCCCGACGACTACGAGCGGGTCCTCGTCGACGACCGCATCGATATCCTCGGCGTCGCGGACCTCGCCCCCGGCCGTCCGGTGACGGTCCGCATTCACCACGTCGACGGCACCTCTGAAGACGTGTCGACCACCCACACGATGAGCGACGAGCACATCGCCTGGTTCCGCGCCGGCTCCGCCCTCAACGTCCTCCGCCAACAGGGCAAGCAGGACCGGCGCTGACCGCCGAAGGGCACGAACCGCGAAGGGCCGAGCGCCTTTGCACTCGCCCGCCTCTGCACTAGCCCCGCAGGGCGCGGAGCTTGGTGACGACGTCGGGGAACGCGGTGAGAAACGCGTCGATGTCGGTGTCGGTGGTGGACCAGCCGACGCTGACGCGGAGCGAGTGGTCGGCGTCCACGCCCATGGCCTGCAGGACCGGCGACGGCTCGAGGAGCTCGCTCGAGCAGGAGGAGCCGGAGTGCACGGCCACGCCGTGCTGGTCGAGACCGAGCAGCACCGGTTCGGCCTCCACGCCTTCGACACCGAGGCACACGAGGTGCGGTACCCGATCGATCGGGTCGCCGTAGACCTGCACCCCGTCGACGGCCGCGGTGGTGCCCGCGATCAGCCGTTCGGTCTGGGCCCACGCCAACGACGCCTCCAGATCGAGTCGTCCGTCGGCCGCGAGCTCGGCGCACGCGGCACCGAAGCCGACGATGCCGGCGACGTCCTCCGCGCCGCCGCGCCGGGCCCGCTCCTGCGCGCCGCCGACGACGAACGGCGCGAACCGCAGGCCCCGTCGCACCAGGAGGGCCGCGGTGCCGCGCGGGGCGCCGAGCTTGTAGCCCGTGACCGACACGAGGTCGGCGACGGACCCGCGGAAGTCGACCGGCACGTGACCGGCCGCCATGCACGCGTCGACGTGCACGAGGACCCCGCGCTCGCGGCACGCGGCCACGATCTCGAGCACCGGCTGCAGCGTGCCCACCTCGTGGTTCGCCCACTGCACGCTCACGAGCACCGTCTGCGGGCTGATGGCGTCGAGCACCGCGTCGGCCGACACCCGTCCGAGTCCGTCGACGCCCACGGTCGTCACCGCAACCGGCGCCCGCTCCAGTGCGTCGCGGACCGCGGAGTGCTCGACGGCCGTGGTGACCGCGTGGGCGGAGCCGTCGCGCCCGGCCGAGGCGCCCCACACCGCGGTGTTGATCGCCTCGGTGCCGCTCGCGGTGAAGACGATCTCGCGCGGCCGTGACCCGAACAGCGCGGCCACCTGCTCGCGTGCGTCCTCGACGGCCACCCGGGTCGTCCGCCCCTCGGTGTGCACGCGTCCGGGGTCGCCGGGGTGGTCGCGGAGGTAGGGGAGCATCGCTTCGAACGCCGCAGGCCGCAGGGGTGAGCCCGAGGCGTGATCGAGGTAGGTCCGGGGCACGGCGGGTCCGGGTTCCGGAGGGTCAGACGGTGACGACGCAGTGCGCGTCGCCTTCGGGCCGGCTCTCCTCGAAGTGCGGGTCGGTCTCGCCGTAGAGCGCGGAGAGCATGCCGCGGATCATCCCGCGGTCGACGGCGCACACGACGTGCGGGAACTGCTGCGCGGCTTCACCGAACGGGCAGTGCTCGGCGATGATCGCGAGGCCGTTGCCGCGCGCCTCGGAGTGGGCCGCGAATCCGTGGGCGGTCAGCGCGTCGGCGACGGTGGCGAGCGCCGCCTTGACCGACCGTTGCGCGTCGACGGCGCCGGCGGGCGACATGCGCGACGCGAGCACGCGGCCATATTCGAAGCCCACCTCGTCGGCCATCTTCCCGGCCTGCTCGGGCGGGAGCAGCTCGAGCGCGCGGGCGAGCAGGGTGGCCATCAGGTCGTCGCGGCGGGGCGGGAAGTTCAGCGAGTGGTCGAGGGGCGAGGCGACGTAGACCTTCGACGGGCGACCCGCGCTCCGGGCCACGGTGGGCGCCTGGTCGATGCGGAGGTAGCCACCGGCCGACAGCTTCTCGAGGTGGTGGCGAGCGACGTTGGGGTGGAGCTCGAAGTGCTCGGCGACGTCGCCGGCCCGCACCCCGCCCTCGCTGGAGCGGACGAAGAGGTAGATCTCACGCCGCGTGGGGTCGCCGAAGGCGTTGGTGACGGCGGAGATCGCCGCGCTGAACTCGTCGGCGGAAAGCTCGTTCGAGGCACTCGCCGGTTCGAAACCGTCCTCAGCCATGGCGGTATTGTACCTATGCCCGTAGTGGAAATGCCCGCCCCGAAAGGATCCCCTCCCGATGCCGACCGAGGCCGCTGTCACCGAGGAGCGCGTCATCGAGGCTCTCCGACCCGTGGAGGACCCCGAGATCCACCGGTCGATCGTCGACCTCGGCATGGTCAAGGCGATCCTCGTCCAGGGCGGCAAGGTCGAGGTCCTCGTCGCCCTCACCACCGAGGGCTGCCCCCTGCGGACCGAGATCGTCAAGCGGGTCACGGACGCGGTGGCGCCGCTCGAGGGCGTCGACGCGGTCAACGTCGAGCTCACGGTCATGACCGACGCCGAGCGGGCCGAGCTCGCCGAGAGCCTCCGGGGGGGCGCCACCGAGACCGGAGCGGGCGGCCACCCCGCGCGCACGAACCCGTTCACCGACTCCCGCACCCGCGTCCTTGCGATCTCGTCGGGCAAGGGCGGCGTCGGCAAGTCGAGCGTCACCACCAACCGCGCGGTCGCGTTGGCCCAGCGGGGAGAGGATGTCGCCGCGATCGACGCCGACGTGTGGGGCTTCTCGATGCCGCGCATGCTCGGGATCGACCGCCCGCCGACCGTCATCGACGAGGTCATCGTCCCGCCCGACGCCAACGGGGTGCGGCTCATCTCGATGGGCTTCTTCGCCCGGGAGGACCAGCCCGTCGTCTGGCGGGGACCGATGCTGCACAAGGCGCTCGAGCAGTTCCTCACCGACGTGCACTGGGGCGACCCGAAGTGGCTCGTCATCGACATGCCGCCGGGCACCGGCGACATCGCACTCTCGATGGCGCAGTTCCTGCCCCGGGCCGAGGTCATCATCGTCACCACGCCCCAGGCCGCGGCGCAGAAGGTCGCCCAGCGGGCTGCCTACATGGCGAAGAAGGTCAACCTCTCGGTCGTCGGTGTCATCGAGAACATGAGCTGGTTCCGCGGTGACGACGGCAAGGCCTACGACATCTTCGGCACCGGCGGCGGCGAGGAGCTCGCCGAGCAGCTCGGCGTGCCGCTGCTCGGGCAGATTCCGCTGGTCTCGGCGTTGCGCGCCGGCGGCGACGACGGCCACCCCATCGTGGTCGAGCACCCTGACGACGAGGCGTCGGTCGCCATCCGGGCCATCGCCGAGAAGCTCGTCACCGAACTCGCGCCGAAGAAGATCTTCCGCCCCGAGCTCAAGATCATCTGAGCTACCGCCTGACCCGGGGCGCGACCATCCGGGCGCCGGCCGGATCCTCCGGGTTCGGCCGGATCCTCCCGTCGCAGGGCGGCTCGCTACGATGCGGCGTCGACGCGCACCCGCGTCCGCCGCTCAGTTCTCTCCCACGAAGGGTCGTTGGTCGATGGAAGTCAAGATCGGGGTCGTCTACACGTCGAAGGAGCTCCTGGTGGAGCTGGCCGGAGACGCCGACGAGATCGTGGCCACGTTCGACAAGGCGCTCAAGGCGGGCGACCCGGTGGTGTGGCTCACCGACAACAAGGGTCGCAAGGTGGGGGTCCCGGCCGACAAGGTCGCCTACGTCGAGGTGTCCAACGAGGACGAGACCAAGCGGGTCGGCTTCAGCCGGTAGCGATGCCGGCCTCCCCTTCCCCCGGGCTGCTCGATCGACGACTCCTGTTCGTCACGGGCAAGGGCGGGGTGGGGAAGAGCACGGTCGCGGCCGCGCTCGCGATGCTCGCGGCCGACCACGGCAAGCGGGTCCTGCTGGTCGAGGTCGACGCCAAGGGCAACCTCACCGACCTGTTCGAACGGCCCCCGGTCGGGTTCAAGCCGGAGGTGGTGGCACCGGGCGTCTCGGCGATGACGATGAACACCGACTCGTCGTTGCAGGAGTACCTGAAGCTGAACCTCCGCATCCCGGTCATGGGCAAGATCGGGCCGGTCGCCCGGATGCTCGACTTCGTCGCCTCGGCCGCGCCCGGCGTCCGCGAGCTCCTCACCGTCGGCAAGATCTGCTGGGAGGTGCGCGAATCGATGGCGGGTCGCGCCGACTGGGACCTCGTCGTCGTCGATGCCGCGGCCACCGGCCACATCATCAGCCAGCTCGACGCACCGCGGTCGATCCGTGAGCTCGTGCAGGTCGGGATGGTGCGGGAGCAGACCGAATGGATGGCCGAGCTGCTCGCGGATCCCGCGATCACCGCGCTGAACATCGTGGCCACGCCCGAGGAGATGCCGGTCAGCGAGACGATCCAGCTGGTCGGGCAGGCCCGCGCCGAGCTCGACGTGCCGCTGGGTGCGGTCATCGTCAACCGCGTGCTGCCCGAGCTGTTCACCCGGGCCGACGAAGCCACGTTCAACGCGTTGCGCGAACGCGAGCCCAGCCGCATCCTCGAGGAACGGGTCGGGCCCGGCTCCACCGCGGTGCTCGACGCGGCCTGGCTCGCCGTCGACCTGCGCCGCACCCGCGCGACGTACCTCACCCGACTGCGGACGGAGGTCGATCTCCCGATGCTGTACCTCCCGTACCTGTTCGTGCGCGGCTACGGGTTGCGGGTCATCCGCATGATGGCCACTTCGCTGGGTGAGGAGCTCGGGCTGTGAGCCCGTCGCGACGCACCGAGCCCGCGCCCGTCGCGCCCACGTTCGAGTCATTGCTCGCGACCAAGGAGATCGTGGTCTTCTGCGGCTCCGGCGGCGTCGGCAAGACGAGCGTGGCCGCGGCGTCGGCCGTCGCGGCCGCGGTGCACCTCGGTGGGAAGGTGCTCGTGCTCACCATCGACCCGGCCAAGCGGCTCGCCGACTCGCTCGGCCTCGAGGGCATCGGCAACCTCGAGAAGCGCGTCCCGGACGACGTGCTGAAGGCCGTCGGTCTCGAACCCCGCGGTGAGCTGTGGGCCGCGATGCTCGACACCAAGCAGAGCTGGGACGAGCTCGTGCTTCGCCACGCGCCCGACGAGGAGACCGCCTACCGGATCCTGGAGAACCGCCTGTACGCGAACTTCACCGCGCGCTTCGTGCAGAGCCACGACTACATCGCGATGGAGCGGCTCTACGAGCTCCACGAGTCGGGCGCGTACGACCTGATCATCATCGACACGCCGCCCACGCGGAACGCGCTCGACTTCCTCGACGCCCCCGCCCGCATGGCCGACTTCTTCGGGGGCCGGTTGCTGCGTTGGCTCACACTCCCGTACCGGGTCGGCGGTCGGCGCGGCGCGCGCGTCATCAGTGTCGCGAGCCGGCCCTTTTACCAGATCGCCGATCGCATCCTCGGCAGCCAGTTCCTGCAGGACATCGCCGAGTTCTTCCTCAACTTCCAATCCATGTACGACGGCTTCGTGACCCGCGCGCACGCCGTCGAGCGGCTCATGCACGACCGCCGGACGACGTTCGCGGTGGTGACCACGCTCGAGATGGCGCCGCTCCGGGAGGCCGAGTTCTTCTGCGGCGAGCTGATCGACCGGAAGTTCGACCTCGGAGCGCTGATCCTCAACAAGACCCTGCCGCGGTACCTGCTCGCCGACGACGGCGGCCGCGCGGCCGACACCATGTGCGAGCACGCGGGCGACATCGCGCAGGAGCTCGCCGCTACGGGGATGGCCGGGCTCGAGGACGAGGCCCGCGACGCCCGGGTGCTCGGCACGATCGGCGAGTCGTTCCGCAACTTCTCGGTGGTGGCGAAGCGCGAGGCCGAGCTGCGCACCGAGATCCGCCACGCCCCCGGCATCGTCGTTGACGTCCCCAACTTCGATGCCGACATCCACGACATCGCCGGCCTCGTCGA
>JAODBH010000282.1 GCA_025463865.1 Actinomycetes bacterium | reverse complement strand
TCGGCTCCGGAGCGCGAGTCGAGGTTCCCCGTGGGCTCGTCGCCGAAGACGATGTCGGGCCGCGTGGCGAGGGCGCGCGCCACCGCGACGCGCTGCTGCTGGCCGCCCGAAAGCTCGTTCGGCCGGTGATGTAGACGGTCGGCGAGCCCGACGGTCGTGATCACCTCGTCGAGCCAGGCGGGGTCGGGCCGGGTGCCGCCGAGCGTGAACGGGAGGGTGATGTTCTCGATGGCGCTGAGCGTCGGCACCAGGTTGAACGACTGGAAGACGAAGCCGACCCGCTCCCGCCGCAGGACCGTGAGCTTCTGGTCGGAGAGGGTGGCGAGGTCGTCGCCGCCGATGTAGGCCCGGCCGCTCGTGAGAGCGTCGAGGCCGGCCGCGCAGTGCAGCAGCGTCGACTTGCCCGAGCCCGACGGGCCCATGATCGCGGTGAGCCGTGCGGTCGGCAGGTCGACGGTCACCTCATCCAGCGCGCGGACCGCGGCCTCGCCCTCGCCGTAGACCTTGGTCGCGCCGACCGTTCGGGCGGCGGCGGGGGGTGCGAGCGTGCTCGTCATCGTGGGGTTCTCCTCGGATCGGCGGCTCCTCGATGAGCCGCCCCCGCATCGTGACGATGCGAGGGCCCGCGATCGTCCGTCCGGGGAGGGGATTCCGGCTTACCTCCGGAGGCGCAGGCGGGCCCGTGACGGGACGCGCGCGTACGCCCGTCGGCGTACGGAGGTCGTGCGCCGAGCGGTGGACGACGCCCGGGTCAGGGGTCCGTACGCTGAACGGATGATCGAGCAGGCCACCCGGCCCGACGCCGGGCCCGAGACCCGGCGTCCTGTGCGGTTGCTGCTCGAGGCCGCGATCGTTGCCGGAACGCTCGCGATCGAGCTCGGCATCACGGCGATGGCAGGGCACTACCACGACCACCAGGACCTCGGTCTCGCGGGTACGTCACTGCTTGTCGTGGGCGCGTTGGCCCTCCCGTTTCGACGGGTCCGGCCGGTGCTGGTCCTCTGGGTGGCCCTCCTCACGACCCTGGCGTACTGGTCGCTCGGTTACCCCCGTGGTCCCGTGTTCGCCGCGTTGCTGATCGCGTTCGGGTACTGCGTGATCAAGGGCCACCGCCTCGCGGCGGTCGTGGCGATCGCGTTCGGGTTCCTGGCCTTCCCGTGGGTCGGCTACCTGATCGATCGGGAGCCGCGTCCGGCCGTCGGCGCGGTCGTCGGTCTCTTCGCGTGGCTCATCACGTTGATCAGCGTGATGGAGATCGTCCGCAGCCGGAAGGACCGCGCCCGCGAGCGCCGGCTGTTGGAACGAGAGGCGGTTCGGCTCCAGGTCGCCGACGAGCGTCTGCGCATGGCGCGCGAGCTCCATGACGCGGTGGCCCACAACATGTCACTGATCAACCTGCAGGCCGGGGTCGCGTTGCACCTGATGGACGAGCAACCGGAACAGGTCCGTGGAGCGCTCGAGACCATCAAGCAGAGCAGCAAGGAGGCCCTGGTCGAGCTGCGGTCCATCCTCGGCGTGCTGCGCCAGGTCGACGAGGACGCCCCGAGGGCTCCCACTCCCAGCCTGGGTCGGATCGACGACCTCGTGACCGGCTCCGGCGCGGCGGGCATCAAGGTGCACGTCGACATCGACGGCGACGTGAGCGAGCTGCCCCGGGCCGTCGACCTCGCGGCGTTCCGCATCATCCAGGAATCGCTGACCAACGTGGCCCGGCACTCCGACCGCCCCGAAGCCGTCGTCCGCATCGCGGTCTCGGGCGACGAGCTACGGATCGAGGTCCTCGACGATGGATCGGGCCGGGTGCGACCGCAGGTGCTCCCCGGCGGAGGCAACGGAATCCCGGGCATGCGCGAACGGGCCGCTTCGGTCGGAGGCGGGCTCGAAGCCGGCCCCCGACCTGGACGCGGCTTCGCGGTGCGGGCCCGCATTCCCCTGGCGCGGCCGTCGTGATCTCGATCGTGCTCGCCGACGACCAGGCGCTCATCCGGGCCGGTCTCCGCTCGCTGCTCGACGCGGAGCCGGATCTCCGGGTGGTGGGGGAGGCGGGCAACGGCTCCGAAGCCGCCGCGCTCGCCGCGGACCTCGGCCCCGACGTGATCCTGATGGACATCCGGATGCCCGGTACCGACGGACTGACGGCCACCCGCACGATCACCGCCGACCCGCGGGCGGCGGGAGCGCACATCGTGATCCTCACCACGTTCGATCTCGACGACTACGTGTTCGAGGCCTTGCGGTCGGGCGCGAGCGGGTTCCTGGTCAAGGACACCGAGCCCGCGGAGATCGTTCGCGCGGTCCGCACCGTGGCCGCGGGCGACTCGCTGCTCTCGCCACGGGCGACGCGTCGGCTGGTGGAAGAGTACGCGTCGCGCGCCAAGCCCGTCGGCCTCGCGCCGCAGCTCGACTTCCTCACCGACCGCGAGCGCGAGGTCATGACCCACGTGGCTGCGGGGCTTTCGAACGACGAGATCGCCGCGGCGCTCTTCATCAGTCCGGCGACCGCGAAGACCCACGTGAGCCGCACGATGATCAAGCTCGGAGCGCGTGACCGGGCCCAGCTCGTGGTCTTCGCCTACGAGACCGGGCTCGTGAAACCGGGCTGGACCGACTGAGCCGAGGAGCTGCCCGGCTACCTCGGGTCGTGGCGGTCGAGGTTCCAGTGGCGCGAGACCGCGGTGATCCACCCGTCCTCGCCGACGGGCTGGATCGAGAACCGGCTGATCGTGTGCTGGCCGCCTTCGGTGTC
>JAODBH010000107.1 GCA_025463865.1 Actinomycetes bacterium | reverse complement strand
GACCTTCGTCACCCCATCGGCGCACGGTGTCCGCGCTCACGCCGAGGAGTTCGGCCGCCTGACCCACGCGGAACGTCGCCATCGGAGCAAGTTAACGCTTTGCCTTGCATCTACGAAGAGTCCGTGTCGAGACCATCGTGAATGCCAGGAGTGCAGGGGCTGTCGTGGGTTCCGACGGCGGCGCCGGACCGGGTGTGACGCTGCACGTTCCCCCACCGCAGGCAGCGCGCCCACGACCGCCGGGTGACCGCCTGGCCGGACATCCGTTGTGCGTGGGCTGGACCCGCCGGCCTCGGGAGCGCGCCGGAACGTGCTGGTACGCTGCACGCCTCCCAGTTGGAGACGAGCCCCCATCGTCTAGTGGCCCAGGACGCTGCCCTTTCAAGGCGGTAACGCGGATTCGAACTCCGCTGGGGGCACCAGCCGTCGTCGGCTCGATCCGGCGGGGGTGCGCAAGGTCCTGTGGTGCAGTTTGGAGTGCACGCCGCCCTGTCAAGGCGGAGGCCGCGGGTTCAAATCCCGTCAGGACCGCTCGGAGGTCGGAAGGCCTCCGTTCCTGCAAGTGTTCCGTCAACACCCGGCCGGGTAGCTCAGTCGGCAGAGCACACGCCTGAAAAGCGTGGGGTCACCGGATCGACGCCGGTCCCGGCCACGAGAACGACACTCCGGGCGCTCGTACTCCGGCCTGGCCCAACCGCACGATCTTCGACGGTCGGACGTCGGCAGGCGGCGATCGCAGTGAGCGTCGAAATCGTCGCGTCGACCTCGCCGGGACGCGACTCGAGAGCGTCTCCGCGTTCGGCCGGGACCGGGCGCGGGAGACGGACGAACGTTGGCTCGAGGAGCTCAGCCCTCGACGACGCCTTCGTCGACCTGCTCGAGGAACCGGTGGATCTCCGCGGCGCGGAACCGGCGGTGGCCACCGAGCGTACGGATCGCCGAGATCTTGCCGGCGCGGGCCCAGCGGGTGACGGTCTTGGGGTTCACCCGGAACATCGCGGCGACTTCAGAGGGGGTCAGGAGCGCATCGTCTGGACTCGGCTGCTGCACGGGAATGTTCCTCCAAGCTGATTCAGCATCGCCCGGTATGCCCGCATTTTGCAGACAACCACGGTTTGAGGCGTGAGCGTACCATTAGGGGTCCGAGCGACCGAACGATCACCCCGGATTGTGGCAAGAGGGACACGCGGGACACCGGTGACGGAACCACCGGTTTCGCGCGCTGCGAGTGAGCATAGACAGAGAGTCCGGT
The DNA here is from genome assembly GCA_025463865.1 of Actinomycetes bacterium. GTDB lineage: Bacteria > Actinomycetota > Acidimicrobiia > IMCC26256 > Chersky-534 > Chersky-534. The sequence goes on along the minus strand of JAODBH010000107.1, from coordinate 8,606 downwards.
CGAAACCTGTCAGAGCGCCCGAATCGACGGGGACCAGCGTCGATCCGAGGCGGACGCCCGCGGCGCTCAGGCCTCCAGGTGCACCCGGCCGCCGCCCTCGACCACGACGCCGATGTCCCAGCACTCGTGGCCCGAGGCGCGGAGCGCGTCGAGCGCGGCGTGGGCGTCGGTCGGGTCGACCACCGCGCACATCCCGACGCCGAGGTTGAACACCCGCTCCATCTCGTCGGGCGCCACCGCTCCGGCGGCCTGGACCTCGGCGAAGATCCGGGGCTCCTCCCACGAGCTCCGGCGCAACACCGCGTCACAGTGCGCAGGCAGGACCCGGTTGAGGTTTCCCGGCAGGCCGCCACCGGTGATGTGCGCGTACGCATGGACACCGACATGCGCGCGCAGCGACAACAGCGCCGGCGCGTAGATCTCGCTCGGGCGCAGGAGCTCGTCGGCCAGGCTGTGGTGCGCGCCCGGCCACGCCGGCTCGTCGAGGGAACGCCCCGCGACATCGAGGAGCGCACGACGCGCGAGCGAATACCCGTTGCAACGAAGACCCGGGCTCGCGATCCCGATGACGCGGTCGCCGACGCGCACACCGGCGGGCAGCAACGCCGCGCGCGACACGACACCCACCGCGAAGCCGACCAGATCGAACTCGCCTTCCTGCATCAGGCCGGCGTGCTCGCTCATCTCGCCGCCGATCAACGCGCATCCCGCTTTGCGGCAACCTGCGGCCACACCGCTGACGATGCTGTCGACCATGTCGGGGACGACCTTGCCGACCGAGATGTAGTCGAGGAAGAACAGCGGCTCGGCGCCCTGGGCCGCGATGTCGTCGACCGACATCGCCACGACGTCGATGCCGATCGTGTCGTAGCGGCCGGCGAGGTGCGCGATGACCGACTTCGTGCCCACCCCGTCGGTGCCCGAGACGAGCAACGGGTCCTTGATCCGGCCGGGCTCGAATGCGAACAGCCCTCCGAACCCACCGAGGTCGCCGATGACCTCGGGCCGGAACGTCGAGCGGACGTGGGCCTTGATGCGCTCGACCGCATCCTCGCCCGCCTCGATGTCGACACCCGAGGCGGCGTAGGTCAGCGGGTCGGACGGCCGCGACGGGCCGGTCTCCTCACGGTCGGTCAAGGCTGAGCGACCGGCGTCGGCAGCTCGTCGCCGACCTCCAGCACGTCCTTCGCGAGCGCGTCGGGGATCGCGACCGGATACTGGCCCGTGAGGCAGGCGGTGCAGAACGACGTCTCCACCGCGTGGGTCGCGTGGATCAGCTTGTCGATCTCGAGGTAGGCGAGCGAGTCGACGCCGAGGTAGTCCCGGATCTCGCCGACCTCCATGTCGGCGGCGAGCAGCTCTGAGCGCCGACCGGTGTCCATCCCGTAGAAGCACGGCCAGCGGTACGGCGGTGACGACACGCGGAAGTGGATCTCGGCCGCGCCGGCTTCGCGCAGCATCGCGACCACCTGGCGCGTCGTGGTGCCGCGCACGATCGAATCGTCGACCACCACCAGCCGCTTCCCCCGGATCGCCTCCGGCAACGGGTTGAGCTTCATCCGGACCCCGCTGCCCCGCAGTCGCTGGTTCGGCTGGATGAACGTACGACCGACGTAACGGTTCTTCACGAGGCCGTCGCCGTAGGGGATGCCCGACGCACGCGCGAAGCCCTGCGCCGCTGGGATCCCGGATTCGGGAATGGGCATCACCATGTCGGCCGGGACCATCGCCTGGCTCGCGAGCTCCTCACCCATGCGCTGGCGGGCCGCGTGCACGCTCTGGCCGTAGAGGACGCTGTCGGGGCGGGCGAAGTAGACGAACTCGAAGAGGCAGAGCTTGGGGCTGGCCTCGGCGTAACGGCGGGACTTCACGCCACTCGCGTCGATCACCACCATCTCGCCCGGCTCGACCTCGCGGACGAAGTGGGCGCCGACGATGTCGAGCGCGGCGGTCTCGCTCGCGAGGATCCAGCCGCCGTCGATGCGGCCCAGGCACAACGGCCAGAAGCCGTGCGGGTCGCGGACTCCGATCAGGTGCGCCTCGTCGGTGAGGACGAAGGAGAAGCCGCCCTTCAGCCGCGGCAGCACCTTGCCCAGCGCGAGCTCGAGGTCGCGGCCGTCGGAGCGGGCCACGCTCGAGTACTCCTGCGCGACCAACTCGGCGACGAGCGCGGAGTCGGTGGTGGAGTCGTACTCCGTGGCGTTCGGCAGCATCCCGGGGAACATCCCGAGCGATTCGGCCAGCTCGAGCGTGTTGGTGAGGTTGCCGTTGTGGCCAAGCGCGAAGCCGGCCTCGGCCACCTCCTTGTAGACGGGTTGCGCGTTGCGCCAGCTGCTCGAACCGGTGGTCGAGTATCGGACGTGGCCGATGGCGAGGTGGCCATCGAGCGGGGCGAGGCGGCGCTCGTCGAAGACCTGCGCGACGAGGCCCATGTCCTTGACGACGGTGATGAACTCGCCGTCACTGACCGCGATGCCGGCGGATTCCTGCCCGCGGTGCTGGAGTGCGAAAAGCCCGAGGTACGCGAGATTGGCAACCGGCTGACCGGGTGCGTAAACGCCGAAGACGCCGCAAGCGTGACCGATGTTCGACTCCACCGCCGAGGAGTATCTCACGCGCACGGGGTACCGTCGGACGCGTTGTGGCCTTCCCGATCCCCGAGGTGCGCATGGAACAACCCACCGGTCGCTGTCTGTGGTTCAGTGGCCGCGCCGGCGCGGGCAAGCGGACCATCGCGGCGCGCGTCGTCACCGCGTTGCGGGCCGACGGCCTCGCAGTCGAGCTGCTCGAGCGCGACTCCGTACGCGAGGGGCTCGGGCTCGGCCCCGCCCCTGACGGTGACGACCTCGGCGCGGACGACCGTCGCCTGGCCTGGCTCGCGTCGCGTTTCGCCGCGCACGGCGTGATCGCGGTGGTGGTGGGACGCTCCGCGCGTCGCGAGCCGATCGAGGACGCGCGCCTCACGATCCGCCGGTTCGCCGAGGTGTTCGTCGACACCCCCGCCGAGTTGGGCCAGGAGCGCTCAGGCGAGCTCGACCTCGCGTTCGAAGCGCCCGTCCATCCCGAGCTGCGGGTCGTGACCCACGACCGCACCGCCGACGCGTCCGCCGCGCAGGTGATCTCGTTCCTCGAATCGGGCGACCTCGCGGCCGAGTCCTCGACTTCGGCGGGGAGAGCGGGATGATCGATCTGCACTCGCACTCCACCGCGTCGGACGGCAGCGACTCGCCCACCGAGGTCGTCCGTCTGGCTGCGGCAGCCGGCCTCGAGGCCCTCGCGCTCACCGACCACGACACCCTCGAGCACATCGCCGAGGCGCGGCGCGCGGCCGCTCAGGCCGACGTCCGGCTGGTGCCGGGCTGCGAGATCTCGTGCGAGCTCGGGGGCCGGGCCCCCGGGTCGCTGCACCTGCTCGTCTACTTCGTCGAGGACGAGCCGGGCCCGCTGCAGGACCGGCTTCTCAGCCTCCAGGAGGCGCGCGCCGGCCGCAACGTGAAGATCGTCGCCGTGCTGCGCGACCAGGGGATGGACATCACGCTGGACGAGGTGCTCGAAGAGGCGGGCGGAGGCTCGGTCGGCCGTCCGCACCTCGCGGCGGTGATGATGCGGAAGGGCTACGTCGGCTCCATCCAGGAGGCGTTCGACCTCTGGCTCGCGGACGGGAAGCCGGCCTACGTGGAGCGCGCCCGGCTCGACGTGGCCACCGCGATCTCGCTGGCGCGCGCTTCGGGCGGCGTGACGTCGGTCGCGCATCCGTTCTCGCTCAAGCTCCGGGGGAACGAGCTCGACGCCTTCGTGCGCGACCTCGCCGACATCGGGCTCGACGCGCTCGAGTGCGAGTACGGGCGTTACTCCGTCGAGGAACGAGCCGAGCTCCACGCGATTGCAGCCAGCAACCGGATCCTCGCCACGGGCGGCTCCGACTACCACGGCACCTACAAGCCCGATCTCAGCGTCGGTACCGGCCGCGGCGACCTACGGGTTCCCGACTCGCTGCTCGATGGCCTCGACGCCCTCGAGGTTCGCCGCCGTAACTGACGGTTCGCCGGTGGTTCAGGGGGTGACGGGAGTGAGGCCGAGCGCGGTGGGGAGACCGTCGCGCCAGGCCCGCGCGGCGTCGTCGAGGAGCACGTCGATCGCGCCCACGCCGTCGGCGCCGTCGGTGGCCGCGCCTCGGACGACGATGCGGTCACCGCCGACCGTGCCGATTCCCCGCACGGGTACGCCCAGGGCCTCGGCCCGGGCGATCACGTCGGCAACGGCGCCGGGCGCCACCGACAGCAAGACCCGGTTGGCCGACTCCGAGAAGCATCCGGCGGCCAGCGGGATGTCGCGGGGCAGCTCGACCCGCACGCCGGAGGCGCCCGCGATCGCCATCTCGGTCAACGCGACGGCGAGCCCGCCGTCGGAGCAGTCGTGGATGCCCGAGACGACGCGGTCGCGCACCAGCTCGCGCACGACGCCGTGCAACGCGACCGCGGCGTCGAGATCCGCGGCCGGCGGCACGCCTCCGGTGCGCCCGTGGACGACCGCGGCCCATTCCGAACCGCCGAGCTCCGACGCGGTCTCACCGAGCAGCACCACAAGGTCACCGGCGTGCACTGCAGGCGGCGGGGGCGGGTCGGCGAGCTCGTCGATCAGGCCGAGGACACCGACAACCGGGGTCGGATGGATGTCGGCGCCGTCGGACTCGTTGTAGAAGCTCACGTTGCCGCCCACCACGGGCAGGCCGAGCGCGTTGCAGGCCTCGGCCATGCCGTCGATCGCCTCGGAGAACTGCCACATCACGGACGGGTGCTCGGGATTGCCGAAGTTGAGGCAGTTGACCAACGCCAGCGGACGGGCTCCGGTACACGCGATGTTGCGGGCGGCCTCCATGACCGCGAGCCGCGCGCCGACCCGCGGATCCAACTCGCAGAAGCGCGCCTTGCCGTCGGTCGACAGCGCCAGCGCGGCCGGAGTGCCGCGCAGCCGCAGCACCGCGGCGTTCCCCTCGGGACCGTGCACGGTGTTGAGGAAGAGCTGGTGGTCGTACTGCCGCCACACCCAGGAGGGATCGGCGATCGACGGCGTGGCGAGGAGCGCGAGCAGCTCGGGGCCGAGGTCGGCGCCGTCGGCGAACCGGTTGGTCAGCTCGACCGTGGGGTCGTCACCGCGCACCGCGTCGAACCCCTCCGGCCGGCTCATGGGCCGCTCGTACACCGGGCCGTCGCCGAGCGAAGCGCCGGGAACGTCGGCGAGCGGCTCACGGTCGGAGCTCGGCGTGATCGGCTCCTCACCCAAGGGAGGTGGAGGGTTGGTGCCCGGCACACCCCACGCGTCGAAGACACCGTCGAGCACGCGGAACCGGCCCGAGTCGGTGACCCGGCCGACCACCGAGGCCCGGATCTCCCACCGTTCGCAGAGCGCGAGGACCTCGTCGAGGTCCTCCGGCGTGACGATGGCGAGCATCCGCTCCTGGCTCTCGGACGTCATCGTCTCGACCGCGGTCATGTGCGGCTCGCGGCGCCAGACGCGGGCCACATCGACGTCCATCCCGGCGCCGGTCTTCGACGCGGTCTCCGACGCCGCGCAGGAGAGTCCGGCGGCGCCCAGGTCCTGGACGCCGCTGGCCAGACCGGCCTCGAGGAGCGCGAGGCAGGCCTCGATGAGCTTCTTCTCCTCGAAGGGGTCGCCCACCTGGACCGACGGCCGCTTCTCGTCGGCGCCCTCGGTGAACCCGGCCGAAGCGAGCACGCTGGCCCCGCCGATGCCGTCACGGCCGGTGGAAGCGCCCATAAGCACCGCGAGATTGCCGGCGCCTTCGGCCCGGGCGAGCGCGAGGCGCTCGTGGGGCAGGACGCCGAGACAGAGCACGTTCACGAGTGGATTCGTCCGGTAGCAAGGGTCGAAGACGAGCTCCCCGCCGACCGTGGGAACACCCACCGCGTTCCCATAGCTGCTGATCCCGGAGACCACGCCCTCCAGGAGATAGCGGGTCCGGGCGTCGTCCAGCGATCCGAATCTCAACGGATCCATCAGGGCAATTGGACGGGCTCCCATGGTGAAGATGTCGCGGATGATGCCGCCGACCCCCGTGGCCGCGCCCTGATGGGGCTCCACCGCAGAGGGGTGGTTGTGGCTTTCGATGCGGATGGCGACGGCTTGGCCGCCCCCGACGTCGACGACCCCGGCGCCTTCACCGGGCCCGACCATCACCCACGGAGCCTCGGTGGGGAGCCGGCGCAGGTGAACCTTGCTCGACTTGTAGGAGCAGTGCTCGGACCACATGACCGAGTACATCGCCAGCTCGAGGCCGGTCGGCTCGTGACCCAGGAGGTCGACGATGTCCGCCAGCTCGGCGTCGGTGAGTCCGAGTTGACGGTGCAGAGGCTCCATGGCCCCGACGATACCGGTTGCCCCGTCGCAGTTATCTTCTGGTTGGAAAGGTGAACGGGTTCTATGAGTAGGATAAACGGCCGCCACTCACCCGGTACGACCGCCCTCAATCCAAGGAATCTCCATGGCTCAATCTCCGAAGTCCGCGATGAGCAATGCCCATAAGGAAGCCCTCGCCCAAGGCCGCGACGAGAGTCGCGCGGTGCGTGAATACCTCGAAGCGCTCGACCAACACCGACCCCGTCGGGGCCGTAAGCGGACGAAGGAATCGATCAACAAGCGGCTTGCCGCGATCGCCCAGAGCCTCGACTCGGCGAACCCCATGCAGCGCCTGAGCCTGGCCCAGGAGCGCATGGACCTCACCGCGGAGCTCGGCACTCTCGGCGCCGCAGTCGACCTGACGGAGCTGGAAAAGGGCTTCATCGCGGTGGCGAAGTCCTACAGCGATCGCAAGGGGATCTCCCACGCCGCGTGGCGTGAATTGCACGTCCCGGCCGACGTGTTGAAGCGCGCTGGTATCGTCCGCTGACGTGACGCAACCCCCGATCGAAAACTCACCGGCGTGGCTCCCCGATCCGTGGGGCGCGGCCACATACCGGTGGTGGGACGGTCGGGCGTGGACGGCAACGATCCATCCGCCGAAGGATCCGCCCCCGGTGGCGACCTCCGCACCGCAGGCAGGCGCCTACGCGCGCACCGCCGCCTACGTCCCGGTCGTTCCGGCGCAGGTCGGACCGGAAGCGATGGTCGCGGAGGAAGCCCGCTCGGGTCGTGCGGCCCGGATCGCGCTGCTGGTCGCCCTGTTCGGCCAGATCGCGCAGACCCTGGCCTCGGTCAGCCAGCTCCACCGCACGCTGCGGGTCGTCGATCAGATGCTGTCCTCGAACAACGGCAACCTGCCCAACAACACGGTGAACCCCGCGCTCGGCCTGGTGTCGAACCTCGGGTCGCTCGCGGTCGTCGTGTGCGGGGTCCTGTTCATCATCTGGGCCTACCGCTCGGCCAAGACCGCCCGCGGCCTCGGCATCCACGGTCCGTGGGGCCCGGGATGGTTCATCGGGGGCTGGTTCATCCCGATCGCCAACCTGGTGATCCCGTACCTCTGCATCAAGAGCCTGCTGCCACCCGATGCACCGGGCCGGCGGACGGTGCGGCTCTGGTGGGCGTTCTACGTCGCCCAGTACGTGCTCTCCACCGCGGCGATCGGAATCGCGTGGGTGCTCTACCAGAACAACCGCCCGCTGGGCGCGTGGCCCTGGATCCCGGCCGGCTTGAGCGTGGTGTGTGTGGTCGGGGCCGCGCGGTACGGCCGCGTGATGATCGACACGATCGTCGACGCGCACCGCCGCGTTGCAGCGGGTGCTCCCACGGCCGGCTAGGAACCGAACGCGAACCCGAGCTCCGGGGCCACGAGGGTCGGCACGTACGCCACGCCTTCCGCCGCGAGCAGTGCCTCGAGCTCGCCGCCGCGGTCGAGCAACGTCGCCACCGCGACGACCTCGGCCCCGAAGTCCTGCACCGCACGCAGCGCCTGCAGGACCGATCCGCCGCTCGTGACGGTGTCCTCCACGACGATCACCCGGTCGGTGGTCTCGAGCGGTCCGGCGATCATCCCGCCCGCACCGTGCTCCTTGGCCTCCTTGCGGACCGCGAAGGACCGCACGCCGGACACCGCGGCGACCGCGACGGCGACCGGTACCGCGCCGACGACCAGGCCACCGACCGCGTCGTACTCGTCGATCCCCGCGGCCGACAGCGCCTCGACGACCGCGCGACCCACGATCTGGACGCAGTCACCGCGGAAGGTGACCATTCGCCCGTCGAGGTACCACGAGCTCTTGCGTCCGGAGGCCAAGGTGAAGTCCCCGGTTCGGATCGCGTACTTCTGGAGCATCTCCGCGAGCGCGAGCTGGGCGGGCCTCACGATGCGACGGCGCCCACGCCGGAGTGGGCAGAGAACGAAGCCGCGGCACCCAGAAGGCTCTGGAGCAGGACGACGCCATCGGCCGAGCCGAGGATCGCGTCCGACGCGCGCTCCGGGTGCGGCATGAGGCCGACGACGTTCCGGCCCGCGTTGCAGATCCCGGCGATGTCGTCGACGCTGCCATTGGGGTTGCGGACGTAACGCAACACGACGAGGCCCTCGGCCCGCAGCTCGGCCAGCGTCTCCGGCGTGCAGACGTAGTTGCCTTCGAAGTGGTTGATCGGCAGCTGCAGCACGCGACCCG
>JAODBH010000234.1 GCA_025463865.1 Actinomycetes bacterium | reverse complement strand
GGTGACGGTGAGCGGGCCCTTCACCATCGGGCCGACCCCGTCGCCCTCGCCGACGTCCTCGAACCAGCGCGGGTCCGCGCCGCGCGGGTCTTCCGACGCGTACTGGGCGTCGATCTCGGCGAGTTGCTCGTCGGTGTACGGCGCGACCGTCACCGCGTCGTACTTCTTGCGCTTGCGGGCCTTGGTCCGTTCGGTGCGGATCATCAGGCGGTACTGCGCGGACAGCAGAGCTCCCGCGTCGTCGCGGAAGACCTGGCCGGTCCACTCATGGATCGCGCGGTCGGCGAACTCGCTCGGCTTGTCGTGCACGCCGACCAACGCGTTGCGGCGGAAAACCCGATGTTCGGGGGCGAGGGGAGCCCACCATTCGCGCGCGCTCGCGGAGTAGAAGGCGTGGACGCCCCGGAGCGGGTCGCCCTTCATGAGCTCGTGGTGCTCGGGGGCGACCGCGGTCACCTCGTCCTCGCCGATGAGCGAATCGCCGCCGACCAGCACCGGTGACGCGATCGGGCCGCCCCACCGCGTGGTTGCGCCGTGCGCGGGGTCCGACCAGAGCGGGTTGTCATCGCCGTATGCCGTCGCGACGTGGCGGAACGCGTCGAGACCGGGCCGGAAGTAGTGCGGCGGCACCGGGTGGGGCTCCGGGATGCCGATGCGGTCGACGAGCCGCTGCACACCCTCGTCGGTGATCTCGCCGGGGCTCATGGCACCAGCGGTGTCACAAAGGCGCGGTCGACGATGCGGTGGAGATCGTCGAGCGCCAACAGCTCGGGCGGGGCCGGATCGTCGGACACGATCGCCGGATCCGCCGACTGGTAGGCGGCGATGATCCCGGAGAGGATCCGGGCGAGGACGTCGGGATCGCCGGGACCGAGTTGGCCCGACGCCTGACCGCGGCGGAACAGGTCGGCCTGACGGCGGAGCGACTCGTTGTAGCCCTCGGCGACCGCAGGGTGGATCCGGGCGTCGGGAGGCATCGGGGCGCTGGAGTACCGCAGCACGAGCAGCCCGAACCGCGGGAAGCGCCGGAAGAAGCCCACCTCGAAGTCGACGAGGTCGTGGAGCTCCCGGCGGGGGTCGTCACCCGTGAAGACCAGCTTGGATCCGGCCATGAACTCGGCCCCGCGGCGAAGGAAGATCTGCCGGAAGAGATCGTCCTTCGACGCGAAGAAGGAGTACACCGACCCGACCGAGAACTCGGCCAGCTCCGCCACCTCCTTCAGGGTGGTCTCGTGGAACCCCTTGCGGCCGAAGACCTCCTCGGCTGCGTCGAGCAGCTGGGTCCGGCTGAGGTCCTGGTGGAGGAGGCGCCGTTGCTCGCGCCGGCCTCCGGCCGTGGTCTGCGCCCCCTGATCGGTGCTCGTCTCTGCCATCGCGAGCAGACGTTAGGCCCCGATCGGCGGTCCGTCGAGCGCGTCTTCACTAGTCTGAACCGATGTTCGAAACCCTGATCCGGGCCGGGTAGACGGTGGCCGAGCTGGTCCATTGCGAGATCTCCCCGGCCGGCGACACGGCCACGATCACCCTCGACGATCCCGCCCACCGCAACGCCCTCTCGTACGCCCTGACGCTGGCGCTCGTGGATGCCGTGGACCGGGCGATCGCAGCCGGCGCCGGGGCGATCGTCGTCACCGCCACCCCGCCGGTGTTCTCTGCCGGTGGGTCGGTCGACGACCTGCTCGAACCGAAGGCGCCGCTCGAGGACATGTACGCGGGCTTCCTCGCCGTCGCCGAGGCGCCGGTCCCCACGGTCGCGGCGGTGAACGGACCCGCGATCGGCGCGGGTACGAACCTCGCGTTGGCCTGCGACGTGATCCTCTGCTCGCCGCGGGCCCGGTTCGACCCGCGTTGGCTCGACCTCGGGATCCATCCCGGCGGCGGCAACCTCTGGCGATTGCGCGAGCGCGTCGGCCGACAAGCCGCAGCCGCGCTCGTGTTGTTCGGCGAGTCGGTCGACGGCGAGGACGCGGCACGCGTGGGCCTGGCGTGGCGCTGCATCCCCGAAGGCGAGCTGCTCGACACCGCGTTGGCACTCGCGCGGAAGTCCGCGTCGCGCCCGCGTGACCTGGTGACGACCACCAAGCAGACCCTCGACGCCGTTGCACGCGTGACGACGTCGGCCGAAGCGGTCGCGCTCGAGCTCGAGCCGCAACGCGAGTCGATGACGAGCGACGCGTTCCAGCGCCGTCTCGCCGACCTCCGCGCGAAGCTGGGCCGCGATCGCCCCGACGGCTGACCGCCCACACGCCCGAGACTGGGACCGGTCCCCAATCTGACGATGCGTTAGGTTTTTCGCCGTGCCCATCACCTGCGACGATCCGCCGCCGGCCGACGATCTCCCGGCCACCATTCCGGCGGCGATCGATCGGGCGGTCCGCCGGTTCGGCGACCGTGAGGGCCTGGTCGACGGCGACACCCGGTTGACCTTCGCCGAGCTCGCGGCCCGAGCGGACGAGGTCGCGGCCGCGCTCATCGCCACCGGAATCGAAGCCGGCGACCGGGTCGCGATCTGGGCGCCGAACTGCGGGGAGTGGGCCATCGCCGCGATGGGTGTGCATCGTTGCGGCGCGGCGGTCGTACCGCTGAACACGCGGTTCAAGGGCGCCGAGGCCTCCTACATCCTGGAGCGCTCGGGCGCCCGCACGCTGTTCACGGTGACCGACTTCCTCGACACCGACTACGTCGAGCTCCTGCGCGCGGCCGACGTCCCCGCGACGATCGGCGACATCGTCGTCCTCCGGGGCGCCACGCCTCCCGGGACGGTTGCCTGGTCCGACTTCCTGGCGCGCGGGAAGGGTGTCGAGCCCGGCACCGTGACCGCGAGGGCGGCGGCGGTGGGACCCGACGACATCTCCGACATGCTCTTCACGTCGGGCACCACCGGGAAGCCGAAGGGTGCGGTGCTGCGGCACGGCGCGTCGGTCCGTGCCTACGACGCGTGGTCGTCGGTGGTCGGCCTCCGGGAAGGCGACCGGTACCTCATCATCAACCCGTTCTTCCACGCGTTCGGGCTGAAGGCCGGCATCCTCGCCTGCCTGCTCAAGGGCTCCACGATCATCCCGCACGCGGTGTTCGACGTGCCTTCCGTGATGCGCCGCGTCGTGGAGGAGAAGGTCTCGATGTTGCCGGGGCCTCCGGCGATCTACCAGACGATCCTCGACCACCCCGACCTCGAGCGGTTCGACATGTCGTCGTTGCGGTTGGCCGTCACCGGCGCGGCCGCGGTGCCCGTCGAGATGATCCGCCGCATGCGCACCGAACTGGCCTTCGAGACGATCGTCACCGGCTACGGGCTGACCGAGATGACGGGCATCGCGACGATGTGCCGTCACACCGACGACCCCGAGACGATCGCGAACACGTGTGGGCGGCCCATCCCGGGCGTCGAGCTGCGGATCGTCGACGCCGCGGGCGTCGATCTCGGCCCTGGCGCGCAGGGCGAGATCCTGTTGCGCGGATACAACGTCATGGCCGGCTACTTCGGGGATCCGGAGGCCACCGCGGAGACGATCGACGCCGATGGCTGGTTGAAGACCGGCGACGTCGGCGTGGTCGACGACCACGACAACCTCCGGATCACCGACCGCACCAAGGACATGTTCATCGTCGGCGGGTTCAACGCGTATCCCGCGGAGATCGAGGCGATGCTCGCGGCCCATCCGGCGGTGAGCCAGGCCGCGGTCGTCGGCGTGCCCGACCACCGGCTCGGCGAGGTGGGCGTCGCGTTCCTGGTGCCGCGTCCCGCGATGACGATCGATCCCGACCAGCTGATCGCCTGGAGCCGCGAGCGGATGGCCAACTACAAGGTGCCGCGGCGGGTCGTGGTGCTCGAGGAGCTGCCGCTCAACGCGAGCAACAAGGTGTTGAAGTACGTGCTCCGGGAGCGGGCGACCGCCGACACCGAAGGCCGCTAAGCCTCGTCGCCCGACAGGCCGAGGGCGGTCTGCGTGATGGGACAGGGACGACCGAGCTCGGCCCCGCAGACGCCGGTGTCACAGAGCCGGCAAGGGCGCGTTTGATCAGAACGGAACCTTCTGAGCGAGCAGCCCGGGCCCGGACGCCCGACCGGACAGGATCCGGCAGAACTCCACCGCGTCGAAGGTGAGCGGACCTCCACCGGTGCCCTGGCCGAACGTCCCGCCGGCCGTACCCGTGAGCTCGAGGGTGAACGGCTGACCGTGACGACGGGCCCATTCGCCCACCGCATCGGCGACGATGCGACCGTCGTGCTCGGAGGAGAGCACGAGCGTGCGGCCGGTCGCGCGGGCGACGTCGACCCGGTGCATCCAGGTGTCGCGGGTGAGGATCGTGTCGAGGAGGTAGCCCATCTTCCAGGACTCGGTCGTCCCGTCCGCGAGCTCCTGCTTCATCGCCACCGCACGCAATGGAGCGGGTACCCGGGCTCGGAATCGGGAGGAGCGGGGACCAGCCGCGGCGAGGCGGTCGATCAATTCGGCCGGCGTCAGCTCGGCCCGTTCGCGGACCTGGATCGCCGTCATCGCGTCGACGAAGGATCCATCGCCGGCCTCCCTCTTGGCTGCGCGCATGATGTGCATCAGCTGCCGGGTCGAGCAGAAGCCCTCCATGCCTCCGAGTACGTGCCCGCAGAGCGCGCGCACGTCCCATCCGTCGCAGTCAGTCGGCTTCGACCAGTCGCCCGCGTCGAGCGCACGGAGGAGGTCGAGCATGCGCAGGTTTTCGGTGGCCGAGAGTGTGGACGCTTCGGATCGATCGATCCGGCGTGTCTCCGTCGTGGTCCGGGTCATGTCGGGTCCCTCCTCGTCAGTGGCAGGTGCTTGGTGACGTGCTCGAAGAACATGTCGACCGCGTCGTCGACCAGACGGGTCCAGCGATCGCCGCCCGGATCGTTCGAGATCTGCTGCGCCGCGATGCCGGTGCCGAGCGCGGTGAACAGATCGATCGACCGCGCGTCGGTGACGCCGAGTTCGGCCAGGCGTCGCTCCAGCAGTTCGAGACCTTCGATCGCGATGGCGAATGTCTCCGGCGAGGGTTCGAACCCGGGAATGGTCCGCTGGAACATGAGCTGGTAGCGGGCTGGATCCTCGGAGCAGAAGCGCACGAAGCAGCGCACCGCCGCGCGGAGATCGGTGAGCGGATCGCCCGTCAGCGGCGTGGCCCTCACCTGTTCGAGGTAGGCGCGCGCTCCCTGGGCGAACATCGCGTCGTAGATCGCGTGCTTGGAGTCGAAGTACGAGTACAGGGAGGGCGCCTGCATCCCGACCTTGCCCGCCAGATCGCGGAGCGAGAGCGCTGCGAGGCCCTCGGAACGCACGACCTCCCAGGCGGCGTCGAGGATCTCGGCCCTCGTCGCCGCGTGGCGTTCGGCTTTTCGATCACGAATCGGTTTCTCTAACACCGTTCGTATTGAGCGCCTTCGCGGCCGAGGTGTCAAGCCCGACGCGACGACGCGCACCCGTAGGTGCGCGTCGCCGTCTCCGGTCCGGTCCGGTCGACCGGCGAGATTCCCGTTCAGACGGTCAGTTCAGGCCCGCGAAGGGGTCCCAGCCACCACCGGATCCGTTCCCGTTGCCGTACCCGCCGCTCCCGTTACCGGGATATCCCGGGTACGGGGAGCCACCGGATCCGTTCGGTCCACCCGAGCCGCGGCGTCCGGTTCCGCCGGACCCGTTCGACCCGTTGGAGTTTCCGTTGTTGCTCGACTGCTTGCCGCCCGCCCGGAGCTCGGAAAGCAGGTCCTTGGCCCGGTTGATCGGGATGGCGAAGCCGATGTTCTGGGCCACACCGTTGGTCTCGGGGTTCGCCGCGACCGCGGTGTTGATCCCGATGACCTCACCGGCGGCGTTGATCAGCGGTCCGCCCGAGTTGCCGGGGTTGATCGAGGCGCTGGTCTGGATGACGCCGTTCAGGCTGCTGTCGACGTTGCGGTTCAGCGCGGAGACGATGCCGTCGGTGACCGTCGCGTCCTTGCCGAGGTCGAGCGCGTCACCCATCGCGACCACCGACTGCCCCACCTGGAGCTGCGACGAGTCGCCGAGTGTGGCGGACACGAGGCCCGAGGTGTCGGTGACCTTCACGAGCGCGAGGTCCTGACCGGCGTCGGCACCGACAACCTTCGCGGACCGCGACTGGGTCGAGCCCGCCGGCGTGACCCTGATCGAGTTCGTGCCCTCGACGACGTGCGCGTTGGTCAGGATCTCGCCGTCGTTGCTGATGACGATGCCGGTACCGGCCTGGGAGCCCTGGTCGGTCGTGCCCTTGATGGTCACCACGGACGGCTTCAGCTTGTTGGCGATCTGCGTGACGTCGAGCGCGCTGACGCTCTTGGCGATCGGGGCGCGCGCCGCGAGCACCGAGGATGCCGTGGGGTTCTGGCTCGACGAGCCGTTCCGCCCTGCGGCGACGCCCACTGCGGCACCGATGCCGCTCGAGGCGAGCGCGACCGCGACGATCGTGGCGAGGAACGGACCCTTGCGGCTCTTGGGCCGGGCCGGTTCCGCGGCGGCCGGGGTCGGCGCTGCGGGTGCCGGAGGCGGGGGAGGCGGGGTCTGCGCGTATCCGGGCGGCGCGAGCGCGGTGCTCTCGGTGTGCGCCACCGAGGTCGAGGTTGTGTCGTCGTCGAACGTGCCGCTCTCGTCCGCCATGAATCGCTCCTTTGTGGTGTGCGTCGATCCGGGAACGGCGGCCACGCGGCGGCCGTTCCCGTCGGGAGCACATTCACGGGAGACTCCCAGGAACTTCATGGGAGATGGCCAGCAAAAGGGGACTGACCAGCGGAAACGGAGGTTTCCGGGCTCAGGACCGAGGTCCGAGCACCTCCGGGTGACGGGCCATCACCATGCGGCGAAACCCCTCACGCCACGGTGTCGAGGCCGCGAGCGTGAGGGTGTGCATACGTTCCAAGTCGACGGGAACCGGGCCCAGCGCGGCGTGGCTCGGGATGAACGCCGCCTCCACCCCCACGAGGTCGCCGAGAAACGCGCACCACTCCTCGAGCGAGGCCGGTTCGCCGCCCCAGTTCACGACGGTGGCGGGCACGGTCGCGGCGTCGAGCAGTCCGGGAATGGAGGCGACGATGTCGTCCTCGTGGATCGGGTTGAAGCGCACCGGGCCGTCGGGATGGATCGCGATCGGCAGACCTCGCAGGATCATCTCGAGGTGGAACGCGGGCCAGCCGCCGTTGTCGCCGTAGGGCACGTTGAGCCGGGCGATCGTGGTCGGGAGGTCCCAACGGCGGGCGCCGTAGCGGGCCATCGCCTCCGCCGCGATCTTGGTGATGCTGTACGTCTCCATGAACGGGAGCTCGCTCGCGTACGCCCGATGGTTGTCGCCCAACGGGTCCTCCTCGTGGAACACGTGGTTCCCACGCGGCTCGTAGACGCCCGTCGACGAGCAGTGCAGGAACGCACGCGCCTCGCGGCAGTGCTCCATGAGGAGACCGAGCGCACCGACGTTGCCGTCGAGGTCGACGTCCCACCGGCCCGACTTCACGACCGCGAAGTTGAGTGCCACCGTGAAGCCGTCGGGGAGCGCATCGAGGTCGCCCCGCACGAGGTCGACAGCCGCGCACCGCACACCGGCGGCCTCGAGGCGTTCGCGGCTCGCGGTGTCGGTGAACCGCGCGGCCGCCCACACCTCGTTGTCGGGCGCGAGCGACAGTGCGACGGGGAGCGCGACCTGACCCGTGGCCCCGGTCACGAGGATCTTCTCGCCGTGGAGCGGCGCGACTTCGGGTCCGGTCGGCGTCATCGCTCAGGAACGTAGTGGCGCCGCGGGCTCCCGACGAGGGGCTCGATCGGGAGAGCTACGGGAACTCGACCGGGGTGGCGATCTTGCGCAAGAGATCGCGCAACTGGACCTGCTCGTCCGGACTCAGCCCCGCGAGAGCCTGACCGCTCGCGAAGACGCGCTCGATCAGCGTCTTGCGGAGCTCGATGCCGGCCTCGGTGATCACGACGAGCCGGATGCGCCGGTCCTTCGGATCCACCCGGCGCTCGACGAGTCCGCCTTGCTCGAGCCGGTCGACGATGCCGGTCACGTTGGAGGCGTCGTAGTGCAGGGTTCCGGCGAGCTCACGCTGGGAGCACGGCGCGCCCATGGACATGAGGGCCTGGGCCATCGGCGCGCTGAGCCCGAGGCTGTCGGCCGACTCCGCGAGGTGCTCCTTCATCGACCCCATCAGGCCGACGAACAGGCGCAGGACCTCGCCGGCGACGCTCCGCTCGGCTGATTCCTCGGACGGCCCGATTCCGGATGTCTCCGTCGCTCCCTCCACAATGGCCATGCCCGAGAGTACTCGGAGCACATGCTTGACTCAATCATTGAATTGGACAAGGATCACGGCGAGCCCCCCGCTCACCCGGCTCCTCGCATTGCGCTCCGAACGGCATCCGATCCCCCCGGTGGGGTGCCGATACAGCAAGCAGCGTTCCGTAGCCCTCGAACCGCCTCGAACCGCCTCGACCGTCGTCGCGCTGCCGCGCGCCGCGTGCCGACGCCCCGCGCGTCCGACAGGAGAAGCCCGTGCTCCGATCCCTCGCAAGCTGGTGCTACCGGCACCGACGCACCGTCGTCACGGCCTGGGTGGTGCTGCTCATCGGCACGATCGGATTGGGCTCGACGGTCTCGGCGGCCTTCGCCCAGAGCTTCAGCCTGCCGGGCACCGAGAGCCAGCGGGCCACCGACCTGCTCAAGCAGCGCTTCCCGGCCAAGGCCGGGGACGAGGGCCAGATCGTGTTCGAGGCCACCGCCGGCGTGAACGATCCCGCCGTCAAGGTTCGTATCACCAGGCTCCTCGACGAGGTCGCCAAGGTTGCGCACGTCACCGGCGTGACCAGCCCGTACGACACCGCCGCAGCCCGGCAGATCAGCACCGCCCCGGGCCACGAGGCCAAGATCGCCTACGCGTCGGTGCAGTTCGCGGAGCGGAGCAGCGACGTGCCGGTGGCCACCGCCGATCGGATCGCCACGCTCGCCGATCAGGCGCGCGCGCCGGGCGTGCGGGTGGAGCTCTCCGGGCAGATGTTCGAGGCGCGCGGCTCGGTCGGCAGCCTGTCGGAGGTCATCGGCCTGCTCGCAGCCGTGCTCATCCTGCTGTTCACCTTCGGCTCACTGCTCGCGATGGGCCTCCCGATCATGACCGCGCTGTTCGGGATCGGCATCGGGCTGACGTTCGTCGCGATCCTGAGCCACTTCATGGCGGTGCCCGAGTTCACGACCCAGCTCGCATCGATGATCGGGATCGGTGTCGGCGTCGACTACGCGCTCTTCATCGTCACCCGCTACCGGCAGGGCCTCCACGACGGCCTCGACCCGGAGCGCTCGGTCGTGCTCGCGATCGACACCGCCGGGCGCGCGGTGCTGTTCGCCGGCACCACCGTCGTCATCTCGCTCTTCGGGCTGTTCCTGATGGGCGTCGACTTCGTGCGGGGCCTCGCGGTGGGCACGTCGCTCACGGTCGCCCTGGTGATGCTCGCGTCCATCACGTTGCTGCCGTCGGTCCTCGGCTTCGCCGGGGTCAACGTCGACAAGCTGAGCGTCCGGCGCCACCGCAAGGAGGGCGTCTCACGCGACAGCGTGGCCTTCCGGTGGAGCCGGCAGGTACAGCGCCGGCCCTGGCCGTTCGCGGTCGCCGGGTTGCTCGTCCTCGTCGTCATGGCCGTTCCGCTCTTCTCGCTCCGGCTCGGGTTCTCCGACGCCGGCAACAATCCGAAGACCCAGACCACCCGCCAGTCGTACGACCTGCTGGCCACCGGCTTCGGACCCGGCTTCAACGGACCGCTCGTGCTGGCCGCCGAGTACCCGAAGGGCACCAACCCGTCGGTCCTCGACGGGCTCCGGGAGACGCTGCTGAAGACTCCGGGCGTGGCCGCGGTCGGACCCGCGATCCCGAGTCCGACAGCCGACGCAGCCGTCGTGCAGGTCGTGCCCACCACCTCCCCGCAGAGCGCGGCCACGGTCACGCTGATCAAGCACCTGCGGAGCGACGTCATCCCGCAGGCCCTCGCGGGGTCGCCCGCCCAGGTGCACGTGGGAGGGATCACCGCCGCCGCGGTCGACGTGTCGGACAAGTTCTCTTCCCGGTTGCTCGTGTTCATCGCGGCCGTGCTCGGCCTCAGCTTCCTGCTGCTCATGACGGTGTTCCGCTCGGTCGTGGTGCCGCTCAAGGCCGTCGTGATGAACCTGCTGTCGATCGGTGCCGCCTACGGCGTGAGCGTCGCGGTGTTCCAGTGGGGATGGGGTGCGTCGCTCATCGGCATCCACAGCACCGCGCCGATCGAGCCGTTCGTCCCGGTGATGCTGTTCGCGATCGTGTTCGGCCTCTCCATGGACTACGAGGTCTTCCTCCTCTCCCGTGTCCGGGAGGAGTACCTGGCGACCGGCGACAACGACAGCTCGGTCCTCCACGGCATCGCCAGCACCGCCCGGGTGATCACCTCGGCGGCGCTGATCATGATCTCGGTGGTCCTGGCCTTCGCCCTCGGCGACGATCCGTCGATCAAGATGTTCGGCATCGGTCTGGCCACCGCGGTGTT
>JAODBH010000233.1 GCA_025463865.1 Actinomycetes bacterium | reverse complement strand
GCCTCCGGGTGCTGCGAGGCGAGTTCGGCCCGCCCCAACGTCACCAGCTCGGACCCCGACCACAGTGCGGCCTTCGTCGCGCTGGTCCCGAGATCGAGCGTCAGGACGTCGGCCACTCGACCCCCGCCATGCCCCGCAGCACCTTCGCGAGCGCGGAGAAGTCTTCGCGGCCGTAGCCCGCGGTGCTCGCGGCCCCGAGCAGCTGCCGCGCGATCCCCGACGTGAAGAGAGGGGTCTGCGCCTTGGACGCGTACTCGATTGCGAGGTCGACGTCCTTGGCCATCAGGTCGGTCATGAAACCGGGAGCCCAACCGTTGGACGCGGGCGAATCGGGCAGTACGCCTTCGAACGGGAGGCGGGTGCGCAACGCGACGCAGTCGCCGGTGGAGTGCGAGACGACCTCGTAGAGCTCCTCGAGGTCGACACCGGCTTTGGCGGCCATCACCGTGGCCTCGGCGACCGCGACCATCTGCGCGGCGTAGATGACCTGGTTGCAGAGCTTGACCGTCTGGCCCATGCCGGGGCCACCCACGCGCACGATCAGACCCGCGAACGGCGCGAGCGCGGGCCGAGCCGCCTCGAGCGTTGCGGGCTCGCCGCCCACCATCAGCGTGAGCGTGCCGTTCTGCGCGCCCGCGGTCCCACCGGAGAGCGGCGCCTCGAGATAGCGCGCGCCCGTCGCGCGCACGCGGCGGTGCTGCTCCTGCTCGGCATCGGGCGCGATGGTCGAGCAGTCGACGACGATCTTCCCGGTCCCGAGCGCGGGCTCGGCGGCGTCGAGCACCTCGATGACCTCGGGCGAGTTCGGCACGCACAGGATCGTCACCTCGCTCGCCGCGACGACCGCGGCGGGACCGTCGGCCGCGACCGCGCCGAAGCCCACCGCGGTGTCGACCGGACCCTGACTGCGGGACGCAACGGTCACGTGGTGACCCGCTTCCACGAGGTGGCGCGTCATGGGCAGACCCATCGCGCCCAGGCCCACGAATCCGACGTTCATGCGCAGCTCTGCTTTCGTCGTCACCGTGCGAAGGGCTGGAAAAACGTGCGGTTGACGGTATCAGGGGCCATCCGTAGGTTGACCTGGACATGCCCGCCGACGAACCCCTCTACGACGATCCGGGTGTGGGCGGCGGTGCCGGTGCGCCGCGGCTGCGCAACTTCTCGTCGTGGGCGCAGTGGATGCTTCGACTCGACGCCACGGTGGTCGACGACCCGGCCCCCGTCGACGACGTGGCCGCGTATCCCGCGTGGCGCGAGCGGGCTGGGCAACGGTTGCAGGCGTTGCTCGGACCCGATCCCGAGCCGGTGCCTCTCGACGTCGAGGTCACGGAGTCGGTCGACTGCGGCCCGTACCGACGCGACCGCATCGTGTTCGACACCGAGCCCGCGATGTCGGTGCCGGCGTACCTGCTCGTGCCCCACGAACGGACGTCGCCCGGGACCGCGGTGCTCGCACTCCACGGGCACGGCCCCGGGAAGGCCGAGATCGTGGGCCTCGAGCCTGACGGCCGTCACGATGACTACGCACACCAACTCGCGTCGCGTGGGCACGTGGTGCTCGCACCCGACCACCGCGGGTTCGGCGAGCGCCGCGACTGGACGCCGCCCGACAAGTACCACTGCGACGTCAACCTCGTGCACGCGACGATGGCCGGCGCGGTGCCGCTGGCCCAGAACCTGTGGGACCTGCGGTGCGCGCTCGACGTCCTGGAGCAGCATCCGTTGGTCGACGCGCGCAGCATCGGCGCCGCAGGTCTGAGCTACGGCGGCACGCTGACCCTGTTCCTCACCGCGCTCGACGCAAGGGTGCGAGCTGCGGTGGTCAGCGGCTTCTTCTCGTCGTGGCGGGCGGCCCACCAGGTGCCGTTCAACATGTGCGGGTCGCAGGTGCTGCCCGGGATGCTCGGCCGGTTCGAGCACGTCGACCTGGGCGCGCTCGTCGCGCCCCGCCCACTGCTGATCGAGAGTGGGGACCAGGACTTCCTGTTCCCGATCGACGCAGCCCGTGCGTCGGTCGCGGAGCTGTCGAAGCTGTACGACGCCCTCGGCGCGCCGGGTGCGCTGGAGCTCGACGCGTTCGAAGGCCACCACAGCTGGCACGGCCTCCGCGCCTACGACTTCCTCGCCCGGAACCTCGCTCCCGATTGACGTGTACGCCCGGGACTCGGGGGCGCGGCGGCGGTAGTGTCGACGTGTACCTGACACCCACGTCAGGCTTGTGGAGCAGGAGATCACCATGGGTCCTCGCATCGCGATCATCGGTGGCGGCAGTTACCAGTGGATCCCGAAGCTCCTGACCGATCTGGCCAACACGAAGTCGTTGCAGGACTGCGAGCTCGTCATCGAGGACATCAACCCCGATCCGATCCCGCGGATGATCGAGCTCGTCGAGCACATCGCGAGCGTCCGCGGCATCGGGATGACGGCGCGCGGCACCAGCGATCAGCGCGACGCGCTCGACGGCGCCGACTTCGTGCTCGTGTGCATCTCCACCGGCGGCTTCGAGAGCATGGCCTTCGACCTGGAGATCCCCGAGAAGTACGGGATCAAGCAGTCGGTGGGCGACAGCGTGGGACCGGGCGGGATCATCCGCTCGCAGCGCAACATCCCGGTGTTCCAGACCATCGCCCGTGACATGGCCGACCTCTGTCCCGACGCGTGGCTGCTCAACCTCACCAATCCGATGACCGCGCTCTGCCGGTCGGTGACCCGCGAGTCGCCGATCCGGACGATCGGCCTCTGCCACGAGGTCACGATCATGCAGTTCATGTTGTCGATGATGCTGGGCGTCGGCTTCATGGACGTGAACCCGACGGTCGCGGGCGTCAACCACCTGCCCTTCGTCACCGCGCTCGAGCTGGCCGACGGCGGCGACGGCCTCGCGCAGCTGCGCGACCTGGTCGCGCACGTCGACGAGCGGGGCGGTGACGTGCTGCCGATGCAGATGCCCGCGGATCTGGGTCACGAGAAGATCTCGGAGGGCGGCGACTGGACCAAGGCCGACCTGCTCCATGCCAATCGGCTCAAGCTCGAGCTGTTCCAGCGCTTCGGTGTGCTGCCGTCAGCAGGCGACCGGCACGTGGCCGAGTTCTTCGCCGGCTTCCTCACCGAGGAGTCGGGCTGGGGCGAGCGCTGGGGGGTCGACCTCACCCCGATCTCCGGCCGGGTCATGTGGCAGGACCACTACGAGCAGGAGTTCGAGGAGCTGCTCGCCGCCGACGAGATCTCGCGCATGCCGTCGGGCGAGATGGTCGCCGGCGTCATCGACTCGTTGATGCGCGACGTCCCCCGCACGTACCCGCTCAACATCCCGAACGACGGGCAGGTCCAGGATCTCCCCGAAGACGTCGTCGTCGAGAGCATGTGCGTCGTCGACGGCTCCGGGGTGCGCGGACGCGACGAGGTGTCATTGCCGTCGGCGATGGCCGCGCACCTCCGGCAGGTGTCGGCCGCGCAGGAGCTGACCGTCGAGGCCGCGCTCACCGGATCCCGTGACGCCGTGATCGAGGCGATGCTGCTCGATCCGCTCGCGGGGCGCATCGACTTCGACGCGATGGTCGCGATGACCGACGAGATGCTCGACGCGACGAAGCGCTGGCTTCCGCAATACGCGTAGATGGCGGCCGGTCGCGTCTCCCGGGGTCCTCTCGGCAGCAAGCGGACCGGGGAGACGCTCGAGGTCATCCTGTTCCCGCGGCCCCGGGAGCTCGTGCGGCGAATGCCCCGGCTGCTCGTGGGGATCACGCTGCTGGGCGCGGGCGTCGCGCTGATGCTGCGGGCCAAGTTGGGACTGAGCCCGTGGGACGTCCTGCACCAGGGTCTTGCCGACCACCTCGGGCTCTCGGTCGGCGTCGTCATCATCGGTCTCGGGGTGCTGATCCTCCTCACCTGGATCCCGCTGCATCAGGGCTTCGGCGTCGGCACGATCATCAACACCCTGGTCGTCGGGCTCATCGTGAACGGCGTGTTCGACGTGCTCGCGGCGCCGCACGGGTTGTGGCTGCGCTCGGCCTTGATGGTGGCCGGCGTGCTCTGCGTGGGGGTCGGGACGGGTTGCTACATCGCCGCGGGTTTGGGACCGGGACCGCGCGACGGGGTCATGACCGCGATCGCGGCGCGCGGCTACCCGTTGTGGGCGGTGCGGACGGTCATGGAGGCCGCGGCCCTCGTCGGAGGCCTCGCGCTCGGCGGCAACGTCGGCGTGGGAACCTTGCTGTTCGCGGTCGGCATCGGTCCACTGGCCGACGTGTTCCTACGCCTGTTCCGGCTGCCTCCGCTGCCGGAGTCCGAGCGCGGCATCGGCGTCACCGGCGAATGAGAGAGGCGGCGGCATGACCGTGCGGGTGGGAATCGTCGGCGCCGGGTTCGGCAGCCGGGTCGTGGCCCAGGTGTTCGCCGCGACCGAAGGTTGCGAGGTCGTCGACGTGGTGTCGGCCCGCGACCCCGCGGTGGTCGGCGCGCTCTGCGCCCGCGACGACGTCGACCTGATCAGCATCCACTCACCGCCCTTCCTGCACCGTCTCTACGTCGAGCAGGCGATCGCGGCTGGGCACGCGGTGCTCTGCGACAAGCCGTTCGGCCGCAACCTCGCCGACGCCGAGGCGATGCTCGCGGCCCAGGAGGATGCGGCGGTCGTCGGCCTCGTGAACTTCGAGTTCCGCTGTCATCCCGCCCGCATCCAGCTCCAGGCGTTGACCGAGTCGGGCGTGATCGGGGCGGTCGAGCACGTGCACTGGGCAGCCTTCAGCTCGGGCTCGCGGGTGCCGCTCCGCCCCTACGGCTGGCTGTTCGACCGCGACCTCGGCGGCGGTTGGGTCGGCGCGTGGGGTTCCCACGCGGTCGATTTCATCCGATGGGCCGTCGGCGAGGTGGTCGACGCGAGCGCGGCGCTGCACACGACCATCACGGTCCGGCCCGACGCCGAGGGCAACGAGCATCGCTGCACCGCGGAGGACGGCTTCACCGCCGCACTCGACCTGGAGGGTGGCATCACGGTCGCGATCGACACGTCGTTCGCGTCGCCGGTGAACCTCGCGCCGAGGATCCTGATCAGCGGCTCCGACGGCGTGATCGAGTGTGTCGGCGACCGGAAGATCACCCTGCGGCTCACCGACGGCTTCCGCAAGGAGATCGAGCCGCCCCCTGCCCCGACCGGCGGCGACCCGCACCTCGTGCCGATGCAGGCCTGGG
>JAODBH010000158.1 GCA_025463865.1 Actinomycetes bacterium | reverse complement strand
CTCTCGTGGCGGTGGGTCTTCTACGTCAACATGCCGGTCGGGATCATCGCGGGGCTGCTCGTGGGGTTCGCACTGATCGAGCCGCTCGTCAACCGCATCCGCCACTCGATCGACTGGGCCGGGTTCTTCTGCCTGATCGGGCTCACGTGCTCCTTGCTGTACGCCTTGGAAGCCGGTGGCCGCGACTTCGCGTGGGGATCGCCGGTGATCCTCGGTGCGTTCGGCGTGTGCATCGCGGCAACCGTGATGCTCACATTCGCGGAGCGCCGGGCTGTCGAGCCGATGCTCCCGCTCGACCTCTTCAAGCTGCCGATCCTGCGCGCGTCATCGATCACCTCGACGCTCATCGGCATGTCGATGTTCGGGGTGGTCGGGTTCCTGCCGCTCTTCGTCCAGAACGTGCAGGGTCATTCGCCGACGGTGGCGGGCCGCTCGCTCACACCGCTGATGCTCGGCTTCATGGTCTCGTCGTTCTTCTCGGGCAAGCTCCTGCTGCGTTTCGGGTTCCGCTCGATGATCTTCCTCGGCACGATCATCGCGGCCGTCGGGCTCTACATGACGACCCGCCTCGGCGTGCACTCGGGCCAGGTCGAGGTCGGCATCGACATGCTGCTGATCGGCTTCGGGTTCGGCATCTGTCTCGTCGCCGCGATCCTCGGCGCGCAGAACTCCGTCGGTCAGGCCCGGATGGGCGTGACCACCTCGCTCATCAACTTCACCCGCCAGATCGGCGGCGCGATCGGCATCGCGCTCGCCGGTGCCATCTTCTTCAACGCCCTCGCCAACCGGCTGAGCGTCGTCTACCACCGCCCGTTCAGTGCCGGTGACCTCGCGTCGCCCTCGAGCGCCAACAGCACGGTGCCGAAGGCGGTCCAGCCCCTTGTGGCCGAGGCGTTCGCCAGCTCGCTGCACGTGCTGTTCGTGGCGTGCTTCGCGCTGGGGGTCATCGCCATCTTCACCGGGTTCCTGATGCCGCGCGGCCGGGTGCAGGACTTCGACATGGAAGCCACGATGGAACGCGAGCGCCTCAGTGCCGGGGGCCTGGCCGACTGACCGGGTGCCGACCGAAGGCGGGCGGTTCCGTCCCCTCGCTAGCGTGGTGCCGTGCCCGAGCTCCCGGAGATGCAGGCCGTCGCGGAACGGCTGGACGCGCAGCTGCGCGGTGGTCATCTCACGCGCGTCGACGCGCTCCACTTCACCGCGCTGAAGACGGTGGTGCCGCCGGAGTCCCTGTTCGGACTGCCGATCGAGCATGTGGGGCGGCGGGGCAAGTACCTCGTCTTCGGGTTCGCCGGCGGCCTCCGGATGCTCGTGCACTGTTCGCAGGGAGGCCGACTCGACCTCGAGGAGCCGCCGAAGAAGACCAAGCCGCGGGGCTCGCTGGTCCGGTTCTTCTTCACCCGCGCGCTCGCGGAGGCTCCCGACGGCGATTCCGGAGCCGGCGGCGCCGAGATCTCGCTGCTGCTGCGCGAGTACGGCACCGAGCGCAAGGCGGGCTGGTGGGTCCTGGCTCCGGGCGACGACGGCCCGCTGGAGCGCCTCGGCCCCGAGGCGACGTCGCCCGAGTTCGAGGAGTTCCTCCTCACGTCCGACGATCGGCGCCGCATTCACACCTTGTTGCGCGACCAGCGGACCGTGGCGGGCATCGGCCGCGGCTACGCCGACGACGCGCTGTGGACCGCGAAGCTCTCGCCCTACGCCACCCTTGCGTCGCTCGACCCGGAGAAGCGGCGCGCGCTCGTCGACGCGATCCGGACGGTGCTGGCCGGCGCGCTCGACGGTGAGCGCACCCGTACCGGCGCGCTCGGTCAGGCGAAGCTCGGCCAGCGCTTCATCGTGCACGGCCACTACGGCGAGCCTTGCCCTCGTTGCGGTGAGATCCTCCGGCACGTGAGCTACGAGAGCCACGAAGTCGTCTACTGCGCGCACGACCAGACCGGCGGCAAGATCCTCGCCGACCGCAGACTCTCCCGCCTCCTCAAGTAAGGGTCACCAGCCGCGGGTTCCGGGCCCACCTTTGAAGGGCCCGACGACGGCATCGGTGATCCAGCCGCCGTAGTAGCCGCCGGGCTGGGGCCGGACGCGCTCGCCGTCGACGAAGCAGGCGTCCATCCGTGCGGGATAGAACGCGACGTGGTTGCGCAACGCCGCGTACGAAGCCGCGGGTTCGGGGTAGCTCCAGGCCGCGTCGACCTCGATCCGGTCGCCGCCGCTGACGTTCCAATGGACTGCCGCCCCCTTGAACTCGCAGAACGAGCGACGGCCGGCGGGCGTGAGCGCACCGGCGCGGATATCGCCGGGTGCGACGTAGTAGACGGGCGGGTGGCTCGTCTCGAGAACGCGGAAGCATCGGGTGGCCTCGGCGATCGTCTGCCCGCCGAGCACGACGACCACCCGCCGGTCGACCACTTCGAGGCGGGGCGGCCGGGGGTAGTCCCACACCGACTCCTGGCCCGGACCCGGAGGTTCGCGGACGGGACGCGACGAGAACATCGCGCAGACGTTACGGCCGGACCGGGAGGTACCGTGATCGCCGTGCTGGCCTACATCCCGAGTCCGTCGAGTGGGAACCTCGGGCCGTTCCACGCCTACGGGCTGATGATCGCGCTCGGCGTCGTGGTCGCGGTGGTGGTGGGCGAGCGCCGGTGGAAGCAGCGCGGCGGTGACCCGAAGGACATCGGGGACATCGCGTTGTGGGTGGTGGTCGCCGGGGTCGTCGGCGCCCGCGTGTACCACCTGTTCACCGGCTACGACTGGCAGGCCGGGGGTATCGCGGGAACGGTCGAGATCTGGAAGGGCGGCCTCAGCATCTGGGGCGCGGTGATCGGCGGCGCGCTCGCGCTGATCATCTTCACGAGGGTCAAGCACCGAGACACGTTGGGCATCCTCGACGCGGTCGCGCCCGCGGTCCTGCTCGCGCAAGCGATCGGCCGCTTCGGCAACTACTTCAACCAGGAGCTGTTCGGCGGGCCGACGAAGCTGCCCTGGGGACTCGAGATCTCGCCCGACAAGCGGCCCGCCGGCTACGCCAAGTACGCCACGTACCACCCGACGTTCCTCTACGAATCGCTGTGGTGCGTGTTCGCGTTCGGCGTGATCGTCTTCCTGGAGCGCAGGTTCCGGCTCCGCAAGGGCCAGTCGATGGCCGCCTACATCGTCCTCTACTGCGCGGGGCGATTCGTCTTCGAGAACATCCGGATCGACAAGGCCACCGCCGTGTTCGGCGTCCGGTTCAACGCGTTGGTGGCGGCGGTGCTGTGCGTCGCCGGTGCGGTGTGGTTCGTCTACCTCGCCCGGCGGGGGACGCCCTACCCGGACGTGGCGCCCGGACCGCCGTCGGAAGAGACGTCGGTGCTCGACCCCGCCGGCGAGCGATAGCTTCCGCGGCCGGAGGATCAGATTGCTGCGGGTCGCCCCGCTCCGGGCCCGTGCTGTCCCGTGCTGTCACACCCGGCACCTAGCCTGGGATGCGACGCCCCCGTCCGGCCCACACCCCGGGAGTTCTTTGTGACCGCAACCACCGCGGAACCCACCCAGACCGCGATCGCTGCTCGCGCCGAGCACGCCTCCAAGGTCTACGGCTCGGGAGAGGCGGAGGTGCGCGCCCTCGACGACATCAGCGTCGAGTTCCAGACCGGCCGGTTCAGCGCCATCATGGGCCCGTCGGGTTCGGGCAAGAGCACACTCCTGCACTGCCTTGCGGGGCTCGACCGGCTCACGAGCGGGCACATCTACCTCGGCGACCTGCAGATCAGCGGCATGAACGAGAAGCAGCTCACGCTCGTGCGCCGCGATCGCATCGGCTTCGTCTTCCAGGCCTACAACCTCATCCCGACGCTCACGGCCTACGAGAACATCGTGTTGCCGATGAGCCTCGCCGGCCGCAAACCCGATCAGGCCTACGTCGACGGTGTCATCAGGACCGTCGGCCTCGAGAACCGGTTGAAGCACCGGCCGAGCGAGCTGTCGGGTGGGCAGCAGCAGCGGGTCGCCGTCGCCCGCGCGCTCGCCAGCAAGCCGGCGATCATCTTCGCCGACGAGCCCACCGGCAACCTCGACTCCAAGGCGGGGGCCGAGATCCTCACGTTCATGGCCCAGGCGGTGCGCGACCTGGGTCAGACGATCGTGATGGTCACGCACGACCCGGCCGCGGCCGGCTACAGCGACCGGGTGGTGTTCCTGGCCGACGGCAAGATCGTGGACGAGATGCTCGACCCCGAGGCCGGGGCGATCCTGGATCGGATGAAGAAGCTCGGGGAATAGCGTCATGTGGAAGGTGACGCTGAAGGGACTCTGGTCCCACAAGGTCCGGTTCCTGCTCACCGGTGTCGCGGTCGTCCTCGGCGTCGCGTTCGTGGCCGGCACGTTGGTGCTCAGCGCCACGATCAAGAGCACCTTCGACAACCTCTTCTCCGACGTCTACAAGAACACCGGCGCGGTGGTGAGGGGCGAGGCCGCGTTCAAGACCGACTTCGGTGACGCGCGGCCCAACATCCCCGACGCGCTCATCAAGACGGTCCAGTCCGTGCCGAACGTGAAGGCCGCGGGCACGGTCCAGATCCTCAACGTCGAGATCGCCGACAAGCACGGCAAGATCATCGAGCACAACCCGGGCGCGCCGAAGTTCGGATCGGCGTGGATCGCCGACCCGAAGCTCAACTCGTACAAGCTCGTCGAGGGCCACGCGCCCCGCCAGCCTGACGAAGTCGTCATCGACAAGGAGTCGTTCGACTCCGCGAAGCTCGGGCTCGGCGACCGGGTCGTGATCTCCTCACCGAAGGAGACCCCGCGGAAGTACACCGTGGTCGGCGCGGTGAAGTTCGGCTCACAGAACACGGCGTTGGGCTCGACCGCGGCCATCTTCACGCTGCCCACCGCGCAGCGTCTCGCCGGCCAGCCGGGCACCGTCACCGACATCGTCGCCCGCTCCACGAACGGCGAGTCCCAGGACGCACTGGTGCAGCGCATCCGCGCCGCGCTGCCCACCGACACGAACCCGAAGCTCCAGGTCGTGACGGGCGACGCGATCACGAAGGAGAGTCAGAACAACCTCGACTCGATCCTGAGCATCTTCAACACGTTCCTGCTCGTGTTCGCGATCATCGCCCTGATCGTGGGCGCCTTCCTCATCTTCAACACGTTCTCGATCATCGTCCAGCAGCGCACCCGGGAGATGGCGTTGCTGCGGGCCATCGGTGCCAACCGCAGGCAGGTAATCACCAGCGTCCTGTTCGAGTCGGTCCTCGTGGGCGTGTTCGCGTCCGCGGTCGGGATCGTCGCCGGCATCTTCTTGTCGCGCGGGCTCAAGGCCCTGATCGACGCCTTCGGTCTCACCATCCCGGCCGGAGCAACCGTCGTCCACGCGAACGCGATCATCGTCCCGCTGCTGTTGGGGCTGATCGTGACGGTCGTCTCCGCGGTGTTCCCCGCGGTGAAGGCCTCCCGGGTGCCGCCCATCGCCGCCATGCGCGACGTGTCGATCGACGAGTCGGGCACGTCGAAGTCGCGGATCTTCATCGGCTTGGGCATGTTGGTCCTGGCGCTGGCGGTCCTGTTCTGGGGGCTCTTCGGCCACGGCGGCCTCTCGCTCGTCGGCGTCGGCGTCCTCTTCACGTTCATCGCGGTTGCCGTGCTGGGCCCGGTGCTCGCCCGGCCGGTGGCCAACTTCATCGGTGCTCCGGCGGCGCGCTTCCGCGGCACGCCGGGCTCGCTCGCCCGCGAGAACGCGACCCGCAACCCCCGGCGCACGTCGATCACCGCGGCGGCGCTCATGATCGGTGTGGGCATCGTCGCCGTCCTGATGGTCTTCGTCGCGTCGTTCAAGAGCTCGTTCCTCGGCGGCATCGACCGCCAGGTCAAAGCGACCTACGTCGTCAACACCGGCTCCAACGGCAACGGAGGCTTCAGCCCCACGATCCAGGACGACCTCGCGGCCGCTCCCGGCGTGAAGGGCGTGACCACGTTCCGCTACGGGTTCGCCAAGATCGGCAGCCATGTCACCCAGGCCGGGGCGATCAGCGTGAGCAACCCCGGGGCGTCCAAGCTCTTCAACCCCGAGATCACCGCCGGCAGCCCCTCGCTGCGCGATCTCGGCCCCACCGGGATCGCGATCCAGAAGGACACCGCGAAGACGAATCACTGGAAGATCGGCAGCAACGTCGCGGTCACGTTCCCCACCGGCGGCAAGCAGTCCTTCACGGTGCGCTCCCTCTACAAGGACGGCTCGCCGTTCGGCAACTACTTCGTGAGCGGCACCGCGTTCGACAAGGGCTCGCCCGACGCGCCCGCCTCGTACGCGCTCGTCGACACGAACGGCAGCGCGTCGGCCAAGAAGTCGGTCGAGGCCGTGCTGAAGAAGTACCCGAGCGCCAAGCTGCAGACCCGTGAGCAGTTCAAGCAGTCGGTGGCCTCGCAGGTCGACCAGATCCTCGGGCTCATGTACGCCCTCCTCGCCATGGCGATCGTGATCGCGCTGTTCGGCATCTCCAACACGCTCGGGCTCTCGATCCTCGAGCGGCGCCGGGAGCTGGGTCTGCTGCGGGCGGTGGGCATGACCCGGAGGCAGCTCCGGAGCACCGTGCGTTGGGAGTCGGTGATCATCTCGTTGTTCGGGACCGCGCTCGGGCTCGTGATCGGCCTCGGGTTCGGCTGGGTGCTCGTGGTCTCGCTCAAGAGCCAGGGGATCGACCGGCTCGTGATCCCCGGGGGCCAGATCGGGCTAGTGGTCATCCTGGCTGCGGTGGCCGGAGTGGTCGCCGCGCTGCTCCCCGCGCGCCGGGCGGCCAAGCTCGACATCCTGTCGTCCATCGCCACCGAATAGCCCGAAGCTCCCCGGGAGCCCGCGCAAGCATTCCCTGTCGAAAGCGGGATCCGGGCAGGTCGGACCGGGTAGCGTCGTGTCGTGGACTCCCCCGGACTCGAGGTGCTGGCGCCGACCCGACGGGCGATCCTCGTCGCGCTCAAGCGCACCGGGGGCGCCACCGCCGAGGAGCTCGGGGCCGGGCTCGGGATCACGCCGAGTGCGGTCCGCCAGCACCTCCAGGCCCTGACCGCCGAAGGGCTCGTGGAGCATGCACCCGACCGGGCGCGCGCCGGTCGGCCCCGTCACCGCCACGTGCTCACCCCGGCCGGTGAGGCCTTCTTCCCCAAGCGCTACGGCGACCTCACGCTCGAGCTGCTCGCGGACGCGGAGGCCGAGGACGCCGGTCTCGTCGACCGGTTGTTCGAGCGGCGCCGGAACCGCAGGTTGGAGCGCACGCTGCTCCGGGTCGAGGGCCGCCCGCTCGAGGGCCGGGTCGAGGAGCTCACCCGGGTCCTCGACGAAGACGGCTACGTCGCGAGCTGCGAGCGTGCCGACGACGGCGCCCTGCGCATCGTGGAGCACAACTGCGCGGTGCTCGAAGTCGCCCGGCGCTACGGGCAGGCGTGCTCGACCGAGCTGGAGTTCATCCGCGCGGTGCTCCCCGACGCGCAGGTCGAACGGGTGCGTCACATGATGGCCGGCCAGTCCGCGTGCGCGTACGAGATCCGGCCGCGCGAGCGGGAGGACGCTCCCGCCCGTTGATCCCCGGATCCGATCGGTCCTGATCGGCCGCTCCGTGGGGCTCTGGCGATCTCTCGGAGCAGCTAGCGGTCGGGGCCGACGCTGGTGACCGGGCCTCGAGATCGGGACGCGTCGTTGACGCGGTGGGTGTGGCCGTCGCGCACGACGAGCACGGACACCGGTGACTTGCGGACGAGCTTCTGCGCGACCGAGCCGAGTACGAGCCCGCCGACGACGCCGTGGTTGCGGCCGCCGACGACGATCGCACCGGCGCGGTGCTCCGCGGCCGCTTTGATGAGCTCGGTACCGGGGTCGCCGAAGGCGACGTCGAACCGCCAGTTCACCTGGCGTCCGGCCATGACGTCGGCCACATGCGTGCGCGTCATCACCTCGAGCTCGTCGAGCGTGGGCTCGATCGCAACCGCCTCGCCGGCGACGGTAGCCACCGACGCGAGCGTGGGTTCATGGCGGACGTGCATCGCGATGAGGAGCGTTGTGTGCTCCTCGGCGAGATCGGCCGCCGTGCTGAGCGCCCTGAGGCTGTCGGCGGTCGTGTCGACGCCAACCACAATCGGATCGGCCATGGTGGGCCTCCATCTCTGTCCGTCGGGGCAGCGAGGCTCTGGGGATGAGCCCCGGGGTGCTTCCAACGCTTTATACTTTAGCTCAATGAACACTAAAGTAAAGAGAGGTCGCCCTCGGGTGGCCTCCACGGACACGGCAATCCTCGAGGCTGCGGCCGAGCTCCTGTCCCAACGGGGCTACCGGGGCATGACGGTCGCCGCAGTCGCCGCCGCGGCCGGCGTGAGCCAACCGACGGTGTATCTGCGGTACGCCTCCAAACACGATCTGGCCGTAGCCGCGATCGCCCGCCGGCCCTTCTTCGCCAACCCCCCAGATACCGGCGACCTCACCGAAGATCTGATCGCCCTGCTCACCGATATCGTCGCGACCGCGGAGACGATCGGATTGAGCATCATCGGTGTCGTGCTCGCCGAGGAACCCGAGCATCCCGAGTTGCTCGCTCGGTGGCGGGCCGCAGTCGGGTCGTCGGTATTGCGGGCCGTGGACGAGATCATCGACCGTGCGCGAAGCCGTGGCCAGACCCGCGACGACCTCCAGCCAGGTCTCGTCGCCGACCTCGTCGTCGGCGCCTACCTCGCTCACTACACCCACGAGGGCCGACCCGACAGTGCGTGGGCTCGGCAGATCGTGGAGACCCTCCGGCCAGGTCTGACGTAGCGCGTCAGCCGTTCTGCTCGTCGAGCGCGCGGTCCTTGGCTTCGACCGTCGACCGCAGCTGCTCGCGGAACTGGTCCATCCGGTCGCGCAGCGCGGGGTCCGCGACGCCGAGGATCCGCACCGCGAGCAGGCCCGCGTTCCGGGCGTTTCCGATCGCGACTGTGGCCACGGGGATCCCGGCCGGCATCTGCACGATCGACAGGAGCGAGTCGATGCCGTCGAGTGCGGGGAGGGCGACCGGCACGCCGATCACGGGGAGCGATGTCATCGACGCGGTCATGCCCGGAAGGTGGGCCGCGCCGCCGGCTCCCGCGATGATCACCTCGAGTCCGCGCTCCGCGGCCGTCGACGCGTACTCCACGAGCATCGCCGGAGTGCGGTGGGCGGACACGATCCGCAGCTCGTGGTCGATCCCGAACTCGCTCAGCGCGTCGGCCGCCGCACGCATGACCGGAAGGTCGGAGTCGCTGCCCATGATGATGCCGACCCGCGGAGTTCCCACGGCTCGACGCTACCGTCCCGGCTGGGCCCCGAAGCGGAGTTCGCACGTAGGCTCCGCGAACCGCACCGATGGGAGCCCCGCATGCGAACCCGACTCACCGAGATCCTCGGCGTCGAGCATCCCGTGATGCTGGCCGGGATGGGCGGGGTGTCGTACCACCAGCTCGTCGCCGCGGTCTCGCAGGCCGGTGGCTTCGGGTGCCTCGGCGCCTCCACCATGTCGAGCGCGGCGATGGTCGACGAGATCGCGGCCACGCGTGCGCTCACCGACAAGCCGTTCGGCGTCGACCTCCTCACCGCGATGCCGGAGGAGATGGTCGCCAACGTCGAGAAGATCATCGCCGGCGGCGCGCAGGTGTTCGTCGCCGGCCTCGGCGTGCCGCTCGAGGTCATCGAGCTCTGCCACGCGCACAACGTGCTCGTGGTCAACATGTGCGGCCGGGTCCGCCACGCGGTCGCCGCGGTCGAAGCCGGCTGCGACATCGTCGTCGCGCAGGGTACCGAGGCCGGCGGTCACACCGGTCAGATCGCGACGTTGCCGTTGGTGCCCCAGATCGTCGACGCGGTGGGCGACCGGGTACCGGTGGTCGCAGCCGGAGGGATCTACGACGGACGGGGTCTCGCAGCCGCGCTCGCGTTGGGTGCCGACGGCGTGTGGGTCGGAACCCGCTTCATCGCGACCCCCGAGGCACGCGCCGTCGCGGGCTACAAGGACACCTTGCTGCACACCGCCGAGGACGGCACGGTCGTCACCCGGGGCTACAGCGGCAAGACGATGCGCGCGATCCGCAACGACTACACGCGGGAGATCGAGGAGCACCCCGAGATGTTGCAGCCGTTCCCCGCGCAGCTCTTCGCGTCCGTCGCGGCCGGCGTTTTCCACCTCGGGGGCGACGCCGACACCGCAGGCGTCGACCCCGACCGCGAGTGCTATCCCGCCGGGCAGGCGGTCGGTGGCATCGACGCGCTGGTGCCTGCGGGTGATCTCGTGCACCGCTTCGTCGCCGAGGCCGAGACCGTCATCACCCGCTTGGCCGCGGTGTCGGCGTGACCGAACGGCTGGTCGTCATCGGCGGTGACGCGGCGGGGATGAGCGCGGCCTCACAGGCCCGCCGTCTGCGGAGCGAGGACGACCTCGAGATCATCGCGTTCGAGAAGGGGGAGTTCACCTCGTACTCGGCGTGCGGGACGCCGTACCTCGTCGGCAAGGTCGTCGACGACTACCGGGATCTGGTCTCACGGACGCCCGAGGAACACCGGATGCGTGGCATCGACGTTCGCACCGGCCACGAGGTGACGGAGATCGACACCGAGGGCCGGACCGTGACCGTGCTCGACGCGGTGCTGGGAACCGAGGCGACGCACCCGTACGACGAGCTGCTGATCGCCACTGGGGCCAAGCCACTGCGGCCGCCGCTCGAAGGCGTCGACGGCCACGGCATCTTCGGGCTCCAGAGCCTCACCGACGGCATCGCGCTCCGCACCTTCATCGACGCCGAGCAGCCGCAGCACGCGGTCGTGGTCGGCGGCGGGTACATCGGCCTGGAGCTCGCCGAGGCGCTCACGCTGCGCAAGGTGCACACCACACTGGTCGACCACGCGCCGCAGCCGATGTCGTCCCTCGATCCCGACATGGGTGCGATCGTCGCCGACGCGCTGAAGGGGCTCGGGGTCGACCTCAGGCTCGGCGAGACCGTGCTCGGGTTCGATCTCGACGGCTCGGGACACGTGCGTGCGGTTCGGACCGGCAGCGGTCCGATCCCGGCCGACATCGTGGTCCTCGGCATCGGGGTGCGGCCGAACAGCGGCCTCGCACTGGCCGCCGGGATCCCGATCGGCACCACGGGCGGGATCACGGTCGACCGTCGGATGCACACGCCGGTCGATCACGTGTGGGCCGCCGGCGACTGCGTGGAGACCTTCCACCGCGTGAGTCGGACCCAGGTGGCGATCGCGCTGGGAACCCACGCCAACAAGCAGGGTCTGGTCGCTGGCACCAACATCGCCGGCGGGTACATCACCTTCCCGGGCGTGATCGGCACCGCCGCGACGAAGGTGTGCGACTGGGAGATCGCCCGCACGGGCCTCCGCGAGTCCGACGCGCAGAAGGCCGGTTTCCGGACCGTCGCCGCCACCGTCGACGCGACGACGCGCGCGGGCTACTACCCCGACACGCAGCCCATCAAGGTGCGCATCGTCGCCGAGGACGTGAGCGGTCGGCTCCTCGGTGCACAGATCGTGGGGACCGAGGGCGCGGCCAAGCGCATCGACGTGCTCGCGGTGGCGATCTGGAACGAGATGACCGCGGGCGAGCTCGTCATGACCGACATCAGCTACGCCCCGCCCGTCGCCCCCGTATGGGACCCCATCCTCCAAGCCGCCCGCATCGTCTACCGGGAAGCGCGGGCTTTGGGGAAGAAGCCCTGACCGCTACCTGCGGCGCGATTGCATGGTCGACTGCTCGGACTTGAGGTCGGCGAGGTACATGCGTTCCACCAGCTCGGGGAACGAGACCGTCGGCGTCCAGCCCAGCTTGTCCTTGGCCTTCCCCGCGTCACCGAGGAGCAGGTCGACCTCGGCGGGGCGGTCGAAGCGGACGTCGTGGGTGACGTACGGCTCCCACGACTCGTAGCCGGCGAGTGCGAACGCGACGTCGAGGAAGTCGCGGATCGTGTGGGTCTCGCCGGTGGCCACGACGTAGTCGTCGGGCTCGTCCTGCTGCAGCATCCGCCACATCGCGTCGACGTAGTCACCCGCGTAGCCCCAGTCGCGCTGCGATTCGAGGTTGCCCAGGCTGATGGAGTCCTGCAGGCCGAGCTTGATCCGGGCGATGCCGTTGGTGATCTTGCGGGTGACGAACTCCAGCCCGCGCTTCTCGCCCTCGTGGTTGAAGAGGATGCCCGAGCACGCGTACAGGTCGTACGACTCGCGGTAGTTCATCGTCATGTAGTGGCCGAACACCTTGGCCACGCCGTACGGGGACCGGGGATGGAACGCGGTGCGCTCGTTCTGCGGCGTCTCGCGCACCTTGCCGAACATCTCGGAGCTCGACGCCTGGTAGAAGCGGATCGGGTTGTTCACCGTGCCGCCGACGATGCGGACGGCCTCGAGCATCCGCAGCACACCCAGACCCGTGATGTCACCGGTGAGCTCAGGTTGCTTGAAGCTCAGCTGCACGAAGCTGATCGCGCCGAGGTTGTAGACCTCGTCCGGTTGCACCTGCTCCACCGCGGCGATGAGCGACGAGAGGTCCTGCAGGTCGCCGTCGACGAGCTCGAGGGCCGGGTTCTCGTCCTGGACCATCTGGCCCTTGGGGTTGTTCTGGCCCCGGACCATCCCGAAGACCTGGTACCCCTTGCCGACGAGCTGCTCCGCGAGGTGGCGGCCGTCCTGTCCGGTGATACCGGTGATCAACGCGCGTTTCATGGGCGGGCCTCCCGGCTCACGGCTTCTCTCGACGATCCCAGTCGGGATCGAGCTGATGCAGGAACTCGTTGCAGCGGGCGGCCTCGTCGGTCTCGCCGATGGTCGTGGCGGCGGCGCGCAGGCCCTCGAGGGAGCGCAGGAAGCCGCGGTTCGTCTCGTGGCGCCAGCGGACGTATCCCGACCCGCGCCAGCCCGACTGCCGCAGACGGTCGAGCCCCCGGTGGTAGCCCACCCGGAAGTCGGCGTACGCCTCCACCGGGTCCCGGGCGAGCTCGCCCAGGCGGGCCCACCCGTCGAGGAAGCGGGGTTCCGACGCGACGACCGCCGACACCGCGTCCCGCCGCTCGGCCGCCGGGCGCGACAGGGCGTCGGCGAGCGCAGCGAGCAGTGCGCCGGGCTCCGGGGCCAGCACCGTCTCGGGCGGGCCTTGCGGATTGAGGTTGACGGGAAGCGATGCATCACTCATGTGGGGCCAAACTAGGCGACGGACCCGGCATCGAGGTCGTATCCGGGCGATCGCTTCACGCGTATGCGCCGCCGACCCGGGTCGAGGGACGGTCCCATCATCGACTTCGGTACCATCGATGCGATGGTCACCACCTCGGAGCCCGGCGTCGCGCCGGCCCCGGCCCCCGGCATGTGCCCCGAATCGGACGTCGACACCGTCGGCGCGGCCGCGTCGACTCCCGAAGCCGAGGCGCAGCCGGAAGCCAAGCCCGAGCCGGTCAAGTCGACCCGGATCGTGCTGGTCCGCCACGGGGTCACGGCGGAGACCGGCAAGGTCCTCTACGGCCGGGAGGACGGCCACCCCCTCTCGGAGAAGGGGGTGGAGCAGGTGGAGGCGACCGCGGCGCGCCTCGCCGCCTTCCCGATCGCGGCCGTCTACAGCAGCCCGATCGAACGGACCCGGCAGACCGCGGCGCCGATCGCGGAGAGCCACGGACTCACCGTCGAGCTCCTCGACGCGGTGGTCGAGTCCGACGCCGGCGACTTCACCGGCCAGACCTTCACGGAGCTCGCCAAGCTCGACTCCTGGAAGGCGGTGCACCGCAGCCCGTCCCGATTCGCGTTCCCCGGCGGCGAGTCGTTCGCGTCGCTGCAGGCGCGCACGGTCACCGCAATCGAGGAGTTGGCCAAGCGCCATCCGGGCGAGACCATCGTCGTCGTCTCGCACGCGGATCCGATCCGGGCCGCATTGGTCCACTACACCGGCTCGCACCTCGACCATATCGACAAGTTCGCGGTGTCGCCCGCGTCGGTGAACATCATCGAGGTCTCGCCCTACGGCGCGTCGGTGCTGAAGTTCAACGACACCGGTGGGCTCGACGAGCTGCGCGCCCCGGAGCCCGCGGCCGAGGCATCCACCACGGGCGACACGCCCGCGTCCGGGACGGAGTCGTGATGGCCGACGTCATCGAGCTCGATCCGGTCGAGACGCTGGGTGCCGGTGCGGTCGGAGTTCCGGGCCAGCGGGCCTTCTACATCCAGGCCCGCAAAGACGACGTGCAGCTCACGGTGCTGGTCGAGAAGGAACAGGTTGCGATGCTCGCCACCGAAGCGCTCCAGTTCCTCGAGCGGCTCGCGGGTGAGTTCCCGGAGGATCCGGGCGAGCACGGGGCGTCGCTCGCGTTCGAAGCGCAGCTCCACGAACCCACCGTGCCGCTCTTCCGCGCCCGGCTCATCGGCCTCGGCTACGACCCGGCCCGGCGGCTCGTGCTGCTCGAGCTGCGCGAGCGCACCCCGGAGGACGAAGAGGCCGCGGAAGCCGAGGCCGAGGCCGCGTCCGAGTCGGGGGAGTCCGACCTGCTCCCCGACGACGAGGGCTTCGTCGCCCGGCTCTACGCGAGCCGGGCCCAGCTGCGCGCGATGGCAGCCCACGGGGTGGAGGCGGTGGCGTCCGGGCGGCCCCGCTGCTCGCTCTGCGACTTCCCCATGGACCCCGACGGGCACATCTGCCCGCGCTGGAACTGACCCCGGCGTCGTGACCTTCTCCACCTCGGGCGGCGAGCCGCTTCGGCTGCCGATCCCCTCGCTCGAGCCCGAGGCCGCGCTCGAGGTGCTCGGGCAGGGCGAGATCGAGATCCTCGGGCGGATGCCCTGGTCCTCGAACGGCACGTATCTCGTGCTCGTGGAGCATGAAGGCGTGGAGGTCGGCGGCATCTACAAGCCGCGTCAGGGTGAGCGCCCGCTCTGGGATTTCCCCGACGGCACCCTCTGTCAGCGCGAGGTCGCCGCCTACGAGCTGTCGACCGCGCTCGGCTGGGACATCGTCCCCGAGACCGTGCTGCGCGACGGTCCACTCGGCGTCGGGATGTTGCAGCGCTACGTCGACCACGATCCGGAGGAGCAGTACTTCACCCTGCTCCCCGAGCACGGTGACCGCTTCCGCGCGTTCGCCGCCTTCGACGTCGCAGCCAACAACACCGATCGCAAGGGTGGCCATTGCCTGCTCGACCGCGCGAGCGGGCGGGTGATCGGGATCGACCACGGCGTCACGTTCCACCCGGCGTGGAAGCTGCGCACGGTCATCTGGGACTTCCCCGACGGCACCCTCTGTCAGCGCGAGGTCGCCGCCTACGAGCTGTCGACCGCGCTCGGCTGGGACATCGTCCCGGAGACCGTGCTGCGCGACGGTCCACTCGGCGTCGGGATG
>JAODBH010000275.1 GCA_025463865.1 Actinomycetes bacterium | reverse complement strand
TGCTCCTCCCCGCCGGCGCCGAGACCACGTACCGGTCGTCGAGCAACCTGCTCTTCGGGTTGCTCACCAACCCCGACCAGCTCGACGCGGTCCGCAACGACAAGGCGCTCTGGCCGCAGGCGATCGAAGAAGGCCTGCGCTGGGAGCCGCCGCTCCTCACGATCATGCGGACCGCCACCAAGGACACGGTCGTCGAGGGCGTCGACGTCCCCAGTGGCTCGGTGATGATCGTCAACATGGGCTCGGCCAACCACGACGGCACGTACTGGGAGAACCCCGACTCGTTCGACGTCTTCCGCGCCCCGCGCCAGCACCTCGCCTTCGCGTTCGGCCCGCACATGTGCCTTGGGATGCACCTCGCCCGCATGGAGACCCGGGTCGTCCTCGACCGGATCTTCAGCCGGCTCCCCAACCTGCGCCTCGACGAGTCGGCCGACCCGCAGCCGGCGATCAGCGGCATGACGTTCCGGGCCCCGACCGCTCTGCCCGTCCTCTTCGGCTGACCGCCCCACCCCGTAGAGGCGCCGCGGGAGCACATCTACGGTGCTCGCACGGCGCCTTCGGGTCGGCGGAACGTCCGGGACTCCAGGCCCACTACCGTTCGCCCATGGACGCCCTCGCCGGCCTCGGCCCCGCCGCAGCAACCGAGCCGGTCTCCGCGCTCGCCGCCCGCGACTGGGACGTCGTGGTCGTCGGCGGTGGCCACAACGGGCTGACCGCGGCGGCCTACCTCGCACGCGGCGGCTTGAGCGTGCTGGTGCTCGAACGGCGCGACCAGCTCGGCGGGGCGTGCACCCTCGAGCAGCCGTTCGCCGACCCTCGCTTCGTGATGAGCCCGTGCGCCTACCTCGTAGGCCTGCTCCACCCGCTCGTCATCGCGGAGCTCGGGCTCGAGCGACGCGGCTATCGGGCGTTTCCCGTCGACCCCACGCAATGGACCCCGTTCCAGGACGGCACCTCGCTCACGCAGTGGAAGGACGACGACCGCACCGCCGCCGAGGTCGCGCAGCTCGCGCCGGCTGACGTCGACGGCTTCTTCGCCTACGAGGCGCTCTTCGCCCGCATCCGCGAACGGTTGCGGATCACGCCCCGTGACACGTGGCTGGGCGACGCGCCCGATCGCGCCGCGATCGAGGAGCTGTTCGCCGACGACCGCGACGCCCTCGACGTCGTGCTGCACGCGTCGATCGCGGAGGTCGTCGAGGACCACGTCAAGGACGAGCGGCTCCAGGCCGCGCTCCACGGCCAGGGGATCATCGGCACCTTCGCCGGGCCCCGTGATCCCGGCACCGCGTGGATCCACGCGATGCACAGCCTCGGCCTGATCGGCGGTTGGGGCTTCGTCGAAGGCGGCATGGGTCGGGTGTCGGCCTGCATCGCCGACGCGGCACGCGAGGCGGGCGCGGTCCTGTTGCCCGGGGCACCCGTCGCCGCGATCCGGCCGGGCGAAGGTGTCGAGCTCGAAGGTGGCGAGCGGATCCGGGCCCGGGTCGTGGTCTCGAACGCGGACCCCAAGCGCACCCTCGGCCTGATCGACCGCGGTGACGTGCCCGCCGAGTTCGCGCACCGCATCGACACGTGGCGCAGCGAGAGCGCCACGGTCAAGGTCAACTGCGCGCTCCGCCGTCTGCCGACCTTCACCGCGGCCCCCGACGCCGGTCCGGGCGCCGACGTCTACCGGGCCCAGGTCGAGATCGCCCGCAGCATCGACGACACGCAGGCCGCCTACGGCGCCGCGCGCAGCGGGGAGCCTGCGCCGGAGTGGTGCGAGCTCTACTTCCAGACCCCGTACGACCCGTCGGTCGCGCCGCCCGGCGCGCACACGATGAGCGTGTTCGCGCAGTACGCCCCGTACACGCTGAGCCATGGCTCCTGGGCCACCCGGCGCGAGGAGATCGGCGACCTGGTGCTCGCGACGATCGCCCGCTTCGCCCCCGACGTCGCCGACTGCGTGTCCGAGCGCGAAGTCCTCGGCCCGCCCGACGTGGAGGAGCGGATCGGCCTCACCGGCGGCCACATCTTCCAGGGCGAGTGCCTGCCCGACCAGATGTGGGACGGCCGGTTCGCGCCGCGCACCCCGGTGCACGGCGTCTACCTCTGCGGCGCA
The DNA here is from genome assembly GCA_025463865.1 of Actinomycetes bacterium. Lineage (GTDB taxonomy): Bacteria > Actinomycetota > Acidimicrobiia > IMCC26256 > Chersky-534 > Chersky-534. The sequence goes on along the minus strand of JAODBH010000275.1, from coordinate 9,498 downwards.
GCAACCCACCCGGGCGGCAGCGTCATCGGCGTCAACGGCCGCAACGCGGCGATGGCCGTGCTCGACGACCTCGGCCGCGACTGAACCGGAGCGGCCGCCCGGGTCTGCCGCTAGGTGGTCTTCACGATGTAGACGTCGCACGGAGCCTGGTGCGCGACCGAGTTGGCGATGCTCCCCAGCAACCGGCCCGCGCCCTGCATCCGCCGGTTGCCCACCGCGATGACCTCGGCGTCGAGCCGCTTCGCCTCGTCGAGGAGGACGTCGTGGGGCTTGCCCACCCCTGCTCCGCTCGTGATCTCGAGGCCCGGACGACGCAGCCTCTCGGCGATCGTCTCGGCGAGGTGCTCGGCCCGGTCCATGCTGGACACGACGTATCGGTCGCTGCCCACGCCGAACTCGAAGGTCTCGTCCTCGTCGTACGCCGTCACCACGTGCAACACGCGATGGGTGCCGAGGGCGAGCTGCGCCGCCGCCTCGGCCGCCCTCGCCGCCGTGTCGCTGCCGTCCACCCCGACCACGATGATGTCTGCCATGTCGGCCATCATGCCCCCGGGGCGGAGCCGGCGGCATGATTCATGATTCGGCATCGGACCTTGCGCCGACCGGCTACCTTTCGGGGGCTCGAGGGGTAAGGTGACGGGCACGTCAGGGAGTCCCAGGACACGATGCGTCCGGGTACAACTCCGCGTCCGGCTACAGGTCCGAGTCCGGGTCCATCAGGGGGCAGTCGCACATGAACATGGAAGACATGATTCTCGTTTCGGTCGACGATCACGTCGTCGAGCCGCCCGACCTCTTCAAGAACCACCTGCCGGCGAAGTGGATGGACGCGGCACCGAAGAACGTCCACCGCGACGGCATCGACGTCTGGGTCTACGACGACAACATCATCCCGAACATCGGGCTCAACGCGGTGGCCGGCCGGCCGCCCGAGGAGTACAACACCGAGCCGACCGCCTACACGGACATGCGCAAGGGTTGTTACGACATCCACGAGCGTGTGACCGACATGAACCGCAACGGCGTCCTCGGTTCGATGTGCTTCCCGAGCTTCGTGCAGTTCTGCGGACAGCTCTTCTCGAAGTCGAAGGACCTCGACATGGGCTACCGCCTGCTCCAGGCGTACAACGACTGGCACATCGACGAGTGGTGCGGCACCTACCCGGGCCGCTTCATGCCGCTCAGCATTCCGCCGATCTGGGACCCGCAGCTGATGGCCGACGAGGTCCACCGGGTCGCCAAGAAGGGCTGCCACGCGGTCACGTTCTCGGAGGACCCGGCGAAGCTCGGTTGGCCCCACGTGTTCGGTGACCACTGGGACCCGTTCTTCAAGGCCTGCGAGGAAGAGGGCACGGTCATCTGCCTGCACATCGGCTCGAGCAGCACGGTGCTCTCGATCGCCGAGGGCGCGCCGATCGACGTGATGATCGCCCTCACGCCGCTCAACACGATGCACGCCGCCACCGACCTCATCTTCAGCCAGCAGCTGCGGAAGTTCCCGAACCTGCAGTTCGCGCTGAGCGAGGGTGGAACCGGCTGGCTCCCGTACTGGTTGGAGCGGATCGACTACACGTACCAGCAGCACCGCTTCTGGACCCACCAGGACTTCGGGGACAAGCTCCCGAGCCAGATGGCCCGTGACCACTTCAGCTTCTGCTTCATCTCCGACCGCGCCGGCATCACGCAGCGCGAGGTGATCGGCCTCGAGAACATCACGTGGGAATGCGACTACCCCCACTCCGACTCGAGCTGGCCGCACTCGCCCGAGGCGCTGTGGAAGGACCTCGAAGGAGTCCCCGAGGCCCACATCAACAAGCTCACGCACGAGAACGCGATGCGGATCTACCAGTACGACCCGTTCAAGAACATCCCCAAGGATCAGGCGAACGTGGCCGCGCTGCGGGCGCTCGTCAAGGACTGACCCAAACCTCCGCACCAGGACATCCCGCACCAGGACATCCGGCACCAGGACATCCCGCACCACCGCGTACTTGCACCGACCGAACCGGCGTACACCCGGACCCGTGAACCTGCGGGCCGGATGGGCGCCGGTTCGTCGCGTACGACCCACGTGCACGTGCTCAACTGCCGGTCCGTCGGTCGCGGTGCCGGAGCCCGGGCACCAGGCCGGCGCCGGCGAGCATGCGCACGGCGCGCTCCTCCTCCGCGTCGATCACGATCGCATCGCCCGGCTCACGGTTCACGATGAACGTGACCACACACCCCGCACAGGCGTCCGTGTGCTGCATCGCGCATTCGCCGCAGTCGATCAACATGCATCCGCCCCTGTCCGCCGGTGCCGCATCCGCCTGCCGCTTCGTGCAGGCAGGACCAGTATGCGGACGCGGTGTGACAGCTACCCGAACCCGCGCCGAACGCGGACGCCGCTCAGTAGTTCGGAGGGAAGACCCGGCCGACGGCTTGGAGGAAGAGGAACGCGCTGACCGCGAGCGGCACCGCGGCGAGCGTGAAGATGGCGAGCTGCGACCGGCGCCAGCGGACGGCCAACCGGTGCATCGCCAGGTACACGACCAGCATCAGCGCGGCCCACACGAGCAAGGAGCCCCAGGCCGAGCCCGCGAACCAGCTCGACGCGCCGTCGACCGACGACGTGGTCGCGCGCTGCGCGACCGCGAGCCCGGTGCCCTTCGGCGGGTTGCGCAGCCGCGCCACCACCGCGAGCTGCTCCGAAGCCCGGTACTTCGGCTGCGACGTCGTGAGGATCAACCCGTCGTCGCCGGCCGCGTTCGGCAGCGCATCGCCCGACACCGTCTTCGGCGAGTCGCTCACCTCGTAGGTGGCCGAACCGGTCGTCGTGGTGACCGAGATGCGGTCGCCCACCTTGAGCTGGTCGAGGTGGTCGAACGGAGCGCCGTACGTCGCGCGGTGGGCGGTGATCACGGAGTCGCCGGAATCTCCCGGCATCGGCGTCGACGGGTCGTGGCCCGGACCCTGCCGGAGCTCGGCCACCCCCGTGCCCTCGACCACGATCTGGTCCACGCCGATGGCGGGGATCCGGAGCCGTGCCACCGCATCGCCCCTCGCCGGGGCGGGTGATGTCACCTGCGGGACCGTGGTGCGGGTTCCCGAGACGACGAGGGCGGCGGCGCGGGCGCGCTGTGCACGAACGGAAGCCACCGACTCCGCGAAGGCGGCCCGGAGCTGGTGCTGGCTCCGCGACTGCAGCAGCCCGGTCCCCCAGAGCTGCAGCACCGCGAACGCGATGAGGAGGATGCCCGTGTCCCGGAACAACCGGGCCAACAGTCGACGGATCCGATGGCGTTTGCCGCCCTTGGCGTCGGGCATGAGCTCGGGCGCCTGTGGGACGGGCGCGGGCGCGGGTGCCGCCGCCGGCGCGGGCGGCGGCGGAGACAGAGGCGACGGAACCTCCGACGGCGGTGCGATGCTCGGCGGAGGAAGCAGGTCCGCGACCGCAGCCGGTTCGGTCGTGGGTGCGGTCGCAGGTTCGGTCGCAGGCAGCACGTCGTCGGCGAGCGCGTCGTCCGGAGCCGGGCGCGAGATAGGTCGCGCTTCCGGCGAGATGAGGAACGCGGGGATCTCGAAGCGCGGCTTGGGCGGCCGCGCGGCTGCCGGCGCGGGCGCCTCGGCGGTGGTCGCCTCGGGCGCAGCGGGCACCGAAGGAGCGGTTTCTGCAACTGCCGGTTCGGATGGAGCGGTCTCGGATCGACCGGGCTCGCGGACCGCCGTGCTCTCCGCGGACGCCGGGCGCGCGCCCGGCCGGGGCGGAGGCGGGTCCAGGAACCACGGAATCTCGAATCGGCTCGTCGGCACCCTCGGCGTCTCGGCCGCAACATCGGCTGCGGACGTCTCGGCCGACGGAACATCCTCCGACTCGTCGACCTCGCTGACCGCGACCTCGGTGACCGCGACCTCGGCGACCGCGAACTCGGTGACGACGACGTCCGCGGTGGGTGCAGCGTCGGGATCGACCGGCGTGACCTCGGGCTGGGTCGCCACCTCGGGCTCGGCCGCCTCGAGATCGGTGACCACGAACTCGGTCACCACGAGCTCGGTGACCACGAGCTCGGTGACGGGCGCCGCGTCAGGATCGACCGGCGTGACCTCGGGCGCGGTCCCCGCGTCGGTCGCAAGGGCGGGGGCGGGTTCCGCCTCGGGCTCTGCGGTCGCGACGTCCGGCGGGGCCGGCTGGGGCGCGGTGCTCAGCAGCGAGAAGTAGGCACCGGCCGCGGAGAACGGCTCAGGGCTGCGCGCGCGACCGGCGCGCTCGGCCGCCGGACGTGGCAGCAGCGGGGAGACGTCGATCGGCGCCGGCGGGACCGCGAGCGCGTCGACGACCGTGTCCCGGGTGAGGCCGACGGTCTCCCGCACGCCCACGAGCTCCTTCGAGAAGGTCGTGAACGCCTCCTCGGTCGGCGCGACCTCGGACTCTGTCGCCCGGTCGACCGAGGAACCCACCGTGCTCAGGATCCGGGCGGCGCGGTCGCGGGCCGACTCGACGATCTCGTCGACCGAGCCCTCGGCCCGGGCGTGGCGCATCCGACGCGCCTCTTCGAGCGACGCACCACCGACGCGCTCCAGCAGCGCGACGGCGCGGGCGAGTGCCTGCGCGTTCGGAACCTGGTCGTCGGCGGCAGCCTCGGCCTCCATGCCGGCGTATCAGGCCTCGAGCCCGGGAACCGGGCCTCCGGGTTCGGGAATCGGTTGGTCCACGCCGGACTCGATCGTCCGACGGAGGTCGGCGAAGAACGCGGCGTCCGACGTCGCTCCGAGCGTCCGCGAGGTGCCGGAACCGCCGGTCGCATCGCCGGATTCGGCGGCCTCCGCTGCGGTCAGATCGACGTTGGTCGGCGGGTGATCCGAGCCTGCGTCCGCGGATGCCGTCCCCTCGAGGGTGCCCTCGACGTGACGAAGCGCGTCGACGATCCGATCCTGCGAGGAACGCAGCTCCTCCTGGAGCCGGGCGAGCGCCACGGTGACCGTGAGCGTTGCGGCCTCGACCCGGGCGCGCTCCTGCTCGAGCACGCGGGCGATGGCGACGCGCTTGCGGGTGACGATCTCGCGGCCGCGGTTCTCGGCGTTGCCGAGGATCTCCTGCGCCTGCGCGTTCGCTTCCTCGACCCGCTGCCGGGATTGCGCTTCGGCTTCGGCGAGCGCTTCGTCCGCGGTCTTCTGCAACAGCAACAACGCGCGGCCGAGGGCGGCTTCGGAGTCGACCGGAGCGGCGGGACGAGCGGTGCTCGCCTCCGCGGCGCGTCGGTTGGCGTCCTCGAGCTGGCTCTGCAGCCGCTCGATGATGCCCGCGCTGCGGATCACCAGTCGCTCCAGATCGTCGCGTGCCGGTGCGCTCGCGCCGACCGGGTCCGGAGCCGGGTCTGCCAGGTCCATCATGGTTCCTCCTCCGTGAGCCGACTGCGGCATCGTCGCGTCGTACGCCCCCGGTGACGGTCTCCCGATCCGACGACTGGATCGACCTGTGTCGCCCGGAAGCCTCCCTGCTCCGGACGAACGCGGTCCTGTTCGGCCTTGCCGGCGCGAACTCTAGCAGTGGTCATCCGACCACCCAATGGGTCTCGGGACGCGCACGGAATGTTCACCTTGGAGTCGCCGAGCGCGTCCTTCGGAGCGAAGCTTTTCAGGCCCGCAGCACCCGGAGCAACGCGTGCGACGGCAACACGTGCGCGCCCTCGGCCTCGGCGTGGGTGCGGACCCAGGTGTCCGACGACACTGCGAGGACCGGGACCCGCGCGGGCAGCGCGGCGATCTCGCGCACGACCACCTCGTCGGCTTCCTCACCGGCGGCGGAGAACACGATGCGGACGCCGGCCCTCCGGGGCGGGTTGACGAGCGTGGTGCCGTCTCCGTCGAAGACCAGGGTGATCGGGCACTTGGTCCGGAGGTGCAACTCGGCCAGCGCGGCCATGAGCCGGTCGCGTTGCACCGCGGGGGTGCAGTCCGACCAGCCCTCCATCGACACGTTGTAGCCGTCGACGACGAGCACGACGCCCTCGGACCTCAGCGCGTGCGTCACCGCGTCGGGCGATTCGGCCAGCATGCCCGGCGGCATCTCGACCCGGACGCGCGACGTGGGCGCGCGTGCCGGAGCGCGGGGGACGGGCGGTGGTGTCGGTGCCGGAGCGACGGCGTCGTCGGCCCCCTCGCCCATGCCGCCGACGCGACGGGCGTGCTCGACCACACCACCGAGGCCGACGGCCAGGCGTCGGGCGAGCTCGGCGGCGTCGGCCAGCGCGCGCAGGTCGCCGTAGCGGAGACCGGTTCCCGGGGCGGCCGCGCGCTCGAGCGCGGTCCGCGCTTCGGCGAGGTCGCGGTCCCGTTCCGCCAGCGCGGTCTTGAGCTCGCGCACGTCCTGCTCCGCCTTGCGGAGGCGCTCGGCCTCGCGCTGGCTGCGGGCCTTGGCCCCTTCGGCCTTGGTCTTCGCCGCGCCGAGCTCGGCCTCGGCCTGCTGCATCCGCGTGAGGGCCGCGGCGGTGTCGGCCTCGACCTTCTCCTCCCGCGTCCGACGGGTGCGGCGCTCCTCCTTGAGCTCGCGATCCAAACGCACGGCCTCCGCGACCGCGGTGTCGCGGGCGACCTCGGCCCGCTTGCGCGCCTCGTCCAGCGACGCCTGCTGGGTCTGGAGCGCCTTCACGTCGTCGGCCTCGGCCTGCTCGCGGCGGTAGAGATCGAATGCGGCAACGGTGGCGCCGAGCCCGAACTCCCAACCTTCGGGCTGCGCCGCGTAGAGCGACGACGCGAGAAGTGGCAGGTCGGAGCGGTCGGCGGCCTCGGTGACGAGCTGGCCCGCCTTGTCGGTGCTCCACTGCTCGAGCAGCGCCGCGACCTCGGGACGGCCGACGAACCGCTCGCACGATCGGGCGCGGAACGGCTCGTCGGACTCCAACGCCTTGAGCAGGGTCTGGCGGGCAGCACCCCGGGCGAGCCCGCGCCGGTCGAAGCCGGCCAGGGGTCGCAGGAGCGGCGGGACGTCGGCCGGGGCGAGCGTCTTGAGCAGGTCGCCGGCCGTGTCGAGCAGCGGGGTGAGGAGCTGCTCCGGGAGTACGGGGATGGTCTCGCTCATGCAGCACGCTCCGTGTGGTCAGGCACGCGCTTTGTGCCGATTGGGGCGTCGGCTCGTAGACTGCACCGGCCCGAACCCGCCGCCACGGCCATCGAGGAAAGACTGGTGCTGCGCCCATGCAGGCTCGGATCGAAGAGCTGACCCTCACGACGCAGGGCGACGGTGACATCCAGGATCTCACGGCTGACGCGCAGAAAGCGATCGACAACGCGGGTGTACGCGAGGGTCTCTGCACCGTGTTCGTGGCCCACTCCACCTGCGCGATGACCACGATCGAGCACGAGCCCGGTTGCGACGCCGACCTCAACTCGGTGCTCGAGCAGATCGCGCCGCAGGACGACCCGTGGCGGCACAACGCGCTCAACGCCGACAGCAACGGCCACAGTCACGCGCGCGCCGCGTTGATGGGCCCCTCGGTGACGATCCCGTTCTCCCGCGGCGAGCTGCTGCTCGGCGTGTGGCAGAAGATCGTGTGCATCGACCTCGACGACCGCCCGCGCACCCGCAAGGTCGTCATCCAGCTGCTCGGCGAGTAGTCCGCCGGACCCGACCCGATTCACGGCTCGACGGCCGCGTCCGCACCGCGGGTCGACTCGAGCTCGATGGCCTGGATCGCGTCCCCGTCGGCGCCGCACCAGCGGCAGGTGACCGCCTCGACGCGCTCTTCGAGGACGGTCTCCTCCTCGACGGTGAGGTCGCCGCCCACGGTGTAGTGGTGAAACGCGGAGGTGCGCCGAACCGCGCGCACGTCGAACCGGGTGAGGTTGCCGCACGCGGTGCAGCGGTATCGCGGGGCCATGCCGGAGTGTACCGATCGCCGAGCCGCGGACCGCAGATCCAGAGGCGCCGTGAGCGCACCCGTGCGGTGCGCTCGCAGCGCCTCCGGGGTCGGATCGTCGCGGTCCGCGCGGATCGAACACACGTTCGCTATGTTCCTACGATGCCCTCGATCCCCCCGCTCTCCGGCCAGCGGTCGCTCGACGACCTCGGCACCCCGCTCCACGAGGTGACGTTCGTCTCCGTCGACCTCGAGACCACGGGCACGTCGCCGTCGACGTGCGCGATCACCGAGGTCGGCGCGATCAAGTACCGCGGCGGTGAGGTGCTGGGCACGTTCCAGACGCTCGTGAATCCCGGCGTCGACGTCCCGCCGATGATCACCGTGCTCACCGGCATCACCAACTCGATGCTGTATCCGGCTCCGCGCATCGCCGAGGTGCTGCCCGCGCTGCTCGAGTTCTTCGGGCGAGCGGTGCTCGTGGGTCACAACCTCCGCTTCGACACGTCGTTCCTGGATGCCGCGCTCACCGCCGAGGGCTACGAGCGCCTGGCCCACCGTCGGGTCGACACGCTCGCGCTCTCGAGGCGGCTGCTGCACGACGAGGTGCCGAACCTGCGGCTCGGCACGCTGGCGCGGCACCTCCGGGTCGTCACCGAGCCGAACCACCGCGCGCTCGCCGACGCGATGGCCACCGCGGAGGTGTTGCACGCACTGCTCGAGCGCACCGCGCGGCTCGGCGTGCTGGGTCTCGACGATCTCGTGGAGCTGCCCACGATGCGGGCGCACCCGTCGATCCAGAAGCTCTCGCTCACCGCGCATCTCCCCCGCCGTCCGGGCGTCTACCTGTTCCGCGACCGGGGCGGCAGGGTGCTCTACGTCGGCAAGGCCACCAACCTCCGGAGCCGCGTGCGTTCCTACTTCGGCGGCGACGATCGCAAGAAGATCCCGCAACTGCTCCGGGAGACCACGAGCATCGATCACTTCGAGTGCCCCGACCCGTTCGAGGCCGAGGTGCGGGAGATCCGGCTCATCCAGAAGCACGAACCCCGCTTCAACCGGCGCAGCAAGGCGTGGCGCAGCTACGCCTACCTCAAGCTGACGCTACGCGAGCGCTTCCCGCGGCTCGCAGTGGTGCGACAGGCGAAGGCCGGCGACGGCATATACCTCGGCCCGTTCCACTCGGTCTCGGCCGCGCACACCGTGCGCGAGGCGATCGAGACCGCCGCGCCGATCCGCCGCTGTTCGCAGCGCATCGGGCGCAAGTGCGCGGTGCCCGAGGGCGCCACCGCCTGCGTGCCCGCGCAGCTCGGGACCGCGGCGTGCCCCTGCACCGGGCACACCGACGAGGAGGAGTACGGCGCGATCGTCGCGCTCGTCGTGCGCGGCCTCGGCAGCGAACCCGAGCTCCTGCTCGATCCGCTCGAGGCCCGCATGCATTCGCTCGCCGCGGCCGAGCGATTCGAGGAGGCCGCGCTCACGCGCGACCGGCTGCGGGGTCTCGCCCGCGCGTTGCGGCGGCGCCGCGCGCTCGAGTCGCTGCGGAGATCGGGGCGCATGACGGTCGAGGTCGACGGCGTGCCGCGCGCGCTGTTCCACGGCCGGTTGCTCGTCGACGCGGCGGCCCCGGGCTCGTTGCCGTTGGCCTCGGCCGAGGAGTCGG
>JAODBH010000206.1 GCA_025463865.1 Actinomycetes bacterium | reverse complement strand
AGGCCCGCGGCCTGCTCCAACGGCTCCGCTCGGGCAAGGTCCTCATCCCTGTCGGCCTGCTCTTCGCCGGGGTCATCGGTCTCGGGGCCATTGCCGTCGCCGGTGGATCCGGGTCCAGCGGCTCGGTCGGAGCCCGCAACGAGCCCGCCACCGTCACTTCCAGCGCCACCACCGCGCCGGCCACCACCGCCACCACCGCCGCCCCCGCGACGACTGCGGCGCTGCCGGCGACATCCGCGCCGGCTACCACGGCCGCGCCCGCGACGAAGACCGTCGTGAAGCCGCCGGTCAAGCCGCCCGTCACCACCACTGCGAACCCGACGGCCGCGCCGCCCGCGAGCGCTCCCACGCCGCCGGCCGAGACCACCGCCCCCTACGTCCCGCCCGCGCCGTACCGGCCCGTCGGCCCGCCGGGGACGGTCGACGTCGGTGGGAGCGGCGGCGCAGCACAAGTCGGCGAGGGCGTCAAACCAAGTGGTGGCGGCGCCGGTGACAGCTCGCCGGTCGAGCAGCTCCCGCCCACCATCCAGGGCTGACCCACCCGACCCACCCACATCGAGGGGGACGGTCGTTACGAGGCGGCGACACTGTCGTCGATGACGACGGGTATCTCGGCCACCAGGCCGTCGCGCACGCGGTAAGCGCGCAACACGGGTTCCGCGGCCTTCAGGCTCACGAGGACGTAGACCCAGTGCGGCTCGAACGCCTGTCGGATGTCGGTCGCCGAAGGAAACGCGTCGGTGTGGGTGTGCGAGTGGAACACGCCGACGAGCTCGATGCCGTGGTCCTCGGCGTCGCGCATCGCCCACAGCAGGTCGCGGGAGTCGACGGTGTAGGTGCGCGACGAGTGGTCGGCGTTGCGGGTGGGATACACCGCACCGACGAAGCCGGTGGGCTCCATGTCGGCGTCGATCTTCCCGGCGATGAGACCGCAGGCCTCCTCCGGGAAGCCTTCGAGGCAGTGGCCGACCAGGCGCTCGTACTGCGCGAGCGTGAAGGTGATGGTCGGCGTGGCGAATCCGGCGTCGGGCACGGCGGGAATCTACCGGAGGTGGTCCGCAGGGTCCGCGGGCGGTCGCGCTACCTTCCCCGGCCATGACGAAGCTCCGGACGACGGCTCTGCTCGGTGTGGTCGCAGCGATGATCGCGGCGGGATGCAGCGGAGGCGGTAGTAGCGCGAAGAGCACCACGACCCGAGCCCACAAGACGACGACCACGGCGAAGACCGCGACCACAGGCGGCACCGGCGCCACCAGCAGCAGCGGACCGAGGAGTGGGGCCAAGGTGCGCGTCGTCAATCTGGTCGTGCAGAACGGCGCCGGGGTCCAAATCGACGTGTACGGCGGTTTGTCGGCCGCCGGCAAGCCGCTCGCCACGGTCGACTACGGGAGCGCGAGCCCGTATCTCGACCCGCCGAAGAGCGGGCAGGACTCCACGCTCTCGTTCTACTTCCACGGCAAGACCGACACCGCGAGCAAGCTCATCGACCAGTCCGGAACGCTCGGCTCCGGCTACCAGGCGACCTACTTCGTCTGGTACGGCGCTGACGGCGGCACGGGCACCGCGGTCGGGCACGTGCAGACGCTCACCGAGGCGGCGCCGGCCGGTACCTCGGCCGCGACCAACGTCCCGAAGGTGCCGGACCAGAAGGCTGTGATCCAGGTGTTCGCCTCGCAGACCGAGACCCTCGCGAAGGATCTGACCTTCGACCTCGGCCTACCGGTGGGGGGCTGCCTGCCCCAACTGTCGGCCGACGGAACGACCGGCGGCAGCGACACACGCGCCCTCGTCGGCGGCACCGCCATCGTCCAGTACGTCACCGATCCCGGCGCGCAGCAGGTCGGCCTGTTCCCATCGAGCTCGGGCAACTGCGTGGGCGCGCCCGCCGCAGGGCCCACCGACATCACGCCGACCTCCGGCCAGGCGATGCTCCTGGTCGTGTACGGGACGTCTCCGCAAGCCTTGAAGCTCCTGCCGCTGGCGACCGGGGGCTGAATCCCGACGGGCCCGGGCGGCCGGACCGGTACCGTTCCCCGCATGCCCGGCCGCGGCGACCAAGTCGTCATCACCAATCGGAAAGCCCGTCACGACTACTCCATCCTCGAATCGTTCGAGGCCGGCGTGATGTTGAAGGGCGCCGAGGTGAAGTCGATCCGGGGCGGGCGGGCCAACCTGCTCGATGCCTACGCGCGGGTCGACGCGGGTGAGGTGTGGCTCTTCGGCATGCACGTGTCGCCCTACGAGTTCTCCCGTGGCGACCTCGACCCGGTCCGGCCCCGCAAGCTGCTCCTGCACGCCAAGGAGATCGTCGAGCTCGAGTCGGCGCTGCACGAGAAGGGTGTCACGCTCGTGCCGTTGCGGGTCTACTTCAAGGATGGGCGGGCGAAGGTGGAGATCGCCATCGCCCGGGGCCGGCACAGCTACGACAAGCGCCAGGCCCTCGCCGAGCGCACGGCCACCCGCGAGGCCGAGCGGGCCATGAAGGGGTACCGGGACTGAGCCCGGCCCCGGGAATTGCCCGTCGTACCCGTCCGTTACCATGTCCCGGCTGCCATCACACGCACGACGGCGGCAATTGACAAGGGGGTGCGTGGCTTCGATTCTGAGGATCGAGGCGGGTGAAGCGAGCCGACGTTGCCGAAGCGTCGTTAAAGAGTCGGCACAAACCAATACATGCCAACGACAACGTTGCGCTTGCTGCTTAGCTTCTAGCTAAGTAGCGGTCCGTTCCGGCCCAGCCGCTCGGCCGGACTGCGGGCCTCATTTTGAGCGGCTTACCGACGGGAATCGCCTGAGGGCCCGTCGGGACATCGAACTCGGGCTGGGGTGAGAACAGGGTGCCCATGCCCGGTCCTCACCCGAGACCAAATCATCGGCTGCGCTCGGAGAAGCCCCGCCAACAACTCGGAAGACGCGGGTTCGACTCCCGCCACCTCCACCCCTTCAGTCCCGGCTCGCCGCGTCCCAGACGCAGGTGGGTCGGGACTCGTCGCGTCCTGGACCTTGACTTCAGATCTCAGCCTCGTGCGTCCCACGAGCACACATATCGTGCTCTGGGGACGCACGAGAGATCTAGCGTCTGTTGCTCATGGATCGTTCAGCAAAGAATCCGCGTCGCCGCGGAACGACGGCGATCAGCAGCCAGCACCAGGGCACGATCCCGGTCGACGTCATGCGGGCCGCAGGCTTCAACCCGGGCGACCGCCTCCGGGCCCCAAGCTGACGGTGACGGCAAGGTCGTGCTCGAGCGCGAATCGGAACCAGTTGACGAGTTCCTCGGCGCCCTCACCGCGTGTACGACGGCTTCGATCTCGACGCGCTGCGCGGCGAATGGGCTCGC
>JAODBH010000201.1 GCA_025463865.1 Actinomycetes bacterium | reverse complement strand
GCTCGAGTGAACCGGCGTAGGCGTAGCCCTGGCGACCGTCGGCGATGACCCGCACTCCCACCCCGTCGACCTCGGCCACGGACAACGACTCGATGTCACCGTCGAAGGCCTGCACCTCGGTGTCCCGGGAGTGGAGGACGTAGGCCTCCACCTGCTCGCCCGGACCGGCGGCGTCGGCGATGCGGCGCGCGATGTCGAGGAGCCGTGTTCCGTGCTCCGACTGCTCGCCATGAACCGGTGCTGCGCTCATGCCGCGGTGCCTCCCACCGTCATCTCCGACACCCGCAACGTGGGTTGCCCGGACGACACCGGTACGCCCTGCCCGTCCTTGCCGCAGGTGCCGGACCAGGTGGCGAAGTCGTTGCCGACCGCGTCGATCTTCCGCAGCGCGTCGGGCCCGTTGCCGATGAGGTTGGCCGCGCGCAGCGGCACGGTGATCTCCCCGTTCTCGATCAGGTAGGCCTCGGTCATGCCGAAGACGAAGTCGCCGGTGGCGGTGTCGACCTGACCGCCGCCGAGCTGCACGCAGTAGATGCCGTGCTCGGTGTCGCGGATGATGTCGTCGGGATCGTCGAGGCCGGCCGGGAGGTACGTGTTGGTCATCCGGACCATCGGCAGCACCTGGTAGGTCTCGCGCCGACCGTTACCGGTGGACGGGCGCCCGGCCTTGCGGGCCCGGACGAGGTCCCACATGTAGTCGGTCAGGATGCCGTTCTCGATCAGGACGTTGCGTTGCGCTCGCGCGCCCTCGTCGTCGATGGCGTAGGTGCCCCACTCCTCGGCGAACGTCCCGTCGTCGATCAGGGTGACGAGCGGCGACGCGACCTGCTTGCCGACCATGCCGCGGAAGACGGATGCGTCCTTGTTGACGAGGTCGGCCTCCAGGCCGTGGCCGCACGCCTCGTGGAAGAGCACGCCGCCCGCACCCCGCTTGAGGACGACGGGCAGCTTGCCGCTCGGCGCGGGACGGGCATCGAGCATGGCCACCGCGCGCCGGGCCGCGATCCGCGCCGTCTCCTCCGGATCGAGCTCGTCGAAGATCTCGAAGCCGAGCGTGCGGCCCGGGCCCTCCATCCCCGTCTGCATGCCCGTATCGCCCGTGGCCACGCACTGGACCATGAAGCGCGTGCGGACCTGGTCGTCCTCGGCGAGCAGGCCGTCGGAGTTGGCGACGAGGATCCGCCGGCGGGAGTCGGCGTAGGAAACGCCCACCTGCCGGATCGAGTCGCTCACCGAACGCGCTGCGCCGTCGGCCCGCTGGAGCACGTCGACCTTGCGGGCCTTGGGCACGGTGTCGGGCATGACCTCGATGGAGTGCGGGTGCACATGCTCGCGGGTGAGGCCCACCGTGCGGGTGCCGCCTCCGCCGCCCCGGGCCGCGGCCGCCGCGGCCTGGGCCGCGGAGCGGAGCCCGGTCTCCGACAGATCGGCGGTGTGCGCGAAGCCGGTCGTGTCACCCCGGACCACGCGGATGCCCGCGCCCCGGTCGCGGCCGGAGACCAGCTCTTCGACCTTGCCGTCGTCGAGATGGGCCGACGAGCTGCGGCGGTCCTCGGCGAACACCTCCGCGAAGTCACCACCCGAATGCAGCGCGGTTCCGAGCACGGATTCGAGGACGTCTTGGTCGATCACGATGCAGCCTCCGGTGCCCGCACCCGGGTCAAGCAGGAGGGAGGACGCTGACCTCTGGGCGGGCGGACGAATATGGTACGCCGATGCCTCCTCGCCCCGGCCTCGCCCACAAGCTGCAGATGGTCGTCGTGGAGGCCGACACCGCGCTCGCGATGGCGACCGGCGATGTTCCCGTCCTCGGGACTCCGGCCGTCGTTCGCCTCTGCGAACAGGCGACCGTCGAAGCGGTGAAGGCGGAGCTCGCGGAAGGCACCACCACCGTCGGCCACCGCGTGCAGCTCGACCACCTCGCGCCCACCGCGATCGGTGGCACGGTCGAGGCCGAAGCCGTGCTCGAGAGCGTCGAAGGCCGACGACTCACCTTCCGCGTCTCCGTGAGCGACGGGCACGGGCTCGTCGCCGCGGGACGGATCCAGCGAGTCGTCGTGGAACGCGTGCGCTTCCTCGAGAAGGCCGGCGGCCCGACCTGACGGCCGGCTCAGCGGGCCGTCGTTGAGGGCGCGGGCTCCGCGAGGAAGCCCGACACCGCGTCGAACCAGGCCTCGGGATTCTCGAATTGGGGCGAGTGGCCGGCACCGGGCACCACGACCAGCTCCGCGTCGGGCATCGTCGCCGCCAGCGCCCGCGACGCGCCGAGGAAAGCAAGGTCTTGCGCGCCGACGATCACGAGCGTCGGGATGGTGACCTCCGCCATGAGCGCGAGCTGGTCCGGCTGATGCGCGATCTCGCGGAGAAACGCCGAGTACATGTACGGCGAGAGCGACGCCCACTTCCGATCGTTGTACTCGACCTGCCCGGGCCGCTCCCGCAGCACCCGCTCGTAGGCGTCGGAGCCGAGCGGTGAGAGCTGGTCCATCAGCACCTTGAGCGCGGCCATGCCCTCGCTCAGCACGTAGGCGGCGCCGAACTCGAGGAGATCGGGGTGCAGCGCGGGCACCGGACCGGCCGAGGTATCCATGAGCACCAGCCGTTCCACCCGCTCGGGGTGGGCCAGTACCGCGCGGCGGGCCGCCATCCCACCCATGGAGTGCCCGAGAAGGCGGAAGGTATCGAGGCCGAGCCCGTCGGCCACGCCGATGATGTCGGCCGCCATCCGGTCGAGCGAATAGGCCTCGAGCGCCTCGGGGTGACCACTGCGCCCGTGACCGCGCAGGTCGAAGGTGACGACCCGTTGCGTCGCGGCCAGGGCGAAGACGTGGTCGGCGAAGTCTTCCTGGGCGCCGCCGAAGCCGTGGACCAGCACGAGGGTCGGGCCTTCCTCTGCCCGCGAGGCGACGTCCTCCACATCGAGGGTCACCCCATCGTCCACCGTCAACTGCACGCGCTGCTCCCGTCCGGTCGTGCGCAATGCTCGCGCGCGGTGGGCATCAGCCGGCCAACCGACGGGCAACCGCCGGGAAGAAGGCCACCCCGGTCACGATCCGGCCCACCCGGTCGCGGCTTCTAGGCTGCTCGGATGCCAAAGACCGGAGGGCGCTCACGTCGGGCGCTCATCTGGGTGCTCCGGATCTCGGTGAGCGCCGTCCTCATGGCGGTGCTGCTCGCCAACATCCATCTCGACAAGGCGTTGCCGAAGCACCGCACCGTCGGAACCCTCCTGTGGCTCGGCGCGGCCGTGCTCGTGACCTGGGTCGGCGTCGTGCTGTCGTCGTGGCGCTGGCAGCTGGTCCTGGTCGCGTTCGACAAGCGGGTACGGCTCCGGACGCTGATCCGCCACACCCTCGCCGGCCTGTTCGTGGGCAACGTGCTCCCGTCCACGATCGGGGGCGACGTCGTCAAGATCAGCCGGAGCGCGAAGGACACGGGTTCGGCGAGCACCGCGTTCGCGTCGGTCGTCCTCGAACGGCTCACCGGCTTCGTCACCCTTCCCGTGCTCTGCTTCCTCGGCTTCCTGCTCCACCCGGCGCTCTTCGGTACAAAGGGCTCGTGGGTCGCGCTGCTCACGTCGGGAGTCGCGGTTGTCGTGCTCGGCATGATCATCGTGATCGCCGGCCACCCCCGACTCGCCGGGCGCTTCGCGGGGCGGGAGAACCGCACGCAGTTCATCGGCGCGGTCCACATCGGAGTGGCCCAGCTCCGGCGTCACCCCCGGCAGGCGATCAAGATCCTCGTCGTGGCGTTCGTGTTCCAGGTGACGAGCATGCTCGTCTTCTATTGCGCGGTGCGCGCGCTGGAAGCTCCCGTTCCGTTCCTGACGGTGTTAGCAATGGCGCCGGCCGTCGCGATGGCCCAGGTGCTGCCGCTCTCGCTCAACGGACTCGGAGTGCGCGAAGGAATGCTCGTCATCTTGTTGCGGGGGGTGAACGGCGTGACCCACTCGCAGGCCATCGGCATCGGCATCCTCTGGCTCGCCGCGACCCTCATCGCCAGCCTCGCCGGCGCGATCCCGTTCGCGGTCGGCCACCGGCGGGGCGATGACGACACGAGCATCGTCGACACCGCGTTCGAGGAGGCCGTGATCACCGAAGCGGCGGCGCCTTGACCACCGACGAGTTCGTCCCCGCCGTCGCGGCACCATGGAAGGACCGGCTGCCCGGGGCCCGCCGCCTCCGCGACGGCCACGTCATCTACTGGTGGGGCGAGATCCTCGCCATCCTCGCGTTCTACTTCGTGTACTCCGCGATCCGGAACGCCAACAAGAGCGATCCGGCCAAGGCCTTCCGCAACGCCAAACGGGTCATCCATTGGGAACGCTGGCTCGGGCTGTGGCACGAGCACCTGTTCCACCACTGGGCGGTCCTGCACTCGCGGTTCCTCATCATCACGATGAACTACGTCTACGGCTCGTTGCACTTCATCGTCACGGCGGGGGTCGGGGTCTACCTGTACCGACACTGGCGCGACGACTACCCCCGCTGGCGCAACACGCTCGCGATCGCCACCGGACTCGCACTGATCGGCTTCATCACTTTCCCGCTCATGCCGCCGCGGCTGCTGCCCCACCACTTCGGCTTCATCGACACCCTCGCCAAGGACCCGGCGATCTGGTCGTTCAACTCCGGCGCCGTGAGCAGGATCTCGAACCAATACGCCGCGATGCCGAGCGTCCACTGCTGCTGGGCGCTCTGGTGCGCATGCGTCCTGGTTCCCCGGGTCAAGCACGTGTGGGCCAAGGTCCTCGCCGCGCTCTATCCGTGCCTCACGGTCACGGCCATCGTCCTGACCGCCAACCACTACTTCCTGGACGCCATCGGAGGATTCGTCGTGCTCGGCATCGGCTACCTGATCGCCCGGATCATGACCCGCGCCGGACGCGGGCCGGAAGTCGAGCCGCCCGAAGCGCCCGAGTCCCCGTCCGAGCCGGCGCCGGCACTCTTCTGATGGAACCGGATCAGATGGAGCTCGACCACGTGGCGATCGCCACCACCGACGCGGGCCCGATCATCGCGACGCTGGTCACCGAGTTGGGCGCCACCGTCATGTACGGCGGCCACAATGCGGGCTTCCGGCCGATGCAGCTTCGGGTCGGCGACGTCGACCGGGGCATGACGGTCGAGATCCTCGAGCCGTGGGACACCGAGAAGAACGACTTCCTCGCCCGGTTCCTCGCCCGGCACGGTGCGGGCCCCCACCACATGACCTTCAAGGTCCACGGCATCGAGCAGCACCTCGAGCGGCTCCAGGCTGCGGGATACACGCCGGCGAGCGTGAACTTCTCGAACCCGATGTGGAAGGAGATGTTCCTCCAGCCGCGCGAGACGTTCGGCACCGTGATCCAGCTGGCCGAGATGGGCGCGGAGCTCTGGAGCCGCGATGAAGCGATCCGGACCGCGATGACGGAAGGGCCGGGCGGCACCCCGATGTGGTGGCCCACCCCACCCCCGCGGGGGGACCAGACGGCGTACCTGGAGCGGATCGTGCTCCACGTCCCCGAGCTCGCCCCCGCGCGCGAGTTCTTCGGCGGCGTGCTGCGGGGCGAGGTGACCGACGCCGACTCCGGCTCGGTCGACCTGCTCTGGCCGACGAGCGGAGCGCGCGTGCGGCTCGAGCAACGCGCGGGTGCCGCCGGTGTCGACCGCTACGACGTGGACGCGGGCGGCAACGCCCGGGAGATCGAGATGGCGGGCGCCCGGTTCGTCTGTTCCTGACCGGCGACCGCGGTCACGGCAACACGTCGCCCGCGTTGTGAGCCGCCACGAGGCGAAGGACCGACGCCCGCACCGCCTGGTCGGCGAGTGAGAGGTGCGAGTCGCGCGCCACGACCAGAGCGAGCCGGCGGGGCGGAACGCCGGCGAGCGTGAAGCGACGGACCCCGGGTACCGCGGCGGGGAGCGCGGTCGCCGGCAGGACCGCGGCGCCGACGCCGGCCATGACCATGTCGGCGATCAGCCGCACTCCGTCGATCTCGACCGGCACCTTCAGCCGCACGTGGGCGAGCGCGGCGGCCGATTCGACCTCGGTGCGCAAGGGGTTGCCGATCGGTGGCAGCACGATGTTGAGCTCGGCGAGGCGCGACAGCGGCACCGGTTCGGGGCCGACGTCCACGTTCTCGGGCGCGATGCCGACGAGCTCCTCGTCGAGGAGGTGCTCGAGGACCAGCCGGTGGTCGGTGACCGGCTCGGTGACGACGGCCTGCGCCATCTCGTGGTTCGCGACCTGCGCGGCGAGCCGCTCCGACGCCCCCTCCGTCACCCGGAGGTGCACGCCGGCCGCGCGCCGGGACAGGTCGGCGACCAGGCTCGGGACCAGCCACCGGCTGGCGGTGCCGACCACGCCGAACGTGGCGTCGCCGGTCTGGAGCTCCTGCAGCATCGAGAGGTCGGCCCGCAACGCATCGAGCTCGAGTCCGATCCGGCGGGCCCGCTCGAGCACGATCTCGCCGCACTCGGTCAGCGCGGCGCCCTTGCGGCCGCCCCGGCGAACGAGCTGGACCCCGAGCTCGTGCTCCAATTGGCGCACCTGCTCGCTGATGTTGCTCTGGACGGTGTTGCGGCTCTCGGCTGCAGCCGTGAACGATCCCTCCTCCGAGATCGCGCGCAGGGTGTCGAGGTGACGCAGCTCCACGGGGTGCTCCCAACATGAGAGAGTCCTCATCTATCTGAGGTATCGATTGAAAATATCAGATAGCGCTGTTGGACAGATTGCAGCAAGCGGTGCATCCTTATCCGCGTAGTGCGCGCCGGGGAGGCGGTCCCCCCTCCGTCCTCCCGGCCGCTACTTCCGAGGGAGGAGGAGTCGTGGCGTTGGAGTCTCTGTCGAATCTGATCTTCACGGGACCGCTGTCCTGGAGCAACGACGCCGCCTGCCAGGGTCGAACCGAGTACTTCTTCGCTCCGCCCGGCGAGCGCCCCGAGGCCAGGGCGCAGCGCGAGAACCGCGCTCGTGGCGTGTGCCTGTCGTGCCCCGTCCTCGAGTCGTGCCGACAGTGGGCCCGCGAGCACCGCGAGTACGGCTTCTGGGGTGGCGAATCCGAAGAGGACCGCGCTGCCGCCGGCTACCGCGTCGACATGCCCGTCGGCCGGGTCGCGCGGTACCCCAAGGGCGACGGCGCGCCGGTCGCGCCCCGCACCCCGCGCGTCGCCTGACGAGGGCGTCGCGACCGGCCCACGCCATCGGGCCCGCCGCCGCTAACCTCGCTGCCGGTGTCCAACCCTCCCGAAGGCGTCGATCTCGAGGTACTGCGTCCGTACTTTGCCGCGAACGTCCGTGACGCGACCGACGCGCCGCTCGACGCCGAGCTGATCGCCGGCGGGCGCTCCAACCTCACGTACATCGTGAGCCAGGCCGATGCCGGCATGGGGCGCACGTGGGTGCTGCGCCGGCCGCCACTCGGGCACGTCCTGCCGACCGCCCACGACATGGAACGCGAGGCCCGCGTGCTCGGCGCGCTCGGCCCCGGCCCGGTACCCGTCCCCGAGGTGTTCGCGGTCTGCACCGACCCTTCGGTGCTGGGCACGCCGTTCTACGTGATGGAGCGCCTCGACGGTCGGATCCTGCGGACCGCAGACGAGGCCGCCACCCTCGACGTCGTCGAGGCGCGCGCGTGCTCCGAGGCCCTCGTCGACGTGCTGGTCGACATCCACGGGGTCGATCCCGAAGCCGTCGGACTCGGCGATTTCGGCCACCCCGAGGGCTTCGTCGCCCGGCAGGTACGCCGTTGGAGCCAGCAGTGGGAGCGCTCGAAGACCCGTGAGCTGCCCGCGATCGACGAGCTGTCGCGCCGCCTCGCGGCGGGCGTTCCGGTGTCGGGCCCACCGACACTGGTGCACGGCGACTACCGCCTCGACAACACGATCCTCGCGGCCGACGATCCCGGCCGGATCGCCGGCGTCCTCGATTGGGAGATGGCCACCCTCGGCGATCCGCTCACCGACCTCGGGCTCTTCCTCCTCTATTGGGATCAGCCCGACGCCACGATCGCGGGGAGCACGGAGGCCGTCGGGATGCTGCCCGGCTTCCTGCCCCGCGACGAGATCGTGGCCCGCTACGCGCGTGCGAGTGGCCGCAGGGTCGACGACCTCGACTACTACGAGATCCTCGCCCGGTTCAAGCTCGCGATCATCCTGGAAGGCATCAACGCCCGGTTCCAGATGGGCAAGACGTTGGGCGAGGGCTTCGATCACATGGGCGAGATGGCCACGGTGCTCGCGGACACCGCGCTCGACCTCGCGAACGGCTCCGCCAACCCCGCGCTGCGGGGCTGATCCCGGGGCTCGTGGCGCCCGGATGACGACCTGACGTTCGGGTCATACTGAGCGCTCACGTCGACTCGGGGGGAATCCGATGGGTGCACTGGACGGGATCAAGGTGCTCGAGCTCGCCGAGCACGGCTTCGTGCCGTCGTGTGGCGCGGTGCTCGCCGACTGGGGTGCCGACGTCGTCAAGGTCGAACGGCCGACGGGCGACCCGCTGCGCATGATCCAGAAGGCCGGCCTCGTGGCCGACACCGGCGACTTCAACTTCATCTGGGAGCAGATGAACCGCAACAAGCGGGGAGTGAGCCTCGACCTGAGCAACCCCGAGTCGCGGCCCGCGCTCGCGAAGCTCGTCGAGTGGGCCGACGTGTCCATCACCAGCTACCTGCCCGCCGTCCGGCGCAAGCTGCACACCGACGTCGACGACTTCTGGGCCATCAACCCCCGCCTCGTCTACGCGCGCGGCCACGGCCAGGGTCAGCGCGGCGAAGGCGCCGACGAAGGCGGGTTCGACTCGGTGTCGTACTGGGCCCGCGGCGGCATCGCGCACATGCTCACGCCGCCCGGCGGGCCGGTCGTCATGCAGCGCGCCGCGATGGGCGACGCACCCTCCGGCGCGCTCCTCGCCGGCGGCATCGCGGCCGCGCTGGTGCAGCAGGCACGCACCGGCAAGGGCGTGCTCGTCGACACTGCGCTGCTCGGCGCCGCGTGCTGGGCGCTCTCCCCGGACCTCGTCTCCACCAGCATCCTCGGCGAGAACCCGGCCCCGATGAACATGAACCGCACGATCTCGAATCCGTTGATCGGCACCTTCACCACGTCCGACGGCCGCTGGGTCATGTTCAACATGATGAACGGCGACCGCCACTGGCCCGAGGTGTGCGCGGCGCTCGGCCTCGACGAGCTGGGGAGCAACCCGGCCTACGCCGATACCGCGGGCCGGGCCGAACACGGCAACGAGCTGCGCCAGGCCCTCGTCGACGCAGTTGCCGCCCTCACGATCGACGAGCTGCGGAAGGGCATGAACGCGCACGACACGGTGTGGTCGATCTACAACGCACCGACCGAGGTCGTCGTCGACCCGCAGGTGATCGCCAACGGCTACATGCCGAAGCATCCCGACCACGACACCGCCCGTTTGGTCGCGGCGCCGGTGCAGCACGACAACGTGCTGCCCACGATCCGGCGGCGCGCCCCCGACACCGGCGAGCACACCGACGAGATCCTCGGGTCGCTCGGGTTCGACGCCGACGAGCTCGCCCGTCTCCGCTCCGTGGGCGCGGTCGCCTGATGCGCTTCGTCACCATCGACCGCCGCATCCACGCCCTGACCGCAACCGGGCCGGTCGACCTCGCCCCGGTCACCGGGCTGCCGGGCGACCCGGCCGCGTTCTTCGCCGCCGACGGGCTGGAGGCCACGCGGCGCGCGTTCCGCGAGGGGGCGCTCGAGGGCACCGAGACCGCGGGAACGACCGCCGACCTCTCGGGCCTCACGCTCGACGCCCCGGTGCCGCAGCCGCGCGTGGTGTGGTGCATCGGCCTCAACTACAGGGACCACGCGGCCGAGACCGGCAAGGAGATCCCTGCGGTGCCGACGGTCTTCGTGAAGTCGCCCGGCGCGGTGATCGCACCCGGTGCCACCATCGAGGTGCCGCCGTTCGTCACCCAGCCCGACTACGAGGGCGAGCTCGCGGTCGTCATCGGGAAGCGGGCCCGCGACGTCGCCGAGGCCGACGCCCTCGAGTACGTCGCCGGGGTCACCGTCGCCCACGACGTCAGCGCCCGGGACCATCAGTACGTGACCACCCAGTGGTGCTGGTCCAAGAGCTACGACACGTTCTGCCCGATGGGCCCGGTGCTCGTCACTATCGACGAGCTCGACGTCACCGACCTGCCCATCTCGACCCGGATCGGCAGCGAGGTGCTCCAGGACTCGAACACGGGCCAGATGGTGTTTCCGGTGGCGCACCTGATCTCGTTCCTCTCGCAGGGCACCACGCTCGAGCCTGGAGACGTCATCCTCACCGGCACCCCCGCGGGCGTCGGCCTGGGGCGCACACCCCCGCGCTGGCTCCAGGACGGCGAGACGGTGGAGATCACCATCGGCGGCATCGGCACGCTCTCCAACCCCGTCCGCCGATCGAGCTGAGGCGGGCCCAGGGCAGGCCGGCAGCGGCGAGCCGCGGGCCGGCCGGGTCGGGGCACCCGTAAGCTGTTGCCCATGGATGGCCTGACCTGGAGTGATCACCCCGTACTGCGCCGTCCCCTCCTCGTGGCGGCCTTCGAGGGCTGGAACGATGCCGCCGACGCCGCCACCGATGCGGTCGACTGGCTGGTCAACCGGTTCGACGCCGAGCCCTTCGCGGAGCTCGATCCCGACGAGTACATCGACTACCAGGCCCGCCGACCCGAGGTGGAGCTCGTCGACGGGGTCACCCGCCGGCTCACCTGGCCGTCGCTGCAGTTCTCCGCGGCCCGGTCCCGCACCACCGACCGCGACCTCGTGATCCTGTCGGCCGTCGAGCCCAACTACCGCTGGCGCAACTTCACCCGCGCGATCCTCGAGGTCGCGACCCAGACGGGCTGCGAGATGGTGGTGTCGTTCGGCGCCCTGCTCGCCGAGGTGCCCCACACCCGGCCGGTCCACGTCACGGGCACCACCACCGATCCCGCGCTGATCACCACGCTCGAGCTCGAGCAGTCGCGCTACGAAGGCCCCACCGGGATCGTCGGGGTCCTGCACGACGCGTGCGAGACAGCCGGGATCCCGTCGGTCTCCCTCTGGGCACCGGTTCCCCACTACGTCGCGACGCCACCCGATCCGGTGGCAACGCGCGCGTTGCTCGAGCGCTTCGCGGTGCTCACCGGCACACCGCTCGACCTCACCGATCTCGACGCCCTCGTCGCGGAATGGCGCGAGCAGGTCACCGAAGCCGTGGCCGCCGACGACGAGGTGCGCGAGTACGTGCTGCAGCTCGAGACCCGCGCCGACGAGGAGGCCACCGGCTGGTCGCGCGCGGCGCCGCCGTCGTTCGGCGAATCCGACCTGCCGAGCGGTGACGCGATCGCGGCCGAGGTCGAGCGCTACCTCCGCGACAACCCCGACCTCCCGTAGCCGGCGTTTCCCTCGACCTGGCTCGAGCCCAGGTCGGAGCTACCCCAGGAACTCGCGGGCGAGGGTCTCCCACAGCTCGGTGGAGAGGCGCAGCGAGTCCTGGTCGACGCGTTCGTCGTGGCCGTGGAACATCGTCGAGTAGTCCTCGAACGTGAGCCGGCGGCTGAACAGGCCGTAGCCGTAGCCGACGGACCCGGCGCGCCGGAAGAACCGGTTGTCGGTGGCCGCGACCATGATGAAGGGGACGAGGGCCGAGCCCTTCACCAGCTCACTGCTGACCTTGTCCATCGCATCCCACAGGGGCGTGTCGATCGGGGAACGGGTGGAGGTGTCCTCGCAGATCCACTCGACGTCGACCCGCGCCGCCAGGTCGCCGATGACGTCGTCGACCATCGCCCGCACCGACTCGATGGTGTGGCCCGGAAGGGTGCGGATGTCGACCTGCAGCTCGACGGTGTCGGGGATCACGTTCGTCTTGTTGCCGCCGTGCATGACGTTGGGCGAGAGCGTGTTGTGGGTGCACGAATGCAGCATCCGCCCCATGCCGACCGGCATCGAGGCGATCACGTCGTCGAAGCGGGCCGCGTCGAGCAGTGGCTCCGCGATCTCCGCCGGGTAGTGCATGCCCTCGACGAACCGGCGCCAGGTGTCGTGGATCTCGGTCTGCGGCCGGTAGGTGGCGATGCGGCGGACGACCTCCGCCGCGGTGACGAGCGCGTTGTCGGTGTTGTACGGCTGGGAGCCGTGGCCCGGCGTGCCGTGGATCCGCAACGTGGCCCAATGCACGCCCTTCTCCTCGACGAGCACCGGCAGCCGGATGCCCTCCGGCGTGTCCATCTGGTACCCGCCCGACTCGGTGAGGACGTAATCGGCGATGACGTCGTCGCAGTGGTTGTCGACCAGCCACTCCGCGCCGTACCGACCCATCGACTCCTCGTCGGCCACGGCGAGGTAGGCGAGGGTGCCGCGCGGCTTGAAGCCGCTGCGCGCGAGGTGCTTGAACGCGACCGCCATCGACGCGGTGAGGTTGAGCATGTCGACCGCGCCCCGGCCCCAGACGAAGCCGTCGATGAGCTCCCCGCCGAACGGATCGCGGGACCAGCCGTCACGATTCACGGGGACGACGTCGGTGTGACCCATCAGGAGCACCGTCGGCGCGTCCGGGTCGCTGCCCTCGATCCGGGCGACGATGCTCTCCCGGCCCGGCAGCGACGTGAAGCTCTCGATGTCGAGGCCGGTCTCACCGAGGTAGGCCCGCAGGGTGTCCGCGCTGCGGTCCTCGTGTCCCGACCCGGGCGTGCCGTCGTTGACGCACTCATTCCGGATCAGCTGCTGCAACAGCTCGGTGACCTCACCGGTCGGATCGTCGCTCATCCCCGAACGATAGGCGCGGGCCGAGACGGCCCCCACCGTCGGCTGACGGTGGGCCGCTCGCTCAGCCCGACGCCACCCGGTAGACGAGCATGTCGTCCTCGCGCCAGCGCTCCGCCTTGCCGTCGGCGACGAGGTGCTCGAGGTGCGCGAACGTCTCGCTCTCGGCCATCGCGCCCCAATGACGCTCGGGGAAGAGCTCGTGGGAGATGTCGACCACGGTCGCGGGCCCGAGCGACTGCGAGAGCGCCTGGATCTCCTCCATCCGCTCGTGATGGTGCTCCTTGATCGCCTCGACCCGGCCCGGCACATCGGCGAACGGATGGCCGTGCGCGGGAAGGCCGAGCGAGACCCCGTCGAGCTGGGCCACGAGGTCGAGGGTGTCGAGGTAGCTCTTCAGCGAGTCGGCGCCGTTGCCCACGCCCGAGACGTGGGGCGTGATCGACGGCAGCACGTGGTCACCGGACAGCAACACCCCGTGCTCCGGGTCGTAGAGGCACAGGTGATCGAGGGTGTGGCCGGGTGTGTGGACCGCAGCCCACTCGCGACCGGCCAGCTGCAGCATCTCGCCGTGGCGGACCCGCCGGGTGGGGTTCGGCGGCGCGTAGAGCAGTCGCAGGGCACGGAACATGAGCCGCTTCGCGACGGACGGCCGCACGTGCTTGGTGCCACCCCACGGCGTCTCGGGCGCCCACGCGACCGACGCGGCGGTGCGGTCGAGGTCGTCCTCGTCGGCGCGCAACGGATCGAGCAGGCGGTCGTCGTCGGGACCGAGGTCGAGGTACTGCGCGGCCGCGGCGGCCTCGAGCTCGAGTCGCGCCGCGTCCTCCTCGCTGAGGCTCGCGCGCCGTCTGGCCTCGCCGGCACTCGTGCGGAACGTGGCGAACGCCGAGTGCGTGATCAGCTCCGCGCCCGTCTCCTTCGCGATGCGTCCCGCGCCGCCGAAATGGTCGGGGTGCGAGTGGGTGACGATGACGGTGTGCACGTCCTCGAGCCGGAAGCCACCGGTCTTGAGGCGCTTCTGGATCGCCCGCCACGAGCGGGGACCGGGCAGTCCCGGGTCGACCACGGCGATGCCGCGGTCGTCGACCAGGCCGTACATGTTCACGTGACCGAGCCCGGGCATGAAGATCGGCAGCTGCATGCGCAGCACCCCGGGCGCGACCTCGACGACCTCCTCGGAGGCCGGGTCCTGCTCCTGTTTCGGTCGCCGCTCCTTGGGAGTCGGCGCCGACCCCACGGGGCTCGTCACGCCGGCAGCGTACCTGAGCCCTCAGTCGTTCGTGCCGGGGGTGGTGGTCGTCGTGGCTTTCGGGTCGACGGCCCCGGTCGTGGTGCTGGTAGAGGCCGCGCCGGTGTCGGTGGCCTCCGCGGGCGTGGCGCACTCGGCGAGGCCGAAGTCGCGGGCGAACTGGTCCGCGGTCGCGGCGTAGGCATTGCCCTTGTCCCGCGCCGTCGCAGCCGCGGCGAAGTCGCCTCTCGCGCTCGCGGTGCCGACCGCGGCGGTCGCGTCGATCGTGCGGCGCACGTCGCCGAACCACTTCACGATCACCGGGGCGTCCGCGGGCGGGCGGATGATCTGCTCCAGCCGACGGAGCGCGTCGCGTTCGATGCCGACGACGGCGGATACGGTCGTCGCGATCGACGGACCGTCGGCGTCCGGCGGCGAGGGGACCTTCGCCGCCTGTGCGTCGGCCGCCGCGCACACCGCGTTGGCCGCGCTCCGGAACTGGCCCCGGGACGCGCTCGTACCCGAGCTGCTGCACGCGGCACCGACCAGGGAGAGGCCGGCGAGCGCGATCACGAACGGGATTGCCCCCGACCCTCTCGGCACGGCGCAGAGCGTACGCAACCCGCACCGCTACGGTGTGCCCATGGCCGAGCTCGTCGCGACCTGTCTCTGGAGCATCCGCCCCGAGCTCGTGCTCGCGCTCGACGCTCAGCTCGGGCCGCCGGTCGACAGCTACGTCAACGGGTCCCAGACGTGGCTCACGGACAACGGACCGAGGGGCGTGACCCTCGAATGGCGCCTGCACCCCGTCGCGGGCTTCCGTCAGCCGCCGGGCCTTTCGCACTACGACCTCTGGGAGTCGGTGGTCGCCCAGTTGAGCGGCGACGGCCCTGCCGCCGACCCGCTGCAGCTGGGCGAAGGGACGCGGACCCTCTCGGAGCTCTGGGACGGTCTCGAGTGCTTCCCGGCCTACGACGATCCGCTCGAGCCGGCCCCGCTCGCCGAGGCTGCGGGGACCGCGCTCGGGCTGCGGCCGGAGCGGGCCGGGCTGGTCGACCACGACCGCATCGCCGACGCGTGGGAGCACGCCGGCCGCGAGCTCTCGATCGTCCGGTTGCTCGAGGAGCAGCTCGACGTCGTGTGAGCGCTACCGGACGGTGCGCTCAGGAGACCATTCGCCACGGGGGCGTGCGCGGCGGGTCGAAGTCGCACGGGCGCAGCTCACCGTCGATCGCGGCGAAGGCGAGCTCGGCCCAGCGGTGACCGCCGGCGAGCGGCTGCGGGAGCGCATCGCGCGCGTAGAAGCCGACCTCGCTCGTCTCCAACGGGTGGCCCTGGAGCGATCCGCCTACGACCTTGCAGTGGAACAGCATCGAGTAGAGACCGAGCCGCGAGAAGCCGAGCCGGAGGCCGTCGAGGACGGCGATGAGCGACACCGGCTCGACCTCGATGCCCGTCTCCTCGTAGACCTCCTTCACGGCCACCTCGGCCGGCGAATACCCGACGTCGGCCCAGCCCACCGGGTACAACCAGTAGCCGGAGTCGGCGCGTTGGGTGAGGAGGATCTCGCCCTTGTCGTTGCCGACGATGCCCGCGCACGCGACCTTGGGCGTGACGTAGCCGGCGACGCCCGACCCGACCGCCGTGAGCCACTCCTCGAAGAGGACCTCGGACTCACCCTCGTCGAGCGCGGCCGCGCGGATGTCGGACGCGACGTGCAGCACCTCCTCGAAGCGCTCCTGCTCGTAGAGGCTCTGGGTGAACCCGAGTCCGGTGCGGGCGATGCCCGCCAACGACTCGGCCCAGCGCAGCATGTCGACCGTCAGATTGGGAGGCGGACCCGATTCCGGCATGACCCCGAGACTATGCGGAGCCTCCGGAGCGGAACGTCCGCGTCCCCGCCGCGGTGGTCGACGTCTGCAACCAGCGCTCGGCCCGGAACCACGCGGGCCGCGCGGTCGCCGGCTCCGGCGCCTGGAAGTAGAAGCCCTGGGCCTGGTCGCATCCGAGCGCGATGAGCTCGTCGAGCTGCGTGCGGGTCTCCACGCCCTCGGCCACCACGGTGAGGCCGAGCGCGTGCCCGAGGCTGATCACGGCCGCGACGATCGCGGTGTCCTCCGGATCGGTGCCGAGCCCGCCGACGAACGAACGGTCGACCTTCACCGCGTCGACCGGGAAGCGCTTCAGGTAGCCGACCGACGAGTAGCCGGTCCCGAAGTCGTCGATGCTCAGCCGCACGCCGAGCTGCTTCAGCGCCAGGATCGAGCCGACCGTCGAGTCGGAGTCGTCGAGCAGCACGCTCTCGGTGATCTCGAGCCCGAGCGAGCCGGGCTCGATGCCGGTGCGGTCGAGCACGTCGGCAACCCGACCCACGAGATCGGTCTGCGCGAGCTGTCGGGCCGACAGGTTCACCGAAACGACGAACGGGTCGTCGATGTGGTCGCGCTCGCGCTTCCAGCGGGCGGCCTGCTCGCATGCGTCCTGGATCACGAGCGCACCGATCGGGACGATGAGGCCGGTCTCCTCACCCACGCCGACGAATTCGCCAGGAGGGACGAGCCCCCGTTCCGGATGCTGCCAGCGGACGAGCGCCTCGGCGCCGACGCAACGACCGTCCGCGAGCGACACGATCGGCTGGTAGTGGATCCGGAACTCCTCGCGGTCGATCGCGCGGTGCAGCGCGTTCTCGGTGTCGAGCCGGGCCCGCGCGGTGGCGCGCATGTTCTCGTCGAACAACTCCCAGCGGCCCTTGCCCAACTCCTTCGCCCGGTACATCGCCGCGTCCGCGTCGCGCAGCAGCGCCTCCGGGCGTTCCTGCGCGGTCTGCGCGATCGAGATGCCGATGCTCGCACCGAGGAAGGCCACATCGCCGGCGAGCTCGAACGGTTGGTGCACGGCCTCGATGAGGCGCTCGGCCACCTCGATGGCCTGCTGCTCGGCCGCGTCGCGGTCGAGGTCCTCGCACAGGATCGTGAACTCGTCACCCCCGAAGCGGGCCACGGTGTCGCCCGGGCGCACGACGCTCTGCAGCCGCTCCACGACCTTCAGCAGCGTCTCGTCGCCGGCGTCGTGGCCCAAGCTGTCGTTGATGATCTTGAAGCGGTCGAGGTCGAGGAAGAGCACCGCCACCGACGACTCGTAACGACGGGCCCGCGCGAGCGCGAGCACGAGGAACTCGAGGAACAGGGCGCGGTTCGGAAGGCCGGTGAGCGGATCGTGGTGGGCCTGGTGCGCGAGCCGCGACTCGAACGCCTTGCGCTCGATCGCGATCGCGGCGAGGTGCACGACGAGATCGACGATCCGCAGGTGTTCGGCCGGGGGCTGCCCCGGGTGCTCGTAGTACGTGGCGACGGTACCGAGCACGCGATCGCCCGTCGACGCCGGGATCGGCACGGACCAACTGGCGCGTATCCGGTGGGCCTCGGCGAGATCGCGGAACCGCTCCCACCGGAAGTCGGTGGCGACCTCGGTGGTCACGACCGGCTCACCCGAGAACGCCGCCGCGCCGCAGCTTCCCGCGTCGGCCTCGATCGGGAGTGGATCGATCGCCCGGAGCACCTCGACGTCGAGACTCGGCGCCGCACCGACGCGCAGGGCGCCGCCGGTCTCCTCGACCAGGAGGATCGAGCTGCGCGCGCCGGGAACGTGGGCCTCGATGATGCGGCACATCTCCGAGAGGGTCTGCGGCAGGGCCGCGCCCTTCGCGATCAGCTCGAGAATCCGCGCTTGATCGGCGACGAGCTGTTCGGCGGCGCGCTGATCGGTGATGTCGCGCCCGACGCTCTGGTACTCGACGATGCCGCCGTCGGCGTCGAAGATCGCCCGGTTGGTCCACTGCTGCCAACGGAGACTTCCGTCCGGGAGGATCACCCGGTGCTCGGTGATGCCCACCGGGCGGCCCGGGCCGAGCCGCCCGAACTCGCGACGCGCGGCGCGACGGTCGTCCTCCGGGACGAGCAGCGACGGGAGCTCGCCGATCAGCTCGTGCTCGCGCACCCCGAACGTGCGCACGTAGGTCTCGTTGGCGAACGTCAACCGACCGTCGGGCCGCGTGCGGATGATCGCCTCGTTCTGATCGTGGACGATCGCGCGGTACCGCGATTCACTGGTGCGCAGCGCGTCCTCGGCCTGCTTCCGTCGGCTGACGTCGCCCGCCATCACCAGCATCGCGGTCATGGACCCGGCCGCGTCACGCAACGGTGCGGCCGAGAGTCGCACGTCGAGCGCGTGGCCGAGCGCGTGGAAGCGCCGGGCCTCGACGCCATCGATCGCCTCGCCGTCGAGTATGCGCCCGTAGGCGTTCCCGAGCGGGTCGGCCGCGGGGAGAGGACCGAAAGGCTCGCGACTCCCGATCATGTCGCGCGAGCTGAGGCCGAAGAGCTCTTCGGCCGCGGGGTTCCACAGGATGACGAGCCCTCGGTGGTCGATGGCGTACATCGCGACCGGTGAGTTCTCGACGATCGCCGAGAGGGTCTCGTTCACCTCGACGAGCGCGTCGTTGACCGCATGGAGCGCGGCCTCGTCCTGGACCCGAGCCGTGACGTCGCGCGCGTTGGTCACGAAGCCGCGCACGTCGGGATCGTCGAGGAGGTTGGTCAACACCAGCTCGATCGAGCGCCAGGTCCCGTCGCGGTGCCGGGCCCGCACCTCCAGCGGTCCGGTCGACGCACCGGGTGCAACGTCGCGGCTGCCCGCCTCGAGCCGGGCGACGTCGTCCGGGTGGATCGCGGACCGCACGTCGACCTTCGACAGGTCCTGCATCTCGGAGCCGGTGAAGCTGGCGACGGACGGACTCGCGTACATCACCTGCGCGTTGGCATCGACGACGATGACGAAGTCGGCCGAGTGCTGCACCAACGACCGGAACCAGGCGCCACTCGACCGCAGCGCCTCTTCCGCCCGGTTGCGGTCGGTGACGTCGGCGGCGACCGCCATGACCGTGACCGGCGTGCCGTCGACGTCTCGGATCGGCGCGACCGAGATGCTCACCTCGATCGGGGCCCCGTACCGGTGCCGCAGCCGGATCTCGGCGTTGCGGATGACCTCTCCCGCGAAAGCGCGCTCGCAGAGGCCCTGGAAGACCGCGGACTCGTCGCCGATCAACGCACGCTGGCCAAGGGCCTCGTCCGCGCTCCAACCGAAGAGCTCTTCGCAGGCGCTGCTCCAGAGCTGGACCCCACCCGCGCGGTCGACCGCGAAGAGTGCAAGCGGCGAGCTCTGCACCACGGCCCGGAGCGCCGCGAGGCTGCGGGCGCTCACCACGTCGGCCGCCCGTTGGCCGGCGGTGTCGCGCCGCACGACGGGGTCGGTTCCGTCGGCGACCCCGTGCCCGCCCGGATCCGGCCGACCGTTCCCGCCGAGGATCCGGTCCAGGGCCGCGGCGTAGACCTCGAACGAGAGCTTTCGCCGGGCGCCGGGCGCCGCCTCGCTCGCAGCGCTGGTGGTCCCACCACGCGCTTCGTCGTCGTCCGTCATCCGAGCCGCCCGCCCTCGTCGGACACCCATTCTGACACCTAGCGTGGTGGAATTACCACCCTGCGCGGGGTGCGTTTCCGGTCACTCCGGACGTTGCGGGACAACGGCAATATGAACTGCGTCACTTCACGCTCCGCGACGGAGGCGAGCGGCCTTGGCCACTCCCCACGCGAGGTGCAGTGGCGCCAGCTCGGGATCCCCAAGATCGCCCAGCGTGTGGGGCACCAGCCCGTAGACGTCGTCCGGCCGGTTTCGCTCCTCGAACGCGTCGCGGGCGATCTCGCCGACGCCGGCCCGACGCAGGATGGCGGTGGGCTCCGCGACCGCTCGCCGCACGACCTCGAGCGGCGTGGTCCGCTGTTCTGCCACCGGGGTGGCGAACAGCTCGGCCAGCTCGCTTCCCACCCGCGCCGCGACCTCTGGGCCGGCGGCGCGGGCTTCGGCCACGGCTCGAGAGCGGACGTCGGCGTCCGCCCGGCCCCACGCGTCGAGGATGCGCGTCACGGACCGCTCGACCCAGCCCGGAATGGCCCGGGTGACGCCGGCGAGCATCACCGCGCCGAGCTCGTCCAGCTGTTCGGCCGGTGGCCGGTCCATCGTCGTCGCCCGTGGCCTCAGCCCTCGAGCACGTCGCCTTCCATCCGGTTCACGGTGCAGCCGAGCTCTTCGAGGTAGGAGATCCCGTCTTCCAGCCGGTCCCCCGAGAGCTCCAGGATGACCCAGCCCGAATGCCCTTCCACGTTGGCCCGCCGGACGTTGGGCACGAGGCCGAAGTCGCGCACGAGCTCGTAGAGCATCGGTCGGTCGACGAGCTCCTCGGGGAACGAGACGTGCAAACGGGACGAGGCCATGTCGCCAACGCTAGGCGCTCTGCGATGCTGCGCGCCCCTCGAATGCCGCGCGCGGGCTGGTGGTCAGGCGGGCGCGGTGATGCCGACGCGAGCGAGTGCGTCCGCCGGCTCGAGCACGAGCCCGGTCACGAACGGCCCGAACTCGCCGTAGCGCACGCTGACCGCATCGAAGCGCATCTCGTAGACGATCTCCTTGAGCGCGACCGGATCGTCGGCGAACAGCGTGACCCCCCACTCCCAGTCGTCGAGGCCGGTCGAACCGGTGATGAGCTGGAGGACACGGCCCGCGTACGTGCGACCGACACGCGCATGGCCGGCCATCAGCTCCTTGCGCGCGTCGAACGGGAGCGCGTACCAGTTGTCGTCACCCTCGCGTCGCTTCGACATCGGGTAGAAGCAGACGGTCCGCTTCGGCGGCAGCTTCGGGTGGAGGCGCTGCTCGCCGTAGTGCTGCATGCGGTCCCGCCACGCGCCGAGCCGGGACTCCAGCTCCTCGCCTGCGAGCCCGTCTTCGGTCTCGAGGCGTCGGCGCTCGTCGGCCTCGGTCGACGTGTACTCACTGGTCTCGGTGAGCGACACGTACGACCAGGTGAGCTCGAGCGGCGTCGCCGCCAGCTCGGACTGCAACGCCTGGAGCCGCGCCAGATCGGGACCGAGCGCCATGATCCCGAGATCCGCCTTGTGGCCGAGCACCGCAAAGGTGACCGCCTGGTGGCCGTCGGCCTCCAGCGAGGCGATGGCGTCGACGATCCGCTTGGCCGCGTGCGGCTCGGCCTCGAATGCCCGGCGGTCGACCCGATAGAAGAGGTGCAGCACACCCCACCCGACCGACGGTTCCACTCGTTCCATGCTCACGAGGGTAGCGGCGCCCGGTGCGACGACTGCAGCGGACGAAGCCGTTTTGGTGGTGGTTTCTGTCGTCGACTGGAGCCTGAGCCTTTCGGTGCGTCCGGAGGTGGCGCACCGGGGAGCACGACGGGGCACGCCTCCAGGAACCGAGAGATCTGCCCCGTTGCCTGGTTGGTCCGAACGCCAAGCAGGGCGCCCCCGGAGGGACGCCCTGCTGATGCTTCGTGGTGGTGCTGGGGACTAGAAGTCGCCCATACCGCCCATGCCGTCCATGCCACCGGGCATCGCCGGGGCACCCTTGTCCTCGAGCTTGTCGGCGACGACAGCCTCGGTGGTGAGGAAGAGGGCCGCGATCGAGGCTGCGTTCTGCAGCGCCGAGCGGGTGACCTTGGCGGCGTCGATGACGCCCGCCTTGACCAGGTCCTCGTACTCACCGGTGGCGGCGTTGAGGCCGTTGTTGCCCTTGAGGTTGCGCACCTTCTCGACGATCACGCCACCCTCCATGCCGGCGTTGAGCGCGATCTGCTTGAGCGGCTCCTCGAGTGCACGGCCGACCAGCTTGGCGCCGGTGGCCTCGTCACCCTCGAGGGTGCCGGCCAGATCGAGCACCTTGGCCTGGGCACGGAGCAGCGCAACGCCGCCGCCGGGGACGACGCCCTCTTCCACCGCGGCCTTGGTCGTCTGGACCGCGTCCTCGATGCGGTGCTTCTTCTCCTTGAGCTCGACCTCGGTGGCCGCGCCGACCTTGATGATCGCCACGCCGCCCGAGAGCTTGGCCAGACGCTCCTGGAGCTTCTCGCGGTCGTAGTCGGAGTCGGTGTTGTCGATCTCGGCCCGGATCTGGTTGATCCGGCCCTGCACGTCGGACTTGTTGCCCTGACCCTCGACGATGGTGGTCTCGTCCTTGGTCACGACGACCCTGCGGGCCCGGCCGAGCAGCTCGATGCCGATGCTCTCGAGCTTGAGGCCGACCTCTTCCGAGATGACCTGCCCGCCCGTGAGGATCGCCATGTCCTGCAGCATCGCCTTGCGGCGCTCACCGAAGCCGGGGGCCTTGATGGCGACGGACTTGAACGTGCCACGGATCTTGTTGACGACCAGGGTGGCCAGGGCCTCGCCCTCGACGTCCTCCGAGATGATGACGAGCGGGCGAGCGCTCTGCATGACCTTCTCGAGGATCGGGAGGATGTCCTTGACCGCGGAGATCTTCGTGGCCGCGAAGAGGATGTAGGCGTCGTCGATGACCGCCTCCATGCGCTCCGGGTCGGTGACGAAGTACGGCGAGATGTAGCCCTTGTCGAAGCGCATGCCCTCGACGAGGTCGAGCTCCATGCCGAAGGTCTGGCTCTCCTCGACCGTGATGACGCCGTCGGTGCCGACCTTCTCGAGCGCCTCGGCGATCATCTGGCCGACTTCCTTGTCGGCCGCCGAGATGGCGGCGACGTTGGCGATCTGCGCCGGGTCCTTCTTGACGCTGACGCTCGCGGCCTTGATGGAGTCGACGGCCGTGACCACGGCGGCCTCGATGCCCTTCTTCAGGGTCATCGGGTTGGCGCCCGCAGCGACGTTGCGGAGGCCTTCACGGACCATCGCCCACGCGAGCACGGTGGCGGTGGTGGTGCCGTCACCGGCGACATCGTCGGTCTTCTTGGCGACTTCCTTGACGAGCTCCGCACCGATCTTCTCGTAGGGGTCCTCGAGGTCGATCTCCTTGGCGATCGACACGCCGTCGTTGGTGATCGTGGGGGCGCCCCACTTCTTCTCCAGGACGACGTTGCGGCCCTTCGGGCCGAGTGTGACGCGCACGGCGTCGGCGAGCTTGTTCATGCCGGCCTCGAGCGAGCGGCGGGCGTTCTCGGCGTAGGCGATCTGCTTGGGCATACGTACCCCCTGGGGCAGCAACACTGCTGCTGAAGTAGTGGTTCGAACGGACGTGACGGGCGTTGCGGGACTGCGGTGTTGCGATCCGGGTTGCGAAATCGCGGGACAGCCCCTCAAAGGTGATTAGCACTCTGGGGGGCCGAGTGCCAATGATGTTGGCACTCTCGGGTGGCGAGTGCAAGTCACCGCCCAGAGCGCGTCGACCCCGGCACCCGAGCACCCGAGCGGTACTCTGGTGTTCCGTCAACCCGCACCGGAGGCCCCCGTGGCGAACATGCACGACGCCACCGAGGAGTACCTCGAGACCATCCTCGAGATCGAGGAGGAGGGGGTGACGCCGATCCGGGCCCGCATCGTCGAGCGCCTCGGATTCTCCGCCGCCGCGGTCTCGGAACAGGTCAACCGGCTGGTCGACCAGGGCTACGCCGAGCTCATGGGCGACCGCAGCCTCCGGCTCACCGACACCGGCCGGAAGCTCGCCACCTCGGTCGTGCGCCGGCACCGCCTCGCCGAGCGCCTCCTGGTCGACGTCATCGGGCTCGAGTGGGAGAAGGCCCACAGGGAGGCCGACCGTTGGGAGCATGCGATCTCCGAGGAGGTCGAGGACAAGCTCGTCCAGCTCCTGGGCGATCCGGCCACCTGCCCGCACGGCAACCCGATCCCGGGCTCGAAGCACTCGCCGGTGCACGCGAAGCAGGACACCGTCCTGCTCTCGAGCGCCCCGGCGGGGCGATTCGTCGTTGCCCGCATCAGCGAGAAGATCGAGCTCGACGACGAGGCCACGATCATGCTGGCCGAGGCCGCGCTCATCCCGGGCATGGAGGCCGTCGTCCAGCGGGTCTCGCCCGGGGGCGTCGCGGTGCTGAGCGCTTCGGGCGAGCACCTCGTGCCGCTCCCGGTGGCGCAGCTGATGTGGGTCGCCCACGACCCGCGCCCCGCACCGGCTCCCGCGCCCGTCTGACCCGCAACCATCTGACCCGCAACCATCTGACCCGCAACCGGGTCAGCCGCCGGCGACCGCCGGGATGATGCTCACGGTCTGGCCGTCGTCGACCACGGTGTCGACGCCCTGGAGGAACCGGATGTCCTCGTCGGCCACGAACACGTTGACGAACCGGCGCAGACCGCCGGAGTCGTCGTGCAGTCGATCGCGGAAGCCCGGATGGGCGCTCTCGAGCTCGGTGAGGATGCCGGCGACCGTGCCGGGCGCCACCTCGACCTCGGCCGCGCCGCCCGCGAGCTCGCGCAGCTGCGTCGGGATTCGAAGGGTCACTGCCATTGCTCAGTCCTCCAGGAGGGACGGGTCGAACGCGTCGTGGAACGCGTCGAGGGTTGCGGGGATCACCGCGGTGGGCCGGACCGTCGGGGCCATTGCCTCGATGGTCTTCAGCCCGTGGCCGGTGATGTAGGCGACGACGCGCTCGTCGGAGCGGACCACGCCCTCCTGCGCCAGCTTGCGCAGCGTCGCGATGGTGACGCCACCGGCCGTCTCGCCGAAGATGCCCTCGGTCCGGGCCAGCAGCTTGATGCCCTCGACGACCTCGTCGTCGGAGACCGATCCGATCGAGCCACCGCTCTGACGCACCGCGTCGATGGCGAAGTAGCCGTCGGCAGGGTTGCCGATCGCGAGCGACTTGGCGATCGTGTCGGGCTTCACCGGCTTGATCGTGTCGGAACCCGACTTGAACGCGGTGGCCACCGGCGAGCAGCCGTCGGCCTGCGCACCGCTGATGCGGACGTGCGGCTCCTCGTCGAGCAGGCCGACCTTGTACAGCTCGCCGAAGCCCTTGCGGATCTTCGTGAGCAGCGAGCCGCTCGCGACCGGGACCACCACGTGGTCCGGGGCCTCCCAGCCCAGCTGCTCGGCCGTCTCGTACGCCAGGGTCTTCGAGCCCTCGGCGTAGAAGGGTCGGAGGTTCACGTTGACGAAGGCCCACCGGTACGTGCCCGCGAGCTCGGCGCAGAGCCGGTTGACGTCGTCGTAGTTGCCGTCGATCGCCACGACATTGCCGCCGTAAACCGCGGTCGTGACGATCTTGCCCTGCTCGAGGTTCGACGGGATGAACACGAAGCTCCGCAACCCGGCGTGGGCCGCGTGGGCCGCGACCGAGTTGGCGAGGTTGCCGGTCGACGCGCAGGCCGCAGTCTTGAAGCCGAACTCGACCGCCTTCGACAGCGCCGTGGACGTGACCCGGTCCTTGAACGAGTTGGTCGGGTTCACCGTGTCGTTCTTGATCCAGAGCTCACCGAGGCCGAGCTCGGCGGCGAGGCGGTCGGCCCGGACCAACGGCGTGAAGCCGGCCCCGAGGTCGAGCGCCGGGTTCCGGTCCACCGGGAGCAGGTCCTGGTAGCGCCACATCGACAACGGACCGGCCGCGATGCGCTCCTTCGAGATCGTCTTCTTGATCTCGTCGTAGTCGTACGTGACCTCGAGCGGGCCAAAGCACCACTCACACGTGTAGATCGGGGCGACGTCGTACTCCCGCCCGCACTCACGACACCGAACGCCATGGACAGATGCCACCGCGGTCTCCTCTCTCCAGGGCCGCCACCTTCAGGTGGAGGCCGGTCCCGACGCGCTCTCGAGCGCCTCGAGCGGAGACCGCTCTTCGGCTGACTCATCGTTCAGGCAGTGGCACCTGGCCTCCTCCGGTACCGTTGACCGGAGAGGAGCTGGTTGCCGCGGCGTCATAGGGCCTGTCCCTCGGCCGCTCTTGATGAGCGCGTATTTCGGGGGGGAGATTAACACCCGCGATGCGGTGCCCGGCCAGGACCCTACGATGAGGGCATGCCGTTCTCGGTCGTCCCGCGGGTTTCCGACGAGTTCCCGGCCGACCGGCTCGTCGAGGCGAAGGCCCGCACCGGCCGGTCCATCTCGGTCTGCCTGCCCGCCCGCAACGAGGTCGCCACGGTGGGCGCGATCGTGGCGGCGATCCGCGGCGCCCTGGTGGAGGACGCCCCGCTCGTCGACGAGATCGTGGTCATGGACGACGGCAGCTCCGACGGCACCGGTGCCGCGGCCGCGGCGGCCGGAGCCCGCGTCGTGCGGGTCGGGACCGTCCTCCCCCAGGCGGGCCCCGGATCGGGCAAGGGCAACGTCTTGTGGAAGTCGCTCTACTCGACCAATGGCGACCTCGTCTGCTGGATCGACGCCGACATCCGGGAGTTCTCCCCGCACTTCGTCACCGGGCTGCTCGGTCCCCTGCTCACCGACGACGAGATCGGGTTCGTGAAGGGCTGCTACCTGCGTCCGTACCACGGCGAGGTCGGCGAGGGCGGACGGGTCACCGAGCTCGTCGCGCGACCGTTGCTGTCCCAGCTGTTCCCCCAGGTCGCGCGCATCGTGCAGCCGCTCGCGGGCGAGTACGCAGGGCGCCGCGAGGTGCTCGAAGCGGTGCCGTTCGTGCAGGGTTGGGGCGTCGAGGTCGCGATGCTGATCGACATCATCGAGCGCTTCGGCCTCTCCGTGGTGGCCCAGGTCGACCTGGGCGTACGCGAGCACCGCAACCGCAAGCTCACCGAGCTGGGGCCTCAAGCCGCGGCGATCGTCGCCATCGCGCTGCGCCGCGCCGGCCTCCGCGAGAGCGAGGCAACCGACCTGATCCGGTTCGACGCGCAGCACCGGGTCGAGCACGTGCCGATCGAGGTGCGCGAACGGCCCGAGATCCGCAGCGTCGAGGCGTACCGGGCCAAGTTCGGCCTCGACCGCTCCGCCTGACCGGCCCCGATTCGCAGGGCGTGCAGCCTCGGCTCAGGAGCCGGACGCGCCCGATGGCGCTTCCTTGCCGAGCGCGGCCCGGCCGGCTTCGAGGGCAGCCTCCTCGGCGAGCAGCGCCGCACGCGAGAACGCCTCACCCGACTGCCAGACGCGGTCGACCAACGCGAGCACGTTGGTGCCGGGATAGTCGTGCTCGACGGCTGCACGGGCGTCGTCGGCGACCTGGCCCGCGATCACCGCGGCGGGCGCCATCTCGCGTTCGGCCGACCACTCCAGCACTCCCCCGACGACCTTGCCCGCGAGACTCGTGAGGTCGAGGCGGCCCTCGCCGGTGACCACGAACTCCGCGCCTTCGAGCACCGCGTCGAACCCCGCCGCACGCGCGACGACGTCGAAGCCCGGCTCGATGACCGCGCCGATCGCAGCGAGGCCGCCCGCGAGCCCGCCGGCCGCGCCCGCTCCCTCGAGACCGGTGACATCGACCCGCATGCGGGTGCGGTACTGCTCCGCCACCTGGCCCAGCCGGCGGGTGAGGAGCGAGATCTGCGCCGCGCTCGCGTGCTTCTGGGGCCCGTAGAGAACCGCGGCGTCCATGTAGGCGCTCGTGACGTCGCACGCGACGGCGACCGGCATCCCGGCCAGTGACCAACCGAGCGCGTCGACCGCGCCGAGCCCGCCGTCGGTGGTGGCGCTCCCGCCGACTCCCACCACGGCACGGCGCGCGCCGGCGCGTCGGGCCGCGGCGATCAGCTCACCGGTACCACGCGTGGTGGCGCGCAACGGGTCGTTGGCGCTGCCGACCAGCGCGAGCCCACTCGCGCGCGCCATCTCGATGACCGCGGTGCCGTCGGGCAGCATCCCCCACTCCGCGTCCACCGGTTCGCCGAGCGGACCGGTGACCCGGGTGTGACGACGGGTGCCGCCGCGCGCGTGCAGCAGCGCCTCGAGCGTCCCTTCGCCGCCGTCCGCGAGCGGCATCTCCCGCACCGAGTCGAATCCGGCGCGCGTGAGACCGGCGGCGAACGCGGCGGCGGCCTCCGGGCCACTCAGCGAACCTCTGAACTTGTCGGGGCACGCGACTGCTACAGACATGACTGGCTAGATTGTCCCGTATTCCGGGACCATCGACGAAAGGCAACACGGGTGCTCGAGCGCGTGCCGCTGTTGGAGAAGGACCTCGGCAGCTTTGCGGAGCACTCCGGGGAGGCCGCCATCGAGCGGATCCGCGAGCTCGCCGGGCCCCTGAAGGGCGCGCGGGTCCTGCACGTGAACGCCACCGCGTACGGCGGCGGCGTGGCCGAGCTCCTCGCCACCCACGTACCGCTGCTCAACAGCGCCGGGCTCCACGCGGAGTGGCAGGTGATCCGCGGGAGCGACCAGTTCTTCGCCGTCACCAAGCAGGTGCACAACGCGCTGCAGGGCGCCGACATCGACTGGACGCTCGAGATGGAGCGCGTCTATCTCGACATGATCCTCGACAACGCCCAGTCGATGGAAGACGAGGGCGAGTACGACTTCATCGTCATCCACGACCCGCAGCCGGCCGCCCTGCTGCACTACCTGCGCGAGTCGCCGATCAACGGGCCGAGCACGAAGTGGATCTGGCGCTGCCACATCGACCTCACCGACGTCAACGAGCGCGTGTGGCGCTTCTTCCGGCCCTTCGTCGAGCAGCACGACGCCTCGGTGTGGACGATGCCCGAGTACGTGCCGTCGGGGTTCGACATGGACCGCATCGTCATCGCGCCGCCGTGCATCGACCCGCTGTCGGTGAAGAACATGGAGCTCCCGGGCGCGGTCACGATCGAGGTGTGCCGCAAGTACGGGATCGACGTCCGCCGGCCGGTCATCACCCAGGTCAGCCGGTTCGACCCGTGGAAGGACCCGCTCGGCGTCATGCAGGCGTTCAACCTCGTGCGCGAGGACTTCCCGGACGCGCAGCTGGTCCTGGCCGGTTCGATGGCCACCGACGACCCCGAGGGCTTCCAGATCTGGGAGGACATCGTCGAGGCGCGCGGCGGTGACGACGCGATCCACCTGCTCTCCAACCTCCAGCAGGTGGGCAACATCGAGATCAACGCGTTCCAGGCCCAGGCCGACGTCGTGGTGCAGAAGTCGCTCCGGGAGGGCTTCGGCCTGACCGTCAGCGAAGGGCTCTGGAAGGCCCGGCCCGTCGTGGGTGGCCGCGCCGGGGGCATCACCCGCCAGATCGTCGACGGCGAGAACGGCTACCTCGTCGACTCGATCGAGGAGTGCGCCACTGCCATCATGGGGCTCCTGAAGGACCCGGTCCGGGCCACCGAGATGGGTGAATCGGGACGCGAATACGTGCGTGAGCGCTTCCTGAGCACGCGTGAGGTCATCGACTGGCTCGACCTCTTCACCGCGTTGTCCTGATCGACCCGAGCCTCCCGACCCGCACCCCCCGACCGG
>JAODBH010000149.1 GCA_025463865.1 Actinomycetes bacterium | reverse complement strand
CGGCCCGGTCCATCGTCTGGGTCGCGTCGCGCGGGCGCGGCGGCGGTGGCGCGGGAGGTTGGGGCGGGGCGGCCGACGACGCCACCGGGCGCGCACCCTCCGGCGGCGAACGCCGGTACGCGGCGGGCACCTTCAACACCTGGCCGCAGCTCACGCAGGCGAAGCTGCTCTTGTCGGCGACGTCGGAGAGCGGGTGCCGGTGTCCGCAGTTGGGGCACTGGAGGGCCTTCGCCATGCTCAAGCCTCTCCCGCGTCTCGTGCCGCGACGCTCGCGTGCACGAATCCGACCAGGGCCTTGGCCGCGCGCCCGTCGTCGATGACCTCGGCGGCCAGCGCGATGCCGTCGTCGAGCGACTCGACCCGGCCGCCGACGATCAGCGCGGCCGCGGCGTTGAGCAGGACGATGTCGCGCTTCGGTCCCGCGTCGCCGGCGAGCACCTGGTGCACGACGTCGGCGTTGGCCGGCGCGTCGGCGCCCGCGAGGTCGGCGCGGGTGGCGGGTGCGAGACCGAGGGCAACCGGGTCGACGTCGTAGGTGCGCATCTCGCCGTCGCGGAGCTCGAGGACCGTCGACGTGGTGGTGGTCGTGAGCTCGTCGAGGCCGTCGTGGCCGTAGAAGACCAGCGCGTGCTCGGCGCCGAGCTCGGCCAGCGTGTTGATCATCCGCTCGGCCATCGCGGGGTCGGAGACGCCGACCGTGCGCCGCTTGGCGCCCGCGGGGTTGGCGAGCGGACCGAGGAAGTTGAAGGTGGTCGGGATCCCGAGCTCGCGCCGGGCCGCGCCGGCGAAGCGCAGCGCCGGATGGAAGCGGGGCGCGAAGCAGAAGCCCATGCCGCACTCGGCGATGGTCTGCTCGACGCCCCGGGGACCGAGGTCGATCACCACGCCGAGGGCCTCGAGCACGTCGGCCGAGCCGCATTTGCTCGACTGCGCGCGGTTGCCGTGCTTGGCGATCCGCACACCGGCACCCGCGGTCACGAGCGCGGCGAGGGTGCTCACGTTGATGGTGCCCTGCAGGTCACCGCCGGTGCCGCAGGTGTCGACGAGCGGCGTGTCGCCCGCCGCGTCGACGTGCTCGCTGTAGCGGAGCATCGTGCGGACGAGCGCGGCGAGCTCGCCGGGTGTCTCGCCTTTGGCCCGGAGCAGCACCGCGAAGCCGGCGATCTGCGCGTCGGTGGCCCGGCCTTCGAGGATCACGCTGAGCGCGGCCTCGGCGATCGCGGGCGGGATCTCGTCACCGCGGACGAGCGCGGCGAGCATCCCCGGCCACAGCGTGGCGACGTCGGTCATCGGATCGGCCCCACGCGAGTCAGTCCCACCAGAGATCCTTGTCGAGGACGCCTCGGGCGATCAGGCCGA
Organism: Actinomycetes bacterium; assembly: GCA_025463865.1. GTDB lineage: Bacteria > Actinomycetota > Acidimicrobiia > IMCC26256 > Chersky-534 > Chersky-534. Next base: position 7,037 of record JAODBH010000149.1, on the reverse strand, counting down.
GCTGCACCTGCGTGGTGCCCTCGACGATGGTGAGCTGCTTCGCGTCGCGGTAGAAGAGCTCGAGCGGGTGGTCCTGCATGTAGCCGGCCGCGCCGAGCATCTGGAGCGCTTCTCCACTGACCTTCACCGCGAGCTCGGTCGCGTAGTACTTGGCCATCGAGAGGAACGGGACCCACTCCTTCGTGTAGAGGCCGCGATCCGCGAGCCACGCGGAACGATACGTGAGGAGTCGGGCGGCTTCGATCTCCGCGGCCATCTCCGCGATCTTCCACTGGATCCCCTGGAAGTCGGAGATGTGCTTGCCGAAGGCCTCGCGCTCCTTGACGTAGTCGACCGCGTACATCAGCGCGCCCTCGGCGAGCCCGATGCCGCGGGCGGCGACCACGGGCCGCATCGCGTTCAGTCCGAGCATGGCGAGGCGAAAGCCGCCGACCTCGCCGACGACGTTCTCCTTCGGGACCCGCACGCCGTCGAGCAGCAGCTCACCGGTGTCGACGCCCTTCACGCCCATCTTCTTGTCGGTGTGGCCGACGGAGACTCCCGGCCACGACCGCTCGACGATGAACGCACTGACGCTGTCGTGGGCACGGGAGTCGGGAGCACCGGTCTTGGCAAAGACGCAGTACCAGTCGGCCTGCGCCACGCCCGACATCCAGCACTTGGTCCCCGTCAGCACCCAGTCGGAGCCGTCGGCCTCGGCGCGGGTCCGCATGCCCATCACGTCGGAGCCGGCCTGCGGTTCGGAGAGGCCGAACGCGGCGCGCTGCTCCCCGGTCGCGATGGGGCGGACGTAGTGCTCCTGGAGCTCGGGGGAACCGGCGATGAGGAGGGGCCCGGCCGGGAGCCGGGTGAGCAGCAGCATGAGCGCCGCGGCGTTCGAGTACTTCGCCACCTCCTCGATCGCCAAGACGAGTCCGAAGATCCCCGCACCCGATCCGCCGAGCGACTCGGGGATGCACAGACCGGTCAGGCCCGACGCGACGAACAGGTCGAACAGGTCCTGCGGGTACTCCTGGGTGGTGTCGATCTCACGGGCCCGGGGGGCGACGCGCTCGCGTGCGAGCTTGCGCACGCTGGCCTGGAGCTCGGCGAGCTCGGGGCTGAGGTCGAAGTCCATGACCTGGGAATGCTACCGGCGACCGGCCGCGAATCCGGGACGCCTCGACCTCCGGGGACGCAGGTCGAGCGTCAGGCGGACTTGCGGCGGCGACGCAGGATCCGGCGGCGCTCACGCTCGGTCAGGCCGCCCCACACGCCTTCCTTCTCCCGACGGGCGAGCGCATGGTCGAGGCACACCTCACGGACCGGACAGGCGTTGCAGATCTTCCTGGCCTCGTCCGCGGCGCTCTCGTCTTCGGAGACGGGATAGAAGACGGCAGGATCCACGCCACGACAGGCGGCGTACTGGCGCCACAACACGTTCATCGTCTCCACATCCTCGCTCGCCTCGGGAGAGGGTTTTCCAGCCCTTTGCAACGCCAATTCCTTCGGACGTTGTTCCCCCGGACCTGAGCATTTGGTCCCCCGCCCCCGCCCCGGATCGGCCCTCTGACCAGCCCCGGCGGGGTCCGGAGGCCCTGTCGGGGACCATCGGATTCCGATGCCGCCGCCTACGATGGCGGCATCTTGGATCCCGAAGCGCCCTCCGCCAGCTCGTCCCGCCACCGGCTCGCGTTCGCAGGGGCCGCTCTCGCCACGGCCCCTGGCCTGCTGCTCCGGGCCTCCGGAGCCTCGCCGCAGCACTGGATCGCCGCCCTCGTGTTCGGCCTGGCGGTGGTCGGGGCGGCCTTCATCCTCGCCTGGGGAGCCGAGGTCCTCCAGCTCGACCTGTCCCAGGGCCTGTCGATCGCGATCGTGGCCCTCATCGCGGTCCTGCCCGAGTACGCGGTCGACTTCGTCTTCACTTGGAAGGCCGGACAGCACCCGAAGGAGTTCGCCCCGCTGGCGTTGGCCAACATGACCGGGAGCAACCGTTTGCTGATCGGCATCGGCTGGCCGCTCGTGGTCTTCATCGCCGCCTGGAGGATGCGCGCCATCGCCAAGCGGAAGACCTACGACGGCGACCTCGAGACCGACGTCCACCTCGAGCGCTCCCACTCGGTCGAGATCGCGTTCCTGCTCATCGCGACCCTCTACTCCCTGACGTTGCCGCTGAAGCGGACGCTGACTCTCTTCGACGCCGCGGTCCTCGTCGCCCTGTTCGGCGCCTACATGATCCGCATCTCGCGGGCTCCGGCAGAGGAGCCCAACCTCATCGGTCCGCCGCTCGCCCTCGCGGCGCTGCCGGCCCGACAGCGACGCCTCTGGGTCGGTGCGCTCCTCGTGTTCGCGGCGGCCGTCATCCTCATCTGCGCGGAGCCGTTCGCCGACTCGCTGGTGCAGACAGGCGAGGAGTTCGGTTTCAGCACCTTCCTGCTGGTGCAATGGCTCGCGCCGCTCGCGTCGGAGGCCCCTGAGCTGTTGATCGCGGGCATGTTCGCGTGGCGGCTCAACTCGCAGGCCGGCCTCGGGACGCTGGTGTCCTCGAAGGTGAACCAGTGGACACTGCTCGTCGGCACGCTCCCGATCGTGTTCGCGGTCTCCGCGGGCGCGTTCCACGGGCTCCCGCTCGACTCGCTCCAGCGCGAGGAGCTGTTCCTCACCGCCGCGCAGTCGGCCTTCGCGGTGGCCGTGCTGGCCAACCGGCGCATCAGTGTGCGCGAGGCCATCACCCTCTGCACCCTGTTCCTCAGCCAGTTCGCCCTCGGTGCTGTGCTGCCCGGCCATCTCCGGGAGTTCGAGCGCATCGGCGTCGGCGTCCTCTACCTGGTGCTTGCGGCAGGCATCCTCTTCCGGAACCGGAGGGCCTTCATCCATCTGCTCGAAGACGGCTTCCGGACGCCGGTCACGGAGATGGTGCGGGAGGACGACGGCGCCGAGAGGCGGCCCACCAGCGCGGCCGCGTTCGAGGCCCTCATCGACGAACGGCAGTCGTGACGTTCTCGGCTGCGGGCCGCGCCGCGGCCATCGACCGGATGGCACGTGAGGACTTCGACGTCCTGGTCATCGGGGGCGGGATCACCGGAGCGGGCGTGGCCGTCGACGCCGCGAGCCGGGGCCTGCGCACCGCGCTCGTGGAGCGGGACGACTTCGCGTCGGGCACGTCGTCGAAGTCGTCGAAGCTCGTGCACGGCGGCATCCGCTACCTGCGCCACCGCGAGTTCGGGCTCGTCCACGAGGCGCTGCGGGAGCGGCAGCGGCTGCTGGAGAACGCGCCCCACCTCGTCGAGCCGCTCCCGTTCCTCTTCCCCGTCATCGCGGCCAAGGGAGCCGGTAAGCGCTCGGCCCGCACGCTGGCCCGGGTCGCGGTGATCGGGCTCTGGATGTACGACGCGGTCGGCGGCTGGCGGATCGGGAAGCTGCACAAGAAGATCAGCGTCGACGAAGCCCTCCGCCACATGCCGAGCCTCGACCGCGACCGGGTCACCGGCGCGTTCGTCTACCTCGACGGCCGGACCGACGACGCGCGCCTCACGCTCGCGATCCTCAAGACCGCGGCCATCGAGCTGGGCGCGACCGTCGCCAACTACACCCGCGTCACCGGGCTGACCCGGGCCGACGACCGGGTCACCGGTGCGGCCGTCGTCGACACCCGCACCGGACGAACCTTCGACGTGCGCGCCAAGGTCGTGATCAACGCGGCCGGCGTATGGTCCGACGACGTGCGCGGCCTGGAGCTCGGCGAGCATCCGAGCTCCATCCGGCCGGCCAAGGGAGTGCACATCACCGTGGCCGCGGCCCGGCTGCCCGTCGACATCGCCGCCATCCTCCAGGTCACCGGCGACGATCGCGTCGTGTTCGTCGTGCCGTGGGACGAGCACGTCTACGTCGGCACGACCGACACCGACTACTCCGGCGACCTCGACGATCCGGTGTGCACGCGAGAAGACGTGCGGCACCTGCTCGACGTCGTGAACGCGTGCATCGACGAGCCGCTCACCGAGGACGACGTCGTGAGCACGTGGGCCGGGCTGCGGCCGCTCGTCAGCGACATCGACGCCAGCGAGAAGACGGCCGACCTCTCCCGCAAGCACCGGGTCATCACCTCCGACGGCGGTCTCATCACCATCACCGGCGGGAAGCTCACGACCTACCGGCAGATGGCCGCCGACGCCGTCGACCTCGCGGTGGGCCAGCTCCGAGGGAAGCGCCGGGCCCGTCACAGTCGGACCGCGAAGCTCCGGATCCACGGCGCGGCCGGGCTCGAGCCGCTCCGCGCCGCCGGGGCGGCCGAGCGCTTCGAGATGGATCCCGACACGTTCGCGCACCTCGTCGGCCGCTACGGCGGACACGCCCGATCGGTCGTCTCGCTGCTCGAGGAGGACCCGACGTTCGCCGAGCCGTTGGTGGCCGGGCTCCCCTACCTGCGGGTCGAAGCGGTCTACGCGGCGCGCTTCGAGATGGCGGTCACCCTCGATGACGTGCTGTCGCGGCGGACCCGGGCCCTGATCCTCGACCGCGAGGCCGCGGTCGCTGCCGCCCCGGCGACGGCCGCGTTGCTCGCGGCCGAGCTCGGCTGGGACGCACGCGAGCAGGCCGAGCAGCTCGAGGCCTTCCTCGCTGTCGCGGAGCACGAACGGCAGGCGCAGCACTCGATGCCGTCGGCGCCCGGGCCGGTCGACGCGGTTGGCGGTTGAGCGCTACCGACGAGCCCGCCGCCGAGCCGGGCGCGCGCTTCGCCGCGCCGGCCCTGCCCGACGGTCCCGCGGCCGACCGCCTGCGGGTCGCACAGGTACCGGTTCCCGACTCGCTGATCACCGCGCTCGAGATCGACCTCGGGACCGACGCGGTGCGGGTCGACGAACGCAGCCGGGCCGAGGCCGGACGTGACTGGTGGCCACTCACCTTCGCCTGGGCGCTCCAAGGCGCGGTTCCCACGCATGCCGGCGTGGTCGTGCGGCCCGACGACGCCGCCGGGGTCGCCACCGTGTTGCGACTCGCCTCGGAGGCTCGCGTTCCGGTCACGCCCGCGGCGGGGCGGTCGGGAGTGTGTGGCGGCGCGATCCCCGTCGCCGGAGGCATCGCCCTCGACCTCACCGGGCTCGACCGGATCCTCGACGTCGACGACATCTCGCTCCGCCTCCACGTGGAGGCAGGCGTCTACGGCGACACGCTCGAGGCCGACCTGCGCACCCGCGGCTACACGCTCGGGCATTGGCCGCAGTCGATCGCGATCTCGACGGTCGGCGGTTGGCTCGCGTGTCGCAGCGCGGGTCAGTACTCCACCCGCTACGGCAAGATCGAGGACATGGTCCGCGCGCTCACGGTCGTGCACGCCGACGGGTCGGTGGCCCACGTGGGTGGCGCGGGACCGCGCACCGCGACCGGGCCCGACCTCACGCAGCTCTTCGTCGGCAGCGAGGGTGCGCTCGGCGTGATCACCGACGCGGTGCTCGCGGTGCATCCCGCACCTGCCTACGGACGGTTCGCGGCCTACGGGCTGCCGACCTTCGCGGCCGGGCTCGACGTGATCCGCCGCGTGCTGCGGCGGGGCGCCACGCCGGCCGTCGTCCGGCTGCTCGATCCGCTGGAGGCGATCCGTCACGACTACCCCGGTGCGGTCCTCATCGTGCTCGACGAAGGCGATCCGGTGGTGGTCGACGCGATGATGACGGTCGTCGACGACGTCGCGAGCGGCGCGGGTGCGCAGCGGCTCGGCGACGAGATCGTGCAGTCCTGGCTCGGTCATCGCAACGACGTCTCGGCGCTCGAGGCCGCGGTGCGAGCCGGTTGGGTGGTCGACACGGTGGAGCTCGCGGGAACCTGGACCGTGCTCCCCGACCTGTACCACCGGGTCGTGCGGGCCCTGGAGATGCTGCCGGGCAGCATCGCGGCCAGCGCGCACTGCTCCCACGCGTACATCGACGGCGGCTGCCTCTACTTCACGTTCGCGTACGAGAGCCCTGCGAATCTCGACGCCAAGGACAGGGTGTGGCGGGCCGCGTTCGCCGCGGTGATGCGAGCCGCGATGGACACCGGCTCGGCGATCAGCCATCACCACGGCGTGGGCATCAACCGCAGCGCCTACCTGCCGGAGGCTCTGGGTGCGGGCGCGTACGCTGACCTCGTGGCCATCAAGCACGCCCTCGACCCGAACGGCATCCTCAACCCGGGCGCGCTCGGCCTGCCGTCGCCGTTCCTTCCCGACGGCTGGAGCTGGGCGTGAACGACTCGCCACTCGACGCCCGGGCCGTCTTCGGGACCGCGCTCGTCGCGCTCTGCGGGCTGCTCCCCGTCTACGTGCTCGGCAGCTGGCTCGACCAGCGGCTCACCGACTTCGACCACAGCGGGTGGTACACGGTCGTCGCGATCCTCACGATCCTCGTGTGGTTCGCCGCCGGTCTGCGGGCCGGGATCCTGGCGCCCCGCGCGCCGCTGTCCAACGCCGCGATCGGCGTGCTCCTCGCCTTCGTCCTGTTCCTTCCGGTCCGCGTGCTCCTATGGCTCTGGCGCAGCGATTCGAAGGGGCTGTTCACCGGCCCCCGGCCGCTGTTCGCCATCGGCACGCTGGTCGCCAGCGCGCTCGTCGCCATGGTGATCGCGATGATCGGCGCCCTGATCTCCTCGCGCTCGATCCGTGGGAGAATCACCGCCGGTGACGAGCCGGCCAGGCGGCCGCGTACGGGCTTCGACCCGTCCGAGGAACGTCCGGACTCCACAGGGCAGGGTGCTGGGTAACTCCCAGTCGGGGCGACCCGCAGGAAAGTGCCACAGAAAACAAACCGCCGATGGCGCCGGGCACTCAGTCCGCTGAGGGTCAGGCGCACAGGTAAGGGTGGAACGGTGCGGTAAGAGCGCACCAGCGCCCGGGGTGACCCGGGCGGCTCGGTAAACCCCACCCGGAGCAAGGTCATACAGGGAGCGAGTTGCCCGCTCGATGCTCCCGGGTAGACCGCTGGAGCGTGTCGGCAACGGCACGCCGAGATGGATGGCCGCCACCGGGACTCCGGTCCCGGGACAGAATCCGGCGTACCGGCCGGCTCGTCACCACCACCCGC
>JAODBH010000148.1 GCA_025463865.1 Actinomycetes bacterium | reverse complement strand
CCGCGTCGGGTGGTCTGTGGCCCGCGCTGTTCGCGAGCGCAGCCGGCTTCCTCCTCGGCAACTGGTACTTCACCCCGCCACTCCACACGTTCACGATCTCGAGGAGCGAGAACGTCATCGCGTTCGTGGTGTTCCTCGTCGTCGGCGTCGTCGTGAGCACGCTGGTGACGAACGTCGCGCGTCGCTCCCTCGAAGCTGCACGCGCGCGTTCCGAAGCCGAGACCCTGGCCCGTCTGGGCGGGTCACTGATCGGTGACGACGATCCGCTGCTCGCGCTGATGAGTCAGTTGCGGACCACGTTCGAGGTCGATGCGATCGCCGTGCTCCGCAAGAACGGGTCGGTGTGGTCGGTCGAGAGCTCGATCGGCGAGCCCGTGCCGCAGCGTCCCGAGGACGGCGCCATGAGCGTCCCGCTGGACGACATCACCGAGCTCGTCGTCGCCGGTGCGCGGCTCGACCCGGCCGACCTCATGGTCCTGCGCGCGTTCACGGGCCAGCTGGGGCTCGCGCTGGAGAGCCGCCAACTGCGGGCCGAGGCGACGTTGGCCGAAGGCCTCGTCGAGGCCAACGCGCTGCGCACCGCGCTGCTGGCCGCGGTCTCCCACGACCTCCGCACGCCGCTGGCGTCGATCAAGGCCTCGGTGAGCAGCCTGCTGCAGCGCGACGTCGACTGGACGCCGGACGCGACTCGGGAGTTCCTCGAGACGGTCGACGAGGAGACCGATCGACTCACGGCGCTCGTCAGCAACCTCCTCGACATGAGCCGGCTCACCGCGGGCGCGTACGACCTGGTGCTGTACGACGTGGGGCTCGAAGAGGTGGTGGGCCTCGCCATGTCGAGCCTCGCCGAGCGCTCGCGTCAAGTGGTGGTCGACGTGCCCGAGAGCCTGCCGCGTGTCCACGCGGATCCGGCGCTGCTCGAGCGAGCGGTCGCCAACGTCATCGACAACGCGCTCGGCTGGTCGGATCCCGATCATCCCGTGCGGGTCGAAGCGGGTGCCGTCGGGGACCGGGTGCACCTCCGCGTGATCGATCGCGGACCGGGCGTTCCTCCCGAGGCGCGGGAGCAGATCTTCCTGCCCTTCCAACGGCTCGGGGACCGCAGCCGCGGCGCCGGAGTCGGGCTGGGGCTCGCGGTCGCCCGCGGATTCGTGGAGGCGATGGGGGGCGAGATCGTCGCCGAGGACACGCCGAGCGGAGGGCTGACGATGGTCATCAGCCTTCCTCAGGCCGGCGCGCCCGCGTTGTCGGAACCGCTTCCGGCGGACGTCACGTGAGCGGCGGGTCATGAGCCGGGTCCTCGTCGTCGACGACGAAGCCCCCATCCGTCGGGCCCTCGGCATCAATCTCCGGGCCCGCGGCTACGACGTGGATCTCGCCGAGAGCGGAGAAGAGGCCCTCGCGCTCGCGGCGAGCCAGCATCCCGACGTCGTCGTGCTCGATCTGGGGCTTCCCGGGTTGGGTGGGATCGAGGTGATCCAGGGCATCCGGGGCTGGAGCCCGGTCCCGATCGTCGTGTTGTCGGCCCGTGACGCGGAGGCGGCCAAGGTCGCCGCGCTCGACGCGGGCGCCGACGACTACGTGACGAAGCCGTTCGGGATGGACGAACTGCTGGCCCGGCTGCGCGCTGCGCTGCGTCGGGCCACGCCGGCCGACGGTGAGGCGACGGTCGAGACCCCCGACTTCGCCCTCGACCTCGCGGCCAAGCGGGTGTCGGGACCCCACGGCGACATACGCCTCACGCCGATCGAGTGGCACCTCGTCGAGGTGCTCGTGCGCAACGCGGGCAAGCTCGTCTCGCAACGGCAGCTGCTCCAGGAGGTGTGGGGCCCGACCTACGGCGAGGAGACGAACTATCTCCGCGTGGTCATGGCCCGGATCCGGCGCAAGCTCGAGCCCCAGCCCTCGAACCCGAGATACTTCATCACCGAGCCCGGCATGGGGTACCGGTTCGAGCCACCTCTGACCGAGCCCGGTTGATGCCGCCTACAGGTGGTGGGGCACCGACACGGTGGCCACACCGGGCTCGAACAGCAGGCCCGCCTTCATCTGCAGGGCGCGGTGGTTGTGCAGACCGTGCTGGTACCACTTCGGCACGACCTCGCCGATGACGACGGTGACGAGGTCGGCCCCCTCCCGCTTGAGCGCGCGCACCTCGTCGATCAACGGTTGCGCGACCACGCGGTAGGGCGCGGCGACGAGGTCGAGCGGGTACCGGATGTCGGCCTCCTCCCACGCGTTCTGCACCGCCTCGGTCTCCTCGGGGTTCTCGGCGATGTGCACGCCGACGATGCGGTCGGCGCCGAGCAGGGCCGCGATCGCCAGCGCGTCGCGGGCGCCCGCGTGGAGCTCACCGATCGGTACCACCGCCACGTGGCGACGCGCCGGCCGGTTCCGGAGCGTCTTGTCCTCGGCCATCGTCGGAACGTTGACGACCACCACCCCCGATTCGAGCAACAGGCCGGCCTTGAGCCGCAGCGCGGTGCTGTAGCGCAGGAGGTGGCGCCAGCGCGTGTCCTCGATCATCTCGGGGATCACGACGGCGACCACCCGGTCGGGATGATCGTGCCGTTCCGAGTGCGCGAGCGCGCGTGCCGTCTTCACGACCTTGCGGCCCGGCGCGAACTCGAGCTCGCGCTCGTAGCGGGCCCAGAACGCACCGGCCAGAGCCTTCGACTCCGGGCCGATGTGCACGCAGCGCACCGAGTCGGACGGGAGTGCGTCGAGGTAGCGCATGGCGCGGTCGAGGCCGATGTCGAGCTTGGAGACGAACACCACGGTGTCCATGTGCTTCGACGGCGCGATCGGCGACTCCCGCGCTTCGTCCGCCAGCGTCGTGCTGATGTGGATGTAGTGCTTGTTCACCCGGGTGAGGATCAGGACGATGATCGGCACCGCCAGCATGATGATCCACGCGCCGTCGAGGAACTTCGTGACCGCGATGACCACGAGGACCACCCCCGTCGCGATCGCGCCGAGCCCGTTGACGATGATGCCCACGTGCCAGCCGGGCTCCTTGAGCTTCGTGTGACGACGGGCCATGCCGGCCTGCGAGAGCGTGAACGACGTGAACACCCCGATGGCGTAGAGCGGGATGAGGCGGGTGACCGACGCCCCCGTGACCACGGTCATCAGCGTCGCGAAGCCGGCCAACACGACGATGCCGGTGGAGAAGACGAGCCGCCGGCCGCGTGTGGTCATCGGGGTCGGCAGGAAGTGGTCGTGGGCGTGGAAGCTCGCCAATCGGGGGAAGTCGGCGAACGACGTGTTCGCGGCGAGGACCAGGATCAGCATGGTGAGGATCTGCACGACGAAGTAGAGGATGTGGCCGACGGTCCCGGTGCCGAGGACCGCCCGGGCGACCTGGCTGATCACGGTCTGCTTCGCCGTCGGGATCGGCTTGATCTTCAGCGCGAGGTACGAGATGCCCAGGAACATCGTGCCGAGCAGCAGCCCCAACACACCGAGCACCTTGCGCGCGTTCTTGTACTCCACCGGCTTGAACGCCGGAACCCCGTTGGAGATCGCTTCGACGCCCGTCATCGCGGTGCACCCACTGGCGAACGCGGTGAGGATCACGAAGGCGCCGAGGGTTCCGACCCCACCGGCGTGGACGATCTGCGCGTGGGTGTTGGCGGCATGGAGCCCGCCGAAGAGCTCCCGGACGAAGCCCACGATCAGCAGTCCGAAGATCGCGATCACGAACCCGTAAGTCGGCACGGCGAAGACCCGGCCCGACTCCTTGACGCCGCGCAGGTTCATCAGGGCGATGAACCAGATGAGGGCGACGGCGATGAGGACCTTCTGGGAGCGCAGCTCGGGGAACGCGGAGTAGGCCGCCGCGACGCCGGCGGAGACGCTCACGGCGACGGTGAGGATGTAGTCGGTCAGGAGGGCGACGCCGGCGACCTGGGCCGGCAGCACCCCGAAGTTGTCGCGCGTGACGATGTAGGCCCCACCGGCGCTGGGGTAGGCCTTGATCGTCTGGCGGTAGGAGAAGATGAGGATGACGAGGAGGGCCACGATCGCGAGCGACAGCGGCATCAACAACCCGAAGGCGGCGATCGCGGCGTACGGCAGCAGCTTGGTGAGCATCTCCTCGGTGGCGTACGCGACGGAGGAGAGCGCGTCGCTGGCGAAGACGGCGAGCGCAACCGGGTTGCCGAGGCGCTGGTGGATGTCGTCTTCGCTGCGGAGCCGGCGGCCGAGGACCAGGTTGGCGACGTCGCCCCGACGACCCCCTACCTTGGGGGCCTTGCGGGTGGGCGCGGCTTCGGCCGCCGCCGCGGCCTGCTCGTCGCCGGGAAGGCCAGGAGGGTTCGGGTCGGTCGTGATCGCCATACGCCAAGGATGCGGACCGCGCCGTCAAAGAGGCGTGAGGACGGCCGTGGTCGCCGTCAAGATCCTGTGAAGAGCGGGGTCGGGCTGAAGACGCTTGTCGGGTTGGGCTTCGTCGTCGCGGCCGCGGCGGGCGCGCACCTGTTCGACGCGAGCCTCACCGAGGCGACCCTCGTCGTGCTGATCGCGGTGCTGTTCGCCGCGCGGCTGGGGTTGGCGCCGGGCTTCGTTGCGGCTCTCGGCGGCTTCCTCGTCCTCAACTACTGGTTCACGCCACCCCGGCACACGCTCGACATCGAGAAGGCCGACGACGTCGTGGCCCTGATCACGTTCCTCGCGGCGGCCGCCGCGCTCAACTGGATCGTCACCCGGCTCGACCACCTGCGACGCAACGCCGAGCGTCGCGAGCGGGAGGCGGGCGTCCGACTCGACCTCACCAACCGGGTGATCGCGGGGGAGACGCCGCGGGCCGTGGCCGAACGCGCGGTCGCGGTCCTGGTTCCCTTGTTCGCGCTCTCGGGCTGCCGCTTCCGCATCGGCAACGAGGAGGTCGCTGTGGGCGACGCCGAGCCGGGCGCGCCCGGTTCGGTCACCGCGGAGGCCGGAGGCGTCCACATCACCGCGGCGCCGCGGGCGCACGCGCTGACGACGGAGGACCGCGCGGTGCTCGAGGCGCTGCTCACCGGGCTCGCCACCGCGATCGACCGTGTCCGGCTCGAGGAGATGGCCCGAGCGGCCGAGGTCGCGGCCGAGGTCGACCGCACCCGTACCGGCTTCCTGACCGCGGTGACGCACAACCTGCGGACCCCGCTCGCCTCGATCCGCGCCGCGTCGTCCACGTTGCTGGCCCCCGACACCCGGCTCGACGACGGCGACCGCCGGGAGCTGCTCGAGACGATCTACGGCGAGAGCGACCGTCTCGAGCGCCAGGTCGCGAAGATCCTGACCGTGAGCCGGATCCGCAGCGGCGGCCTCGAGCCCGAGCGCGCGTCCGTCGACCTCGTGGAGGCGGCGCAGGTCGCGCTGCGGCGGCTGCGACCGCTGGAATCGGGGCACGTGATGGGACTCGACATCGCGGACGACGTCCCCGACCTGTACCTCGACCCCACGATGGTCGATCAGGTCCTCCTCAACCTCCTCGAGAACGCGTTGGCCTACGCGCCGTCGGGATCGCCGATCGAGATCACCGCCCGCCGATCGGGCTCCGTCGTGGAGATGCGGGTCGTCGACCACGGTCCCGGCGTCGACCCCGCCGACCGCGAGCGGATCTTCGGTGAGTTCGTACGGGCCTCGGGCCGTCCGGAGGCCGAGGGGACCGGGCTCGGGCTCGCCATCGTCCGCGCTGTCGTGGACCTGCACGGCGGCCGAGTCACGGTCGAGGAGACCGCCGGTGGGGGCGCGACCTTCGTCGTGGCCTGGCCGGTCGCGCACCGGAGGCCCGTCGCATGAGCGTGGCCACCGTGCTGTTGGTCGAAGACGACGACGCGCTGCGCCGCGCACTGCGCATGAGCTTCCGCGCCCGCGACTTCGACGTGCTCGAGGTGGCGACGGGTGAAGCCGCGCTCACCGTGCTCGCCGAGCAGCAGCCCGACGCGATCGTCCTCGACCTCGGACTACCGGGCATCGACGGCTTCGAGACGCTGCGGAGGCTCCGCACCTATTCAACGGCGCCGGTGATCGTCCTCAGCGCGCGCGACCGTCAGCGTGACAAGGTCGACGCGCTCGACGCGGGCGCCGACGACTACGTCACCAAGCCCTTCGACCCCGAGGAGCTCCTGGCGCGGGTTCGGGCCGCGCTCCGGCGGGTGACGCCGGAACCGACGGGCCCCGCGTTGTTGCGGTTCCCCGGGCTCGAAGTGGACCTTGCGAGCCGCGCGGTCCGGCGCGACGGCGAGCCCGTCCACCTGACGAAGACGGAGCTCGAGTTGCTCGAGCAGTTCGTGCGCCACCCCGGCAAGCTCCTCACCCACCAGTTCCTGCTCCGGGAGGTGTGGGGACCGGGATACGGCGCGGAGAGCAACTACCTCCGCGTCTACGTGCGCCAGCTCCGGCGCAAGCTCGGCGACGACGCCGCGCAGCCGCGGTTCATCCTCACCGAGTCGGGGATCGGCTACCGCTGGATCGCCGAGCCCAGCTGACCGCTCCGCATCGGAAGGGCCGCGCGGGAGGCGCGGCACTCGGAGGTGAGGCACTCGGAGGTGCGGCTACTCCGAAGGAGCGGGTGCGTCGACCGGGTCGGTGCCGTGAACGGCTGCGGACTCACGCGCCCGGTGTCGCCGGGCCCGGAGGATCTCGATGACGGCCGGGATCAGCGACAGGACGACCACACCGACGGCGACGATCTCGATGTTGTCCTTCACCCACGGGACGTTGTCGCTGATGATGTAGCCGAGGCCGGTGACGCCCACGGCCCAGAGCAGCGCGCCGACGAGGTTGAACATCAGGAACGTGCGGTAGCGCATGTTGGCGACGCCGGCGACGATCGGGGCGAAGGTCCGAACGATCGGCACGAACCGGGCCAGCACGATGGTCTTCGATCCGTGTCTCTCGAAGAAGTCCTGGGCCTGGCCGACGTAGGCCTGCTTGAAGATCCGCGAGTCCTTGCGCCGGAACAGCGAGGGGCCCACCTTCTTGCCGAAGAGGTATCCGACCTGGTCACCGAGGACGGCGGCGACGAAGCAGCCGAGCAGGATCACCCACAGGGGGGCGAGCTGGTCCTTGCCCGGATGGGCCAGCAGCCCGGCGACGAACAGGAGCGAGTCCCCCGGCAGGAAGAATCCGATCAACAGGCCGGATTCGGCAAAAATGATCAGGAACAGGCCGAGTACGGCAAATGCCCCGAAGAAGTTGAGGATTCCTTGCGGATCGAGTCCCACGGCGGCGAAGCCTAGACGGGTGCCAGGACCGCCTCGGGAAGGGTCCCGGCCAGGGCCGCGCTTGACAGCCCGGTCGTTTCCGTGGGACCACGGAAAAGGAAGAACGCCCTCCAGCCCCGGTCGGCACCGCCGAAGAAGCCGGGGCGACCCCCGCCCATCGAAGGACCCCTGCGTGCCCAAGCCGCTCGTCATCGTCGAGTCACCCGCCAAGGCGCGGACCATCGCGGGCTTCCTCGGCGACGGCTTCGTCGTGGACTCGAGCATCGGGCACATCCGCGATCTCCCCCGCAACGCGGACGACGTGCCCGCGGAGTACCGGGGCACCGCGGTCGGCCGGCTCGGGATCGACATCGAGGACCACTTCCAGCCGATCTACGTCGTACCCAACGACAAGAAGAAGGTCGTCGCCCAGTTGAAGCGGGAGTTGAAGGACGCGAGCGAGCTCTACCTCGCGACCGACGAGGACCGCGAGGGCGAAGCCATCGCGTGGCATGTGCTCCAGGTGCTGCAGCCGAAGGTCCCGGTCAAGCGGATGGTGTTCCACGAGATCACCGCCGCCGCGATCAACGAGGCGATCGAGAACTGGCGCGAGCTCGATCTGAAGCTCGTCGAGGCGCAGGAGGGCCGGCGCATCCTCGACCGGCTCGTCGGCTACGAGTTGTCGCCGGTGCTGTGGCGCAAGGTCATGCCGAAGCTCTCGGCCGGGCGGGTGCAGAGCGTGGCGACCCGTCTCGTCGTCGACCGTGAGCGCGCCCGGGTCGCGTTCCGCACCGCCGACTACTGGGACATCGACGGCCTCTTCGCCGCCAAGGGCGCGGACTTCAAGGCGAGCCTGCTGTCGATCGACGGCAAGCGCGTGCCGAGCGGCAAGGACTTCGATCCCGCCACCGGGCAGCTCAACGAGAAGTCCGCGGCCGACATCGTGCAGCTCGTGGAGGCCGAAGCCCGCGCGCTCGCTGCGCGCGTGCAGGACCAGTCGTTCACTGTCGCGTCGGCCGAGAGCAAGGACACGAAGCAGTCGCCGTACGCCCCGTTCATCACCTCGACCCTGCAACAGGAGGCGGGCCGCAAGCTCCGCTTCGGTTCGGCGAAGGCGATGGCGGTCGCGCAGCGCCTCTACGAGCGGGGCTACATCACGTACATGCGCACCGACAGCACCAACCTGTCGGAGCAGGCGATCGCCGGCGCACGAGCCCGCATCCGGGAGCTCTACGGGGATGCCTACCTGCCGGATCAGCCGCGCTCGTACCGGCGCAAGGTCAAGAACGCGCAGGAGGCCCACGAGGCCATCCGACCCGCGGGTGACCGCATGCGCACCACCGACGAGGTACGGCGCGAGCTCGACGCCGACGAGGTGCGCCTCTACGACCTCGTGTGGAAGCGGACCGTCGCTTCCCAGATGGCGGACGCGCGGTTCAAGCAGGTGGCCGCGCGGCTCGCGGTCACGTCGACCACCGGTGAGGACGTACGTTTCGCCGCGAACGGCCGGACCATCGAGTTCCCGGGTTACCTCCGCGTCTACTTCGAGAGCCACGACGACCCCGACGCCGTGCCCGAGGACCAGGAGTCGCAGCTGCCGCCGCTCGCCGAGGGCGACGCGGTCACGTGCACCGAACTCACCCCGGTGGGCCACTCGACCCAGCCGCCCGCGCGCTACACCGAAGCCAGCCTCGTCAAGGAGCTCGAGTCGCGCGGCATCGGTCGACCGTCGACGTACGCGTCGGTCATCCAGACCATCCAGGACCGCGGCTACGTCTGGAAGAAAGGCAGCGCGCTGGTTCCGAGCTGGACCGCGTTCGCGACCATCCAGCTGCTCGAGCAGCACTTCGGCCACCTGGTCGACTACGACTTCACCGCCCGGATGGAAGAGGATCTCGACGTCATCGCGCGCGGTGAGGGCGAGTCGGAGAAGTGGCTCCACGGGTTCTACTTCGGGAACGGCCAGGCCGGTCTCAAGGAGCTCATCGGCGACGAGCTCGTGGCGAAGATCGACGCGCGCGAGATCAACACCGTGCCGGTGGGTGTCGACGCCGAGGGCCGCGAGATCGCGGTGCGCGTCGGCCGCTACGGGCCCTACCTGCAGCGCGGAGACGACCGTGCGTCCCTCCCCGAAGACGTCGCCCCCGACGAGCTCACGATCGAGGTCGCGACCGAGCTGCTCGAACGCAAGCGCGACGACGGCCGGGTGCTCGGCGTCGATCCCGAGACCACGCTTCCGGTGATCGCGCGCGACGGCCGCTACGGGCCCTACGTGCAGCTCGGCGAGCTCCTCGAGGGATCCAAGACGAAGCCGAAGACCGCGTCGCTGCTCAAGACGATGTTCCTCGACACGGTGAACCTCGAGGACGGCCTGCTCCTGCTGTCGCTGCCGCGCGTGGTCGGGGTCGACGTCGACGGCGTGGAGATCACGGCGCTGAACGGTCGCTACGGCCCGTACCTGAAGAAGGACACCGACAGCCGCAGCCTCGACTCGGAAGACCAGATGTTCACGGTGACGCTGGAGCAGGCGCAGGCGATCTTTGCCCAGCCGAAGCAGCGCCGGGGCCGGGTCGCCAAGCCGCCGCTCGCCGAGCTGGGCGCGCATCCCGACAACGGCGCGACGATCCGCGTCCTCGACGGCCGCTTCGGTCCCTACGCCACCGACGGCACGACGAACGCGTCACTCCCGCGCGGCACCGACCCGGAGTCGCTCACGACGGAAGAGGCGGTCGCGCTGCTCCGCGCGCGCGAGGCCAAGGGACCCTCGAAGCGACCGGCGAAGAAGAAGGCCGTGAAGAAGGCGCCGGCCAAGAAGGCCGCGGTCAAGAAGACCGCGGTGAAGAAGGCGCCGGCAAAGAAGAGTGCCGCGAAGAAGCCCGCGGCGAAGAAGTCGGGAGCCGCGACGGCCACCGCCAAGAAGTCGGCCACCGCGATGAAGACGGCGGCGCCTCCGGTCGCATCCGACTGACGACCCACGCAGGCGCGGTGCCTCAGCGCCGCGCCTGACCCGCGATCTCGCCGCCCGGTGACGTCGACCCGGCGGCGATCGACCGCTGCGCGGCCTGCGCCGACTGCAGGGCCAGGATCTCCGACGCGTGACTCTTGCGGACCCACGCGTCCGCCGCGGCGGAGAGCCGGGGCTGTGAGGCGGCCTTGCCGGCCGCCTTCGCCGCCATGTAGGCCAACTCCTGGTTGTGGAAGTCGGTGACGAAATCCGCGAGCTCCCCTGGGTCGGGGTCGTGGTTCACGTAGTTCCTCATGGTCGCGGTGAAGCCCTGGACCATGATCGCGTTGTCGGTCGTGCCCGGAGGTGCCGGCGCGGTGGAGCTGGTCGGCGCGGGCGGGAGGATCGTCGACGGGGTCGGGGTGGCCGCCGCCGCGTCCGACAGCGGGACGAGCTCGGCCGCACGGTGCCTCGAGCCCGACGTGAGCGTGAATCCGAGCGCGACCGCCGCGATCGCCGCGATTCCGAGCGCGACCGCGGCGTACTTTGCTGGCCCATCCATGGCGTCCGCCCACCTCCTGCCGCTCATCCGACCACCCTAGGGACCCCGGCGCCAGTGGAGGTTCATGGTCGAACGCGCAGTGTGGTTGCGCGACCTCTCACCAAGGTGTGCGGCCGCCCCTAATCTGACGTCCCAGTGAGCTCCCAGGGCCGCGATGGCGGATCCGCCACCACCGGCGCGCGCGAGACGGAAGCGAGTCATACGGCATGAGCCGGACGTCATGAGCGGAGCGCTGATCGTCCTCGAAGGTGGCGAGGGGTCGGGAAAGAGCACGCAGGTGGCACGCCTGGCCGCCCGGCTGGAGCGGGCCGGCCACGAGGCCGTGTCGACCTTCGAGCCGGGCGACAGCGAACTGGGCGGTTCCATCCGCGGCCTGCTGCTCGACGACACCGACGAGCCGGTCGCACCCATGGCGGAAGCGCTGTTGATGGCGGCGGACCGGGCGCAGCACATCGAGGTGGTGGTGCGACCGGCACTCGAGCGCGGCGCGTACGTCGTCTCCGACCGGTTCGTGCCTTCGTCGCTCGTGTACCAGGGCGTGGCGAGGGGCCTCGGCGTCGACGCCGTGGAGGCGATCAACACGCGGGCCACCGGAGGCCTCGAGGCTGCAGTCGTCGTGGTCCTCGACGTGTCGGAAGCGGTCGCCGCGGCGAGGGTGCCCGACGCCAGGGACCGCATGGAACGCGCCGGGCGCGCGTTCCACGTTCGGGTCCGTGAGGCCTACCGCGAGCTCGCCGGACCGCGGGGTTGGGTCGTCGTCGACGGGTCGCAGGACGCCGACGCGGTGGAGGAAGCGGTGTGGGCCGCGGTCGCCCCGTTCGTCGACGCCGGGTCTGCGTAGGCTCCCGACCATGTGGGAGCGGGTCGTGGGACAGGACCGGGCGGTGGCGCTGATGCAACACGCCGCGGAACGCCCCGTCCACGCCTACCTGCTTGCGGGCCCACGCGGCTCGGGCGTGGAGGATGCGGCGCGGTGCTTCGCCGCGGCCCTGGTCGACCCGACCGGGTCCGACGACGTGACGAACCGCGTGCTGCGCAGCCGCCACCCCGACGTCGTCGAGTTCGAGGCCGAAGGCGTCGCGTTCCGCATCAAGGAGGACGTGCGCGAACGGATCATCCCGGAGGCCAACCGCAGCCCGATCGAGGGTGATCGCAAGGTCCTGATGATCCTCGACGCCGAGCGTCTCCGCGACGACGCCGCCAACGCGCTGCTCAAGACCATCGAGGAGCCGCCCGGGCGCACGGTGATCCTGCTGCTCACGCCGTCCCCCGACGACCTGCTCGCGACGGTGCGGTCGCGGTGTCAGCGGATCGACCTCGACGCACTCACCGATGCGGTCGTCCGCACCACGCTCGCGGCCGACGGGCTCACCGGCGAACGGGCCGAGCTCATCGTGCGCCTCGCCGGCGGCCGCGTCGACCGGGCCGCGCTGCTCGCCGGACGGATCGGCCCGCTGCGCGACGCGTTCGTCACCACGGTGGCGCGCCTCGATGGCACAGGGTCCGCGGCGATGCGGGGAGCCGAGGACGTCGGCGTCGCGCTCGCCGAGGCGGTGGCTTCGATCGGTGCGAGCCAGGCCGAGGCGAACGCGGAGCTCGAGGCCGACATCGAACGGAACGGCTACCCCGACCGCGCCGCCCAGGGACTCCGGACGCGACTGAAGCGCCGCCACGAACGCGAGACGCGACGGGCTCGCCTCGACGCATTGGGCGAGGGCCTCACCGCGATCGAGTCGATGTACCGGGACGCGCTCGCGCCCGCCGATCAGGCCCGGAACATCGACCGGGAGCGAATCACCGTCGCGCCGAAGGACGCGGCCCGGGCGCTCGACGCGGTCGCGGAGGCCCGGCGCGGCCTCGAGCACAATCCGAACGAGGCGTTGCTGCTCGAGCGCCTGTTCCTGCAGCTTCCTGCGGCACGCTGAGGGGCCGATCGGGCCTTCGCTACACTCTCGCCCACTCCCCGCCGGAGTAGCTCAGTCGGCAGAGCAGCTCACTCGTAATGAGCAGGTCTGGGGTTCGATTCCCCACTCCGGCTCCCAAGGTCCGGCCCCCGCTCGGCGCCCGCGGGCTCCTCGGAGAAGGCAGCGCTCCGAAGACGTCCTCGGAGCCACTTCGCAAATTTCCGGGATCCGCGGCGCGCCGCGGAATCGCCGCGCTCGCCGATCCGTCGGAAAGTTCCACGCGGGTTTGACCCGCGTCGAAGTGGGGGAGGCGCTTCTGACGTGAGGACCTTGCGTGGGGTGGGGGCGCTGGTCGTGATCGGGGGGTTGCTCGCCGCAGGATGCGGGGGCGGCGCGTCGGCTTCGAACGGGCCGGTCGAGATCAACTGGTACACGGCGCCGCAGCCGGGCGGCTCGTTCGCGGAGGCGGCGAAGGCATGCTCGGCGGCGTCCAACGGCAAGTACACGATCACCGTGCAGCCTCTGCCATCGGATGCGACGGCACAGCGCGAGCAGCTCGTGCGCCGGCTGGCCGCGCACGACAGCACCATCGACCTCATCTCGATGGACGTGATCTGGACCGCCGAGTTCGGCGAGGCGGGTTGGGTGGACCCGTGGCCCAAGAGCCGCGCCGATCAGATCGGCCAGGGGGTCATCCCAGCCGTGCTCAAGACCGGTCAGTACAAGAACCGGATGTACGCCGCGCCGCTCGACACCGCCAGCCAGCTGCTCTGGTACCGCAAGGACCTCGTGAAGACGCCGCCCAAGACCTGGGCCGAGATGATCCAGATGGCCGACCAGCTCCCGAAGAACAAGAACTGGATCGAGGTGCAGGCCGCGCGCTACGAGGGCTACACGGTCTGGTTCAACACGCTGTTGGAGTCCGCAGGCGGCAGCATCCTCACCAAGACGGGCAAGGTTGCGCTGCCGACGGGCCCGACCGAGGCCGCACTGAAGGTGATCAAGGACGTCGCGACGTCGAAGGCGGCCGACCCATCGATGTCGAACAACCAAGAGGACCAGGGCCGGCTCGCGTTCGAGGCCGGCAACGCGGCCTTCATGGTCAACTACCCGTACGTCTACGCCTCGCTGAAGGCCGACAAGCCGAAGCTCTTCCCCAACCTGGGGATCGCGCTCTACCCGCGGGTCGACGCGAACAAGCCCGCGAAGGTGACGCTCGGCGGCTTCAACATCGGCGTGGGTGCCTACGGCAAGCACAAGTCGGTGGCGTTCGACGCGGGGACGTGCCTCGGTCAGCCTGAACAGCAGGTGCTCTACGCGGTCAAGGACGGTCTGCCGCCGGTGAGTCAGGCGTTGTACAAGGACCCGCGCATCGTGAAGGCGTACCCGTACGCCGACCTCCTGCTCCAGACGTTCAGTGACGGCAGCACCCGTCCGGTGAGCCCGGCGTACAACGACATCTCGCTCGCGGTGCAGCGGACGATCCACCCGCCGAGCTCGATCAACCCCACGTCGGACGTCGGCGCGCTGCGCAGCAAGGTCGACGACGCGATCCATTCCAGGGGGCTGCTGTGACCCAGACCGCGACCGGACCGCCACCGACGTCGAGCCCGCCGCCCGCCGGGCCGTCCCGTGCGGTGTCGGCGCCGAAGCCGCGCAAGCGCACCGACCGCGCGATGTCGGAACGGCGCCTCGGGCTGATGCTGTGCGCGCCGGCGGCGATCGTGATGGTCGCGGTGACGGCTTACCCGATCGGCTACGCGATCTACCTGTCGCTGCAGCGGGCCGACCTGCGTTTCCCGAACGCCAACAAGTTCATCGGCCTGAGCAACTACTCGTCGGTGCTGTCGTCCAGCCTCTGGTGGCAGGACCTGTGGACCACCGTGTTCATCACCGTCGTCTCCGTGGCCATCGAGCTGGTGCTCGGCATGGCGCTCGCGATCGTCATGCACCGGGCGCTCGTCGGCCGCGGGCTGGTGCGGGCGTCGATCCTGGTGCCGTACGGCCTCATCACCGTCGTCGCCGCGCTGGCGTGGAAGTTCGCGTTCACACCCGGCACCGGCTTCATCAACAACTGGTTCGGCAGCGACCGTGCCTGGCTCACGCAACACGGCTCGGCGCTCTTCGTCATCATCCTCACCGAGGTGTGGAAGACGACGCCGTTCATGGCGCTTCTGCTCCTGGCCGGTCTGGCGCTCGTCCCCGACGAGCTGCTCGAAGCGGCGAAGGTCGACGGCGCCACGTCGTGGCAGGCGTTCCGCAAGGTGACGCTGCCGCTGATGAAGGGCGCGATCCTGGTCGCGCTGCTCTTCCGGACCCTCGACGCGTTCCGCGTGTTCGACTCGATCTTCATCCAGACGGGAGGAGCCAACAACACCGAGAGCGTGTCGATCCTCGGTTACAACCAACTCCTCAACCGGCTGAACCTCGGCATCGGCTCGGCGGTCTCGGTGCTCATCTTCCTCTGCGTCCTGATCATCTCGTTCGTGTTCGTCAAGCTCTTCGGCGCCAATCTGTCGCAGCAGCGAGGGGAGTCCTGATGCAGGGCCACGTGAAGGAGAAGGCGTGGTGGTCGAGCGCGTCGGTGATCGTCGTCGTGTTCGCGCTGTTGCCGGTGGCCTGGATCATCTCGCTGTCGCTCAAGAAGGCCGCCGACATCAACGACGGCAGCTTCATCCCCAAGAGCGTCACGTTCGACAACTACCGCAACATCTTCGACCAGGGCGTGTTCACAGCCGCCCTCCGCAACTCGATCGGCATCGCGCTCATCAGCACCCTGGTCGCGGTGCTGCTCGCGACGACCGCGGCGTACGCGATCGCGCGGCTCGACTTCCCGGGGAAGCGCCTCGTGCTCGCGTTCGCGCTGGCGATCGCGATGTTCCCGCAGATCTCCGTGGTCAGCCCGCTGTTCGACATCTGGCGCCGGATCGGCCTCTACGACACGTGGCTCGGCCTGATCATCCCGTACCTCACGTTCACACTGCCGCTCGCGATCTGGGTGCTGTCCGCGTTCTTCCGCGAGATTCCCTGGGAGCTGGAGCAAGCCGCGCAGACCGACGGTGCCACGCCGTTCCAGGCGTTCCGCAAGGTGATCGCGCCGCTCGCCGCGCCCGGCATGTTCACCGCCGCGATCCTCGTGTTCATCTTCGCTTGGAACGACTTCCTCTTCGCGATCTCGCTCACGTCGACGAATCGGGCCCGGACCGTGCCCGCGGCGATCGCGTTCTTCCAGGGCACTTCGCAGTTCACCCAACCCACGGGGCAGATCGCCGCGGCCGCCGTCGTGGTCACGATCCCGGTCGTCATCGCGGTCCTCATCTTCCAGAAGCGCATCGTGTCCGGACTCACGTCCGGCGCCGTGAAGGGATAGGCATGTCCGAGATCAAGCTCGTCGGGGTGACCCGTCGGTTCGCCGACGATGTGGCCGTCGATCACGTGGACCTCGACATCGCGGACGGCGAGTTCATGATCCTCGTGGGCCCGTCGGGGAGCGGGAAGTCGACCGTGCTGCGGATGATCGCGGGGCTCGAGGACGTCAGCGACGGCCAGGTGCTCATCGACGGCAAGGACGTGACCGGGAGTGCGCCGCGCGATCGCAACCTCGCGATGGTCTTCCAGAGCTACGCCCTCTATCCGCACCTGACGGTGCGGGGAAACATGGAGTTCCCGCTCAAGCTCAAGAAGATGCCGCGCAAGGAGATCGATGAGCGGGTGAGCCGCGCCGCGGCCTCGCTCGAGCTCCAGGATCTGCTCGACCGCAAGCCGGCGCAGCTCTCGGGTGGCCAGCGTCAACGGGTCGCGATGGGACGCGCGATCGTGCGGGAGCCGTCCGCCTTCCTCCTCGACGAGCCGCTGTCGAACCTCGACGCGCAGCTGCGGGTGCAGACGCGTGCGGAGCTGGGCGAGCTCCAGGAGCGCCTGAAGACCACCACGGTCTACGTCACCCACGACCAGACCGAGGCGATGACGCTCGGTGACCGCGTGGCGGTGCTCCGGAAGGGACGACTGCAGCAGGTCGGGCCGCCGAAGGAGCTCTACCTGATTCCCGCGAACGTGTTCGTCGCCGGGTTCATCGGGTCGCCCGGGATGAACTTCTTCCCCGCGACGGTCGACGGCACGACGGTCAAGTTGCCGATGGTGGAGTACGAGCTCCCCGCCCGCCTCGCCGACCGTTCCGAGCTGCTGCACGGAACGCACGTCGTGGTCGGGATCCGTCCCGAGCACTTCGAGGACGTGGGTCTCGTCGGGCGAGCAGAGCGCCAAGCGGGAGTGGGCTTCACCGCGAAGGTCGAGCGGCTGGAGTGGCTCGGATCCGAGCTCTTCGTGCACTTCCGTGTCGAAACCTCGGGCGATACCGGGTCCGAGACCCTGCGCGAGGTCGTCGACGAACTGGGTGCGAGCGGAGTGCGGGGCGAGCACGAGATGCTCACGGTGGCCCGGATCGACCCGGCATCCGACATCGCGGAAGGCGACGAGGCGAAGTTCTGGCTCAACACCGACCGGATCCACTACTTCGACGCCGACACCGGAGAGAACCTGCTGCAGAAGGCGGACGAGATCCGCGCGGGTGACCACCTGGACGCCGACCCGTCGTCGACCGACGACGCCGGACCGGCCGAACCGGCCGATCCGGCCGAGCCCGCCGCGTCGGTGCCGCCGTCGGTGCCTCCGTCGGTGCCGCCGGCCGTGTCTCCCCACGGCTGAGCCGACCTTCGCGGCCCGACGTCGCGCGACAGACCCGCGCGTAGCATCCGCGCGCATGCAGACCATCGACCTGGTCCCGGCCGATCCGTCCGCCGGATCCACCGCACCCGTCGACGGCGCGATCTGGCCCGACACGGTGGAGCCGTCCGTGCTGGCCGCGCTCGACCCGGGTGTGTCCGACGCGCTGGACCGTGCGCCCGACGTCCTCGTGATCGGCGGCGGGATGCTCGGACTCGCCACGGCCTGGCAGCTGCGGCTTGCGGGCGTCGAACGGGTGGTGCTGATCGAACGGGATCGGCTCGCTTCGCACGCGTCGGGGGGCGCGGGTGCCCTGATCACGCCGGGCACGCGCCCGTGGGAGGACCCGCCCGCGGTCGCCGCGCTCGCGGTGGAGAGCGCGCAACTGCTGTACGCGTTCGACGCCGACTGTGGTGGCGCCACCGGGCTGCGGTCGATGGACATGCTCACCGCGCTCCCGTTCGATCTCCCCGACGGCTTCGATCCCGCGCCGCCGACCGAACGGATCGACGCGGCGGGCATGGCCGACGTCGAGCCCGAGCTGCGCGGCGCCGTTTGCGGTCTCCTGGTGCGCGACCAGGCCCACGTGAACCCGTTGCGCTACGCCGCCGCGCTCGCCGCGCGCGGCGGCACCGCCGCAACCGGCGTGAGCGCGCGTGGCTTCGACGTCGACGCGGGCCGCATCGTCGCGGTGCGGACGTCGCACGGCGACTTCACCCCGGGGTCGGTGGTCCTCGCGACCGGACGAACGGGTCTGCCCCGCCCGCAGATCCCCGAGCGCTGGGTGAAGGGCCACCTGATCGGCACCGAGCCCGCGCCGTTCCGGCTGCGCGTCGGTCTGTCGACACCAAACGGCCTCGTCGTCCAACTCGCCGACGGCCGACTCGTCACCGGTGGCACGCGCCACGAGGGCGACGAGTCCGTCGGCGCGGATCCGGTCACGACCGACGAGATCGCCGCGCACCTCGCGACGCTGCTTCCCGCCGCGCGCGGATTGCGCGTCACCCATCGCTGGTCGTGCTTCCGGCCCGCGACCGCCGACGGGGTCGCGGTGGCCGACCGCGTGCCCGGCACCGACAACGCGTGGTGCACCGCGGGCCACGACGCGATCGGGATCCTGATGGCCGCGGTGACCGGGCGGATCCTCGCCGAATGGATCGTGGGCGGTGAGCGACCTGATCGCGCCGCCGCCCTGGCCTGGGACCGTCCGGTTCCTGCTGACGAGGCATCTGAGTAGGTGAGGGGCGCGACCGACCGGTACCCTTGCCCCCATGGCCGATCAGGCGACGTTCGCCGAACTGGCAATGCCCTACATGTCGGCCTTGTACGCGGCCGCGCTCCGGATGACCCGCAAGCCCGCCGACGCCGAGGACCTGGTGCAGGAGACGTACCTCCGGGCGTACCGCGGATTCGGCGGCTTCCAGGAGGGCACCAACCTCAAGGCGTGGCTCTACAAGATCCTCACCAACACGTACATCAACATCTACCGGGCCAAGAAGCGGCGGCCGGAGCAGGTCGACCTCGACGACACCGAGGACTTCTACCTCTACCGGCGGCTCGGCGGTCTCGAAGCCGTCGCCGCGGAGCGCACCCCGGAGACCGAGGTCCTCGAGAGCATTCCCGAGTCCGAGGTGAAGGAGGCGCTCGAGGCGCTCCCGGAGCAGTTCCGCATGGCGGTGATGCTCGCCGACGTCGAGGGTTTCTCCTACAAGGAGATCGCCGAGATCATGGACGTGCCGATCGGCACCGTCATGAGCCGGCTGCACCGGGGAAGAAGGCAGCTCCAGAAGCGGTTGTGGGAGTTCGCGGCGGAACGGGGACTCCTCCCCGATAGCGCCGGCGAACCAGCAGCTGCCGCTCCGGCGGGGGGATGACGGGATCCATGGACTGCGACGACGCGCTCCACCGCGTGTACTTCTACCTCGACGGCGAGCTGACGCTTTGGCGTCGCCAGGCCATCGCCCGGCACCTCGAGGAGTGCCCGCCCTGCGCGGAGGGCTTCCACTTCGAGATCCGGCTGCGGGAGATCATCGCCACGAAGTGTGGGGAGCAGGCCCCCGAGACGCTGCGTATCCGGGTGCTCGAGGCGCTCGGCTGCCTCCCGGACGGCCCGGCCGACGCCGACCGCTTCCGCGGCAACGACCGGTTCGGAACCTTGGGCCGGAGCAGCGGTAGCGAGCGGTTCGGTGCCGACGGCCAACTCGGATCCGGCTCCTCCGACCCGACCCGAGGCTGATCCGCAGCCGATCGGGAGCGACGGGCACCCGAGGCGGGGGGCGGTTCCCGCACCGGGAGGGCGTAGATCTACGATGCGCCGACCGTCACCGGACGCAAAGGGATGCACGTGAAGGCTGTCCGCCAGGTAAGGACACCGCGCCAGGTCAAGGCGCTGCAGGCGTTGCTGCTGGCGCTGGTGGTCATGGCCGTCACTGCGGCGCCGGCGGGAGCGGCGACCATCAACGACCCGCTGGGCAAGGTCAAGGTCGCCCACCCCTGGTACGGCTGGGCCGGCTATCTCTTCGCCGTGTTGGCGATCGTGACCCTCGTGGGCCTGCTGCTGCTGTACGGCAAGAAGTACCTGGGCCCCAAGTACCGGGGTCGGTGAAGCCTTGGCGCCCGAACCGGTCGACTGGGAGCTCGCAGAACGCGTAGCCCGCCGGGTCGCGGGTCGGGACGTCCTCGCCGATTCGTACCTCACCGCGTCACTCGGCCGCGACTTCGCCGCCGTCACCGTCGAGGCCGAGGCGATGGTCGCGGAGCTGACCGGCCTGCGGGCACCGGGCGCCGCCCGCGCCGCGGTTCTCGAACGGGTCGACTGGGTCGGCGCCAACGTGCGGTCGATGCGGTCGCTGGTCGCGCCGCTCACCGAACGCGTGGGCGAGCGGATGGCGAAGAGTCCCTTCGCACCGATCGGGCGCGCCGTCACCGGTACGGAGATGGGCTTCATGCTCGGCTATCTCGCCCGACGCGTGCTGGGTCAGTACGACCTGCTGGTCCCCGAAGGGCCCGACGGCGCGCCCGACACCGACGCCGTGTACTACGTGGGCGCCAACATCCTCGACCTCGAGAAGAGGTTCGCCTTCCGCCCCCGCGACTTCCGGCTGTGGATCGCGATCCACGAGGTCACGCACCGGGCCCAGTTCACCGGCGTGCCCTGGATGCGCGAGTACTTCCTGGGGCTCGTCCAGGAGACGCTGACCTTGGCCGAGCCCGATCCGCGGCACTTCGCCGAGGCGCTGCGACGCGCCGCCGCCGACGTGCGCCGCGGCCGGAACCCACTCGACGACGGCGGCATCGTCGGCCTCGTCGCGTCGCCCGAGCAACGGATCGTCCTCGATCGGGTGCAGGCCCTGATGTCGCTGCTCGAGGGCCACGGCAATTGGGTCATGAACCACTTGGGTGCCATCCACGTCGAAGGACAGGCGCGCATGGCCCGCGTGCTGCAGGACCGCCGGGCCCGTGGCGGCGTCTCGGGTCTCATGCAGAAGGCCCTCGGCTTCGAGATGAAGATGCGTCAGTACGAGGTGGGCGAGCGCTTCATCCTCGCCGTCGAGCGGGCGGCGGGATTCCGGGCCGTCGACGCGGCGTGGGACGGACCGGCGAACCTGCCGAACCTGGCCGAGCTCGAGGATCCCGACGCCTGGTTGCACCGGGTCGGGATGGCGGTCGGAAGCACCGGCACCGGTCGGTAGCGCGGGCTCACGTGCTCGCCCCCTGGTTGTCCCGACTGCCCGAGCTCGACCGGGTCGCACCGGGTGCGATCGTGGCGTGCTCGGGAGGCGCCGACTCGTTGGCGCTGCTCGCGCTCGCGCAGGCGGCCGGCATCGAGCCCGTGCCCGTGCACGTCGACCATCAGCTCCGCGCCGGGAGCAACCTCGAGGCGCGGGTCGTGGAGGCCGCGGCCGCGCTTCTCGGCGTGACGGCACCGGTCGACGTGCGTCGGGTCGACGTGCACTCGGGTGACGGAGCGAACCTCGAGGCCGCCGCCCGACGCTCCCGTTACCGCGCGCTCGACGACGCACGGCGCGAGCACGGCGCGGCGAGCGTGCTCGTCGGACATACGGCCGACGACCAGGCGGAGACCGTGTTGCTCGCCCTCCTGCGCGGCTCGGCGACGACGGGCCTGGGCGCGATGGCCGTGCGGCGGGACGCGATCGTGCGACCACTGCTCGGGCTGCGGCGGTCCGACACGGTCGAGATCTGTGCCCGCCTCGGTCTCGAGCCGCTCGACGACCCGATGAACCACGACCCGGCGTTCCGCCGGGTGTGGTTGCGGCGCGAGGTCATCCCCCACCTCGCCCGCGTCGCGGACCGCGACATCGTCGGGGTGCTGGCAGGCCAGGCCGAGATCCTGCGGTCGGAGTCGGGACTGCTCGACTCGCTCGCGGCCGCGGCGTGGCCGCTCGACGATCCGTCCCGTCCGTCGGTCGGGCCCCTGCGGAGCGTGGAGCCGGTCCTTGCGCGCCGCGCCCTCCGATTGTGGGTCGGGCCGCCGGCGCCGAGCCGGGCCGCGACCGACAGCCTGCTCGACGTCGCGCTCGGGTCCCGGCGCTCGGTGGAGTTGGCCGACCGCCGGACCGTCACGCGCTCCGCCGGGCGCCTCACGCTCACCCGTGGCGCGGCCCCTGTCGCCACCGCCTTCGACGTGCCGGGCACCACAGTCGTGGGCACAGCCGGGGGCTCGCTCCGCTTCGACGCCCGGATCGAAACGACCGCGCCGGCCGGTTGGCCGGATCCCGCCGTCGCTTGCGTGCTCGACGCCGACGTCGCCGGGCCGCGCCTGCGGGTCCGCGCCGCGCGCGGGTCCGAAGCCGCGCTGGTCCCGGCCACGACCGGCGAGCCCGGCGCGCTGGTGCTCGCGCACGGGACCACCGATCGTGCGCTCTGGGCCGTCGGCTACCGTGGCGCCCGCGCGGCCCGCGTCACTGCGGCGACCCGCCGCTTTCTCTGGATCGCCGTCGATCCGATCTCCGGCGGGTAACGGAAGAACAGGTGTAGCCCTGATGGACGCGAACATCGGCCGGATCGTCGTCGGTGAAGAAGAGCTGCAGGCGATGGTGCGGTCGCTGGGTCGGCGGATCACCGACGACTACCAGGGCCGCCCGCCGCTCCTCGTCGGTGTGCTCAAGGGCGCGTTCGTGTTCATGAGCGATCTCGCCCGTGCCATCGAGCTGCCGGTCGAGTTCGACTTCATGGCCGTGTCGTCGTACGGGTCGGCCACCCGCACGAGCGGGGTGGTCCGGATCCTGAAGGACCTCGACCTCGACCTCACCGGCCGCCACGTCCTGATCGTCGAGGACATCGTCGACTCGGGCCTGACCCTGGCGTACCTCCGCAAGAACCTGGCCGCGCGGGGGCCCGCGTCGCTCGAGGTGTGCACCCTTCTCCTGAAGGAGGGACTGCAGAAGACCGAGCCCGACCTCAAGTACATCGGCTTCACGATCCCGCCCGCGTTCGTGGTGGGCTACGGCCTCGACGTCGGCGAGCGCTACCGCAACCTGCCCTACATCGCCGAGTACGCCGGAGCCGACGGCGGCTGACCCATCCGGCCCGACCAGGCGGTCGGATCGGCCGTCAGGGAGGCCGTTGCAGCCCGGTTATCCTCGCGGGTTCCCGTGAACCGGAACCGGTTGCACCTCCAACGGGCGACGAAGGCCGCGGCGACGATCGCGGGCCTCCTGGAACAAACCGCCGGCCGAGGGTGTCGACCTCGCGGTGACCGACCGTCGCCCGCCCGGATGCACCGTTGCTCCTTCCTCGATTCGGGAGTTGTCGTGACCGAACCGCTCCATTCGCTGCCCGACCCTGATCAGCCGATCGACGTCGATCGCATCTCACGCGCCGTGCGCGAGATCCTGATCGCCATCGGCGAGGACCCGGAGCGCGACGGTCTCGTCCGCACCCCCGACCGCGTGGCGGAGATGTACCGCGAGATCTTCGGCGGGCTGCACGAGGACCCGGCCCATCACCTGACCGTCACCTTCGAGGCCGACCACGACGAGATGGTGATGGTCCGCGACATCCCGCTGTTCAGCCTCTGCGAGCACCACCTCATCCCGTTCCACGGCCACGCGCACGTCGCCTACATCCCGGGCTCCGACGGCCGGATCACCGGACTCTCGAAGATCGCCCGCCTGGTCGACGGCTTCTCCCGGCGCCCCCAGGTGCAGGAGCGGCTCACGACCCAGATCGCCGACGCGCTGGTCGAGGTGCTGTCACCTCGGGGCGTGCTCGTGATGATCGAGGCCGAGCACCTCTGCATGTCGATGCGGGGGATCCGCAAGCCGGGTGCCCTCACCCTCACCTCTGCGGTCCGGGGTTTGTTCAAGACGAACGCGCCCACCCGGGCGGAGGCGATGTCGTTGATCGGCCCGCCCCGCAGCCGGCCCTGAGCCGCGGGCGGCGATCTCTCTCGCTGCCCGACCCAGATCTGATCTGCATGGTTCTCTGATCTGGTGGTTCGCCGGCGTACGGGGGGCCGATCGGACGCGCGGGTCCCGGCCGCCCGCCGTTACGATGCCCCCGTGTTCACCTGGGAGTTCGTGCTGGGCCGCCCTCGGCCGGGGGTGATGGGTGTGGTCAACGTCACCCCCGACTCCTTCTCCGACGGCGGACGCTGGCTCGACCCGGATGCTGCCGTCGCGCACGGGCTCGCACTGGCCGAAGCCGGCGCCGACCTCCTCGACGTGGGTGGGGAGTCGACCCGCCCCGGAGCCGAGCCGGTCGACCAGGACGAAGAGCTGCGGCGGGTGCTCCCCGTGGTGCGCGGCCTCGCCCGGCTCGCCCCCGGCCTGCCGATCAGCATCGACACGACCAAGGCGGCGGTGGCGGCCCAGGCCGTCGACGCGGGTGCCACCATCGTCAACGACGTGAGCGCGGGCCGGAGCGATCCGGCGATGTTCGGGCTCGTCGCCGACCGTGGCTCCGGCCTCGTCGTCATGCACATGCTCGGTGAGCCCCGCACGATGCAACGGGCACCGCACTACGTCGACGTCGTCGGCGAGGTCGGGTCGTTCCTGCGGGCCCGGGTCCTTGCGGCCCACCGGTCGGGCGTCGCGCCCGCGGCCGTGCTCGCCGACCCCGGCATCGGCTTCGGCAAGAGCCTCGAGCACAACCTCGCGTTGCTGGGTGCGCTGCCGCAGCTCCGCGCGGCCGCGGGAGCGCCGCTGCTCGTGGGTGCGTCCCGCAAGGGCATGATCGGCGCGCTGCTCGCCGGCGCGGACGGCGCGGTCCCTCCGGTCGGGGAGCGCGAGGAAGGCACCCAGGCGATCACCGTATGGGCGTTCGCGCACGGGGTCTCGGTCGCGCGGGTCCACGCGGTCGGCTCGGCCGTGTGTGCCGCCGACCTCGTGGCCAGCACCCGCCGGCTCGCAGCGTGAGCGGGCTGCTTCCATGAAAGGGCGTTGGGCGCAGGGCCTCGAGCCGCGGTTCTTCTGCTGGATCATCAAGGGTCGGCTGGCTGCGTCAGAGCGGCCGGGTGGCTTCGCGCGGAACCACCGGAAGGTCCGGCGCCAGGAGGAGCTGATCTGGCTCGCCGCGCACGGCTTCACCCACGTGCTCTCGTTGCTCGACTCACCCCACAACCTGCACGCCTACGACGAGGCCAACATCGCCTACGAACAGCTCCCCATCGGCCGGTTCGACGAGCTGCCCGACCAGCTCGCCAGGATCTACGCGCGCCTGCAGGAGTGGATGGACGACCCCACCGAGCGGATCCTCGTGCACCACGAGGAGTTCGGCGACAAGCTCATGGGCGTGCTCGCGGGCTACCTGCTGTACGCGGGGCTGATGACCGGCGGGCCCGACGCCATGCTCGTCGTCGAACGGCTCACCGGGCGCGAGATCGGTCGGGAGGGCCGCGAGCTGGTGGCGATCACGCTGGAGGCGTCGCTGCGCAAAGCCTGACCGCGGGTGGCCTCACACCCGTAGGACCCGCATCGTGTCGGTGCCCCCGGCGCGCGGGCCGGGCGCGCCGGCCACGACGACGACGAGGTCGTCGGTGGCCACCAGCCCCGCGGTTCGGGCCACCTCCACCGCCTGGTAGATCTCGTGGCTCGGCACGGGCGCACCCGGCAGGGCCAAGGGGACCACACCCCACACCAGGGTCAGTGCGGCGCGCACGTGCCGCCGCTGCGACAGTCCGACGACCGGGACCGACGGTCGGAACGCCGCGATTCGGCGGGCCGTGGCGCCGGTACGGGTCGGGCACAGGATGGCCGCGACGCCGAGGTCCTGCGCAGCCTCGACCGCGGCGTGCGCGACGGCCCACGCGACCCGGTCGACGTGGACGCCTTCGACGTCGGGCGACACACGCATGCGGGGCCACGACTCTGCGGCCTGGGCCACCCGGGCCATGGTGTCGACGGCATCAGCGGCGTACGCGCCGGTGGCGGTCTCGGCCGACAGCATCAGGGCATCGGTGCCGTCGATCACCGCGTTCGCGATGTCGCCGGCCTCGGCGCGCGTCGGCAGCGGTGACGTCGTCATCGACTCGAGCATCTCGGTCGCGGTGACGACCGGGCGCCCGGCGACGTTGCAGGCGTGGATGATCTCCTTCTGGACGAGTGGCACCTCGCTGACGTCGATCTGGATGCCGAGGTCACCCCGGGCGACCATGACCGCGTCGGAAGCGCGGATCAGCGCCGGGAGGTGGTCGAGGGCGCGCCGGGTCTCGATCTTCGCCATCAGCTTCGGGCGGTAGCCGCGCCGGGGCAGCCGTGCGCGCACGTGTTCGACGTCGGCCGCGCTGCGCACGAACGAAAGCCCGACGAAGTCGGCCCGGATGGCCATCGCGGTGGCCAACGCGTCGGCGTCGGCGGCGGTGAACGGATCCACCTGGTGCTCCGCCTCGGGGAGGAACATCCCCTTGCGGGACGAGAGCAGCCCGCCGCGGACGACCTCACACTGCACGTCGTCGCCGTCGAGGCCGAGCACCCGCAACCGGATCTGGCCGTCGGCGAGCACCACCGGGTCACCCGGGCGCACCATGGCGGCGAGCCCGGCCACGGTGGTCGACGCGCCCCGCGCGTCGCCGTCGACCGGGCGCGCGTACAGCGTGAAGGGCTCACCGGCCTCGATCCGCACGGAACCACCCGTGATCGGCCCGGTCCGCATCTTGGGGCCGGGGAGGTCGACGAGCACGCCGATCGGGCGGCCGAGCTCGGCCGCGACCTTCTGCGCGAGCATCGCGGCCGCGGCGTGGCTCGCGGCGTCGCCGTGGGCGGCGTTGATGCGCACGACGTCCGCTCCCGCGTCGATCACCGCTCGCATCGAGGCCGGGGTCGCCGTGCTCGGACCGAGGGTGGCGACGATCTTGGTCCGGCGCGCGGTCATCGCGTCGAGCCTACGCAAGCGTCTCCCTCGCCCCGGCCCCGAGCCTCGGGGTCACGGCGCCGACCTAGGCTGCGCGCATGGACCACATCCTCGTCGCCGGACTCCGCGAGCTCGGCGTGCACGGTGTGCTCCCCGAGGAACAGACCCGCGCGCAGCCGTTCGAGGTCGACCTCGATCTCACGGTGGACCTGACCGCGGCCGGCGCGTCCGACGCGCTCGACGACACCGTCGACTACGGAACCCTGTCGGAGACGGTGCGCGGGATCGTGAGCGGCGAGAGTTGCCTGCTCATCGAGCGGCTCGCGGCCCGCATCGCCGAGGTCGCGCTCGCCGACCCGCGCGTGGCCGAGGTGTCGGTCACCGTGAAGAAGCTGCGGCCCCCGGTGCCGGTGCAGCTCGACCACGTCGCCGTGCGCATCACCCGCGCGCGGTCCTGATCGGCCCGCCCGTGCATGCCTCCCGCCGTGCGTTCCTCGGCCTGGGGTCGAACCTCGGCGACCGCCTCGGCTACCTCCAGCTGGCTGTCGATGGCCTGGCGGCGAGTCCCGGGGTCGAGCTCGTGGCGGTCTCACCCGTCTACGAGACCGCGCCCGTAGGGGGTCCCGAGCAGCCCGACTACCTGAACGCGGTGGCCGAGGTCGAGACGACGCTCAGTGCCCGTGAGCTCCTCGCGGTGGCCAACGCCATCGAGGCCGAGGGCGAGCGGGTGCGCAAGGAACGGTGGGGCCCCCGCACGCTCGATATCGACGTCCTGCTCGTGGGCGACGAGCGTCACGACACGTCCGAGCTGACGGTCCCGCACCCGCGCATGTCCGAGCGGGGATTCGTGCTCGCGCCGCTCGCCGATCTCGCCCCGGAGCTGGTCCCAGCCGAGGCCGGCCCGTGGACGGACGTGCGCCTCGTCGGGGTACGCTTGGCGGTTCCCCGAGCCTGAAGACCGGTACCCGAGAGGGACTGGAACGGAGAGGCCCCGCACGTGGACGATTCCGACGCCGTCGGCACGCTGGCCCTGGTGGGCGCGGGCCGGGCGGGTACCACCATCGGTCTGGCCCTGGCCGAGCGCGGCTGGATCGTGCGCGCAGTGGCGGGCCGCCATCCCGGCTCGCCTTCCGTCGTGCAGACGGCCGCGGTGTTGGACGCGCGCCCGACCGGGGTCGACGAGGCCGCGGCCGGCGTCGACCTCGTGATCGTCGCCACCCCCGACGTCGCGGTCGCCGCCGCGGCCAGGCAGGTCGGCGCCCACGCGGATCCCGGGACGCTGATGATCCACCTGGCCGGGGCGTTCGGCCTCGACGCCTTCGACCCCCTGCGCGACGAGCGTCGCGACCTCCGCTTCGGAGCGTTGCACCCGCTGGTCTCGATCCCGTCGGTCGTCACCGGCCTCGACCGGCTGCCCGGGGCGTGGTGCGCGGTATCGGGCGACCCGCAGGTCCACGAGCTCGCCACGCAGCTCGAGATGCACGCCTTCACCGTCGCCGACGCCGATCGGGCCCGGTACCACGGCACCGCCGCGATCGCGGCCAACCATCTGGTCGCGTTGCTGGCCCAGGTCCAACGCCTCGCCGACGACCTCGGCATACCGTTCGAGGCCTTCCTGCCGCTCGTCCGCTCGGCCGTGGAGAACACCGCCGCGCTCGGTCCACGCGACGCGCTCACCGGCCCCGTCTCCCGTGGGGACGTGCGCACGGTCCAGGCCCACCTCGACGCGCTGCCCGCGGCCGAGCGCGCCACCTACCGGACCCTCGCCCGTGAGGCGGCCCGGCTCGCGGGTCGGGACGATCCCGCGCTCGACGCCGTCCTCGCCGAGCCCTTCGCCGGGCTCGACGGCCCCACCGCCGAGGTGCCGCGGTGAGGACCGTCACGAAGGTCGAGGAGCTGCGCGCCGCGTGCGACGGCGCGCGTCGGGCCGGGCTCAGCGTGGGCCTCGTCCCCACGATGGGCTTCCTCCACGAGGGGCACCGGTCGCTCATGCAGGCCGCGGGCCGGGCCGACGACTTCGTGGTGGTGACCATCTTCGTCAACCCACTGCAGTTCGGGCCGAACGAGGACCTCGCCGCGTACCCCCGCGACCTCGACCACGACGCCGAGGTCGCGGAGTCGGAGGGCGTCGCGGTGCTCTTCGTGCCCGGCGTGACCGAGATGTACCCGGACCCGCCCCGCACGACCGTCCACGTCGACGGGCTCACCGACGGCCTGTGCGGAGCCGCGCGGCCCACCCACTTCGACGGCGTCACCACGGTCGTCGCCAAGCTGTTCGCGATCGTCGGCCCGAGCCGCGCCTACTTCGGCCGCAAGGACGCGCAGCAGCTCGCGGTCGTCACCCGGATGGCACGCGACCTCAACCTCCCGGTCGAGGTCGTCGGCTGCCCGTTGGTCCGCGAGGCGGACGGGGTCGCGATGTCGAGCCGCAACGCGTACCTCGACGCCGAGGACCGCACTGCGGCCCGGGTCCTGTCCCGCGCCCTGGGTGCAGCCGCCGACGCCGTCGAGGCAGGCGAGCGCGACGCGGCCACGCTCCGTGCGGGCATCCGGTCGGCGATCGGCGAGGTCGACCGGGTCGGGCTCGAGTACGTCGAGGTAGGTGACGCCGTCGACCTCGAGCCGGTCGGCACGATCACCGGCCCGGTGCTCATCGCGTTGGCGGCCCAGGTCGGCAAGGCCCGCCTCATCGACAACGTCGGCGTCACGTTCCGCCCCGACGGCACCGCCCACGTCGATCGTGGGATCGCCGCTTCGACCATCGGCACCGTCTCCGTTCCGTCCGGGAGCCTCCCGGATCCACTTCCCAGCGAAAGCGAGACCCCATGCGCCGCCGGATGATGAAGAGCAAGATCCACCGCGCCACGGTCAAGGGTGCCGATCTCAACTACATCGGGTCGATCACGCTCGATCCCGAGCTGATGGCGCTGGCCGACATCCGCGAGCACGAGCAGGTGCACGTGCTCGACATCGACAACGGCGCCCGGTTCGAGACCTACGCCATCACCGGCGGCCCCGGTGACGTGATCCTCAACGGCGCCGCGGCCCGGCTCGTGCACACCGGTGACAAGGTGATCGTCATCACCTACGCCGACTACGAAGAGGCGGAGCTCGAGGGCTTCGTCCCGAAGGTCGTGCACGTCGACGCCGACAACCGGGTCCACGATCCGCTCGACGTCGAGCTCCGCGGACTGACCGGGCAGTAGGTTCGGTCCCCCGCATCACGTACGGAAGAGGTCAGGAAGCCGTGGCTGGATCGACGACTGCAGCGAGGTCCCCGCAGCGCGGGACGCGCCCGTGACCGACGTCCTCGTGCTCGGCTCCGGTGTCGCCGGCCTCTCGGCCGCCGTCCACGCCGCGGGCGCGGGCCTGTCCGCGGTCGTGATGACGAAGGGCGAACTGCCCGACTCCGCCACCTGGTACGCCCAGGGCGGCGTCGCAGCCGCGCTCGAGGCCCCCGACTCGCCGACGTTGCACCTCGCCGACACGCTCACCGCGGGTGCCGGCCTCTGCGACGTCGACGCGGTCCGGATCCTGGTCACCGAAGGCCCCGAGCGGGTGCGCAACCTGATCGCGCTCGGCGCGGTGTTCGACGTCACCGGCGACGGCGAGGCCGCGGTGCTCGCGCTGGCACGCGAAGGCGGCCACTCGCTCGCGCGGGTCGTCCACGCGGGCGGCGACGCCACGGGTGCCGAGATCGAGCGCGCCCTCGTGGCCGCGGTCCGCGCCACCGCGGCCGAGATCTGGGAAGGCTGGTTCTCCACCGAGCTCATCGTGGAGGGCGGGCGCTGTGCCGGCGTCCGCGCGGTCGGACCCGCGGGCGAGGTGCGCGAGGTCCGGGCCCGGCACACGGTGCTCGCCACGGGCGGCGTGGGGCAGATCTTCGAGGTCACCACCAATCCCGCGCTCTCCACGGGCGACGGCATCGCGATGGCGTGGCGCGCGGGCGCCGCCGTGGCCGACATCGAGTTCATGCAGTTCCACCCGACCGCGCTCCATCACCCGTCGATGCCGCGGCCCCTCTTGTCCGAGGCGCTCCGGGGCGAGGGCGCGATCCTGCGCGACGAGCACGGCGTCGCGTTCATGGTCGGCGAGCATCCACTCGGCGACCTCGCACCGCGCGACGTCGTGGCGCGCGCCATCACGCGGCGGCTCCGCGAGCGCGGCGTCGACCATCTGTGGCTCGACGCCACCGCGATCTCGGGCTTCGCGGCCCGCTTCCCCACGATCTGGCGTGCATCGCAAGCGGTGGGCCTCGACCCCGAGACCGACTGGCTCCCCGTCGCGCCCGCCGCCCACTACCTCTCGGGTGGTGTCTGTGCCGATCTCCACGGCGCGACCACCCTCCCGGGCCTCTGGGCGTGCGGGGAGGCGGCCTGCTCGGGCGTCCACGGCGCCAACCGGCTCGCCTCGAACTCGCTGCTCGACGGCATGGTCTTCGGACCGCGCGCCATCGAGGCCATCGTCGACGGCCGTGACGGACCCGGCGAGAGCGGAGTGCTCCGTGGGGTCGACCTCACGATCCGGCCCCCGGCGCCACCGGTGTCGGTGGTTCCCGACCCTGCGGCCGCGGCGGCCGACGCGTCCCCCGCCGAGCTGCGGGCGGAGCTCCAGCACGAGATGACCCTGCGGGCCGGAGTGCTGCGCGAAGCGTCGAGCCTCGCTGCCGCGTCGGCCGAGCTCGTCGGTCTGCGGGACCGGTCCGCTGCGTTGGCGTCGAGCGCACCCGACGCGATGGAGCTTCGCAACCTCGTCGCGGTCGCGTCGATCCTGGTCGACGCGGCGACGCGACGCGAGGAGTCGCGAGGCACCCACACCCGGCTCGACTTCCCTGAGCGCTCCGACCGGTTCCTCGGCCGCTTCGTGCGCTCGGGCGCGGGTGCCCCGGAGCTGGTGCCGCTGCCCTCGATCGAGGAGCTTCCGAGCACCGCGGGGGCCAGCGCATGAGCGACTTCGATCCGCCCGTCACCACCGTCCGGGACGTCGTCTCCCGCGCGTTGACCGAGGACCTCGGTGTGCTGGGCGACCTCACGTCGCTCGCGGTGATCCCGGAGTCCGCCGGCGGTGGCGGTTGGTTCGTCGCTCGTCGCTCCGGAGTGCTCGCGGGGACGCTCGCCGCGAGCGAGGTCTTCACCCAGCTCGATCCGAGCGTCGACTTGGTGTGGGCGTTCGCCGACGGCGACAGGCTCGAGGCGGGCGCGCGCATCGGCCGCATCGACGGCCCGCTGCGCGCTGTGCTCGCGGGCGAGCGCTCCGCGCTCAACCTGCTGGGGCACTGTTCGGGCATCGCGACGCTCACCCGTTCGTTCGTCGACGCCGCCGGGGAGCACACCCGCATCCGCGACACCCGCAAGACACTGCCGGGTCTGCGGGCGCTCGAGAAGGCCGCGGTCCGGGCGGGCGGTGGCGCCAACCACCGCGAGTGCCTCTCGGACGCCGTGCTCATCAAGGACAACCACCTCGCGTTCGCGTCGCTGGGACGCGCGGTCGAGCTTTCCCGCGCGCGGTGGCCGGGGCGGGTGATCGAGGTCGAGTGCGACTCGCTCGAGCAGGTGGCGGAGGCGAAGTTGGCCGCCCCCGACCTCGTGCTGCTCGACAACATGTCACCGGATCTCGTTCGGGAGTCGATCGCGGTCCTGGGTGGCTCCGCGCCGGTCGAGGTCTCCGGCCGGGTCGAGCTCGCGTCCGTCCCCGACTACGTCGCGGCCGGGGCCGACTACATCGCGGTGGGGGCGCTCACGCACTCCGCGCCGGTGTTCGACATCGGGCTCGACCTCGAGCTCGCAGGAAAGGCCTGAGATGCTGCTCGCCGTCGACGTCGGAAACACCCAGACCGTGATCGGCCTCTACACGGACGCCGTCCTCACCGACCACTGGCGCATCGCGACGGTGGCCGAGCGCACCTCCGACGAGCTCGCGCTGGTGGTGCAGCAGTTCCTCGGCTTCCACGGCTTCTCGTTCGAGGACTCGATCACCGGTGTCGCGATCGCGTCAGGCGTCCCGCGGGTCACGGCGGCGCTGCGCGAGATGGTCGAGCGCTACTTCGGCTTCGCGCCGCTGGTCATCGAGCCCGGCGTCCGCTCCGGCATGCCGATCCTCTACGACAACCCGAAGGAGGTCGGTGCCGACCGCATCGCCAACGCGGTCGGGGCCTACGACCTCTACGGCGGCCCGTCGGTCGTCGTCGACTTCGGCACGGCCAACACGATCGACGCGATCAGCGCGAAGGGCGAGTACCTCGGCGGCGCGATCTTCCCCGGTATCGAGATCGCGATGGACGCCTTGTTCGGCGCCGCGGCCGCGCTGCGCCGCGTGGAGCTGGTCCCCCCGAAGAACGTCATCGGGAAGTCGACGATGGAGTCCATCCAGTCGGGCGCGGTCTACGGCTTCAGTGGGCAGGTCGACGCGCTCGTCGACCGCTTCGTCGCCGAGCTGGGCGAGTCGACCGTGATCGCCACCGGCGGCCTCGCCGATCTTCTCATCCCGTACTCCCGCACGATCAAGCACCACGAGCCGTGGCTGACGCTGCACGGACTTCGGATCGTCTACGAGCGCAACCGATGAGCGACGCGTCCCCCGGATCCGAGGGCGCGGCGTCGCCCGATGAGCTGCGCGCGCAACGGCTGGCCGGTCTCGACGCGTTGCGGGAGAAGGGGATCGATCCCTACCCGGTTCGCTTCGACCGCGACCACTCGCTCGCGGAGCTGCGCGAGCAGTTCGGCGACCTCGAACCCGGCGCGGAGACCGACGTGACCGTGAGGGTCGCGGGCCGCCTGCTGCTCATCAGGCGCCAGGGCAAGCTCACGTTCGCCACATTGCGCGACGCCTCCGGCTCCGTGCAGCTGTTCGTCTCCCGCTCGGTGATCGGCACGGAGGAGCACGAGCAGTTCGACGCGCTCGACCTCGGCGACTGGGTCGGCGTCGAGGGAACGGTGATGACCACCCGCAAGGGTGAGCTCTCGGTGAAGGTGACGCGTGCGCAACTGCTGTCGAAGGCGCTCCGGCCGCTCCCCGACAAGTGGCACGGCCTCGCCGACGTCGACACCCGGTACCGCCAGCGGTACGCCGACCTCATCGCCAACGAGGACGCACGCGAGGTCTTCCGGGTCCGCTTCGCGGCCATCGCCGCGATGCGTGCCCATCTCGTGGAGCGCGGCTTCGTCGAGGTGGAGACGCCGATCCTGCACGTCGTCGCCGGTGGCGCCACGGCCAAGCCGTTCGTCACCCATCACAACGCGCTCGACATGGACCTCTACCTCCGGATCGCCCCCGAGCTCTACCTGAAGCGCCTGGTCGTCGGCGGCTTCGAGCGCGTGTTCGAGATCGGGCGCAACTTCCGCAACGAGGGTCTCTCCACCCGCCACAACCCCGAGTTCACGATGCTCGAGCTGTACGAGGCCTTCGTCGACTACCACGAGATGATGGACCTCGCCGAGGGCCTGATCACGGGCGCGGCGCTCGCCGCGTTGGACACGACCGTCGTCACCGTCGACGGCGAGCCGTTCGACCTCGCCAAGCCGTGGCGGCGGGCCAGCATGCGCGAGCTCATCGCGGAACATGCCGGCGTCGACGTCCACCCGTCGATGCCGGTGGCGGATGTCGCCGAGATCGCGCGGCGCTTCGACATCCCGATCGAGAAGGACTGGGGCTCGGGCAAGCTCATGCTCGAGATCTACGAGAAGACCACCGAGGGCAACCTCCGCGAGCCCACGTTCGTCCTCGACTACCCGGTGGAGGTCTCGCCCCTCGCGCGGGTGCACCGCGACGACCCACTCCTCACCGAGCGCTTCGAGCTCGTCATCGGTGGTCGCGAGTACGCCAACGCGTTCAGCGAGCTCAACGATCCCGTCGAGCAGCGCACGCGCCTCGAAGCCCAGGCGCGTCTCGGTGCGGGCGGCGACGACGAGGCAATGGGCTACGACGCCGACTACGTGCGCGCGCTCGAGTTCGGCCTGCCACCCACCGGCGGGATGGGCATCGGCATCGACCGGGTCGTGATGCTGCTGGCCGGCGTCTCGTCGATCCGCGAGGTCCTGCTCTTCCCCCACCTGCGGCCGGAGGTCGCGGAATGAGGAGCGCGCCGTGAGGGTCCTGGTGACGGGCATGGGCGGCGAGATCGGCACGCGCGTGGCGCAGCTGCTCGAGGCGCGCGAAGACGTCACCGAGATCGTCGGCGTCGACTTCGTCCCTCCCCGGCGGCGCATGCAACGGGCCGAGTTCGCGCGCATCGATCCGCGCAACCGCGAGAAGCTGGTCGCGTTCGTCACCGACTTCGCGCCCACGGCGGTCGCGCACGTCGGCGTCTATGAACCGCACTCGCGCATGAGCCCGCGTGCCGCGCGCGAGAGCACGGAGGCGTGCACCATCGCCGCGCTGGGTGCCGCCGCGCGCACGGGCAAGCTCGACCGGATCGCGGTGCGCAGCGGGCTCGAGGTCTACGGCCGCGGTCGGCCCCGCCCGTCGGTGCCCGACGAGAACACACCGCCGTCGCCCACCAGCCCGTACGGCCGCGAGTGCCTCGACGTCGAGGTCGTCGCCACCGGCATCGGCCGGCGCGCCGACATCCCGGTGGCCGCGCTGCGCCACGCGCCGGTCGTCGGATCCCACGTCCCGAGCCCGTTGGGACGGCTGCTCCGGCTCCCGGTGGTGCCGGTCCCCGCGTTCGCCGACCCGCCGTTCGCCCTGCTCTCGCTCGAGGACTCGGCCCGCTCGTTCGTCGAAGCGCTGTGCCGCGGGATCGACGGCCCCCTCAACGTCGTCGGTTCGGGCGCGGCCACGAGCTGGCAGGCCACGAGGCTCGGCGGCCGCATTCCGTTCCCGGTCTTCGGCCCCGGCTGGACCGCGGCGACCCACGCGGCCGAGCTCGCGGGGGCGCCGGTCCCGCCGCACGTGATCGAGCTGATGCGCCACGG
Organism: Actinomycetes bacterium; assembly: GCA_025463865.1. Taxonomy (GTDB): domain Bacteria; phylum Actinomycetota; class Acidimicrobiia; order IMCC26256; family Chersky-534; genus Chersky-534. Next base: position 18,699 of record JAODBH010000148.1, on the reverse strand, counting down.
TCGGGTCGCCGACGGATCCAAGGCGCTCGACGTGCTCGGGCTCACGGGCGTGCGCCCCACACAGCAGGTGTGCGTCGACCTGTTCGAGTGGGCGGTCATCGTCCCCCTCCGTCGCAACGAGGCCGCGGCATGACCCGGGTTCCGGTGTTCAAGGATCCGGGCCCGCCCGACGAGCCCGACGACGTCGACACCATCGGCTCCGGCGCCTCGCTCGCCTCGGCCGTCAAGAACCGCGTCGACGGCCTCTATCCCATCGACCCGTTCGGTGGCGACCCACAGATCCAGGACCTCCTCGCGCCGTTGGTCCAACTCGGCGTCCGTGCCCACGTCACCCACCCCGAGCTCCTGCCGGCCTCGGGTCCCGCGGTGCTCGTGTCGAACCGCGGGCTCGGAGTCGTCGAACCGGTGGTGCTCGCGGTCGCGGTGCGGGAGGCGGTCGGTCGACGGCTCCGGGTGCTCGGCGCGCCCGAGATTCCGCTGCTCGGCGACGCGGCCCGCCGGCTCGGAGGCATCGGCTACCACCACGAGGACCTCGCCGCGGTCCTGCGCGCCGGCCACCTCGTCGCGGTCCCGCTCGGCAACACCTGGCTGCGCACGGGGGCCGGCGAGCCACCGGTGAGCCTCATCGTCGCTGCGCTCGGATTCCCGGTCATCCCCGTGCTCGTGCGCCCGGCCGGCCCGTTCGGCGTTCCGTGGTTGGGCCGCTGGAACGTCACCGTCGGCCCAGCGGTGGTTCCCGACGCCGAGGTGGCGCTCGACGACCCGCTGTCGGCGGCCGAGCTGGCGGAGTTGGCCCGCGCCGGCGTCCAGGCGCTCATCGACGCACCCGCTCCCACCGCCTGAATCGATCGCCCCGCAGCGAGAACGCGTTCCAGCTTGCCGTACGCTGATTCGGTGCCCGAGACCATCGCAACCGACGGCGTGAAGATCGCGTACGACGCGTTCGGCCGTCGCGACGGCGAGCCCCTCGTGCTGATCCAGGGACTCGGTCTCGACTCCCGCGGCTGGACGCTCCAGCGCATGGTGCTCGGCCGCCACTTCCGTTGCTACGCGATCGACAACCGCGGGGTCGGCCGGTCGGGCCGGCCTCCCGGCCCCTACGACCTGAGCCAGATGGCGCGCGACGTGATCTCGGTGATGGACGCCGAGGGCCATGCGCGCGCGCACGTGCTCGGCGCGTCGATGGGCGGGATCATCGCCCAGATCCTCGCGGTGCAGCACCCGGCGCGCGTGCGCGGCCTCGTGCTCGCGTGCACCGCGTGTCAGCACCACCCGTGGCGGCGCGAGCTCCTCGCCGAGTGGGCCGACGCGGTGCGCGAGCACGGCATGTCCGCCCTCTCCGACGATGCCCTGCGGTGGATGATCGGTCCGCGGTTCCGGCGCCGGTTCGGGCTCTGGCTCAACGTCCTCGCCCACATCGTGCTGTCGAGCCCACCCGAGCCGTTCATCGCCCAAGTGGAGGCGGTCCTCGCCGAGCCGGACGAGAAGCGTTTCGAGCTGCGCGGCGTCCGGGTGCCGACGCTCATCGTCACCGGGTCCCAGGATGCCCTTACGCCCGTCGGCGACGCCGAGGAGCTCGCGGAGCTGATCCCGGGCTCGGAGCTCTGCCTGCTCAGCGGCGCGGCCCACGGGTTGATGGTCGAGTCGCCCAACGCGTTCAACGCGATCGTCGTCGAGTTCCTGCTCCGCCACCCCGACGGCGCCTGGGCCGTCGACGACGATGATCTGCGGGAGCCCGGCGAGGCCGCGAGCGCCTGACACGCGGCCGGTGCGGCGGTGCAGGCCGCGCGGTTCAGGCCGTGCGGATCAGAAGATCGTCGAGCAGACGCCGGAGGGAGTCGCAGACGTCGAGGTCGAGCCCGGCCGCACCGGCGAGCGCCTCGTCGGCGAGCTTGGCGTGGGCCCGGGCGACGTCGAGCGCCGCGCCCACCGCGCCGTTGCTCGCGACCACGGACCGTGCCCGTTCGCTGGCCTCGGGCGTGAGCGGCTGACCGATCAGCTCCCGCAGCTCGGCCGAGTCCCGCAGGCTGTAGATCACGGGCAGCGTGTACACGCCTTCGATGAGATCGTTCCCCGAGGGCTTGCCGAGCTCGGCCTCGGATGCGGTCACGTCGAGCACGTCGTCGACGATCTGGAAGCACATGCCCAGGTGGTGGCCGAAGGAGCTCAGGGCATCGAGGGTGGCCGGCTCCACGGCCGAAACCATGCCGCCGATCCGGCACGAGGTCGCGAAGAGCGAAGCCGTCTTCCCTTCGATGGCGGAGAGGTAGGTGGCCTCGTCGCGGCCGGTGTCGAAGAGGTGCTGGAGCTCGAGGACCTGGCCCCGGCAGAGCTCGCCGATCGTGGCGGCCAACAGCGCGGCGACGTCGGCCCCCAGGGAGGCCGCCAGCGAGGAGGCCCGCGCCAGCAGGTAGTCGCCGGCCAGGATGGCCACGATGTTGCTCCACCGGGCGTTGACGCTGGGAACGCCCCGGCGGGTTTCGGCCTCGTCGATGACGTCGTCGTGGTAGAGCGAGCCGAGGTGGACGAGCTCCACGGAGCTGGCGCCGGTGATGGCGTCGGGGTGGGCGGCCCCGGGCCCGGCGGCGGCATAGGCGGTGGCCAGGCACAGGGCGGGCCGGAGGCGCTTGCCGCCGGCGCCCAGCAGGTGGGACGCCACTTCGCCGAGGTAGGCGTTCTGGTTGCGGACCGACTCGTCGAGGGACCGCTCCACCCGCTCCAGGTCCCCGACCAGGGACGGGAGGCCGAGGTCGGCGAGGTTCACGAGGCGTCTCGGGGGCCGGCCGGCGTCATCCGTGCAGGCTACCGGCAAGGTCGGCACCGGGCCCGAACCGGGGGTTGCCGCTCCGTGACGAGGGAATGAATCCGCCCTTCGAGGCCTTCAGTTCCCAGACCGGCCGGGCCCTCCATTCGAGACGTCCCCCGGTGTCCGGGTTGGGCTACAGGCGGGCGCCGGGTCCGTCGATCCCAGTCCAGACCCCGGGGCCGCGCAGGGCGGAGTCACACCCGGCCGATAGAATCGTTTTTCCCGGCGTCCGGAAACCGTCTCAGCTGCAATCGTTGGGAGAGGTCCACCACGTCGAACACCACGAGAGGCGGATGAGACCGTGTTCGAACGCTTCACTGACCGAGCCCGTCGCGTTGTCGTGCTGGCGCAAGAGGAAGCGCGCCTGCTCAATCACAACTACATCGGCACCGAGCACATCCTGCTGGGCCTCATCCACGAGGGTGAGGGTGTCGCCGCGAAGGCGCTCGAGTCGCTCGGCATCTCGCTCGAGGCCGTGCGCGCCCAGGTCGAGGAGATCATCGGCCACGGCGGGGCGGCCCCGTCGGGTCACATCCCGTTCACCCCGCGGGCCAAGAAGGTCCTCGAGCTGAGCCTCCGCGAGGCGCTGCAGCTCGGCCACAACTACATCGGCACCGAGCACATCCTGCTCGGGCTCATCCGCGAGGGTGAGGGCGTCGCCGCGCAGGTGCTCGTCAAGCTGGGCGCCGATCTGTCCCGCGTCCGCCAGCAGGTGATCCAGCTGCTCTCCGGCTACAGCGGTGGCAAGGAAGCCGCGCAGACCGGTGCCGGCGCCACGGGCGAGAGCGCGCCGGGTGGCTCGCTCGTGCTCGACCAGTTCGGGCGCAACCTGACCCAGCTCGCCAGAGACAAGAAGCTCGACCCTGTGATCGGCCGCTCGAAGGAGATCGAGCGCGTGATGCAGGTCCTGTCGCGGCGCACCAAGAACAACCCCGTCCTCATCGGTGAGCCCGGCGTCGGCAAGACCGCCATCGTCGAGGGCCTCGCCCAGGACATCGTGTCCGGCGATGTGCCGGAGACGCTCACCGGCAAGCAGCTCTACACCCTCGACCTGGGTGCGTTGGTGGCCGGCTCCCGGTACCGCGGCGACTTCGAGGAGCGCCTGAAGAAGGTGCTGAAGGAGATCCGCACCCGCGGCGACATCATCCTCTTCATCGACGAGCTGCACACGCTCGTCGGGGCCGGCGCGGCCGAAGGTGCCATCGACGCCGCGAGCATCCTCAAGCCGATGCTCGCCCGCGGTGAGCTCCAGACGATCGGAGCCACCACCCTCGACGAGTACCGCAAGCACCTCGAGAAGGACGCCGCGCTCGAGCGTCGCTTCCAGCCGATCAAGGTCGAGGAGCCGTCGGTCGCCCACACGATCGAGATCCTGAAGGGCCTCCGCGACAAGTACGAGGCGCACCACCGGGTCTCGATCACCGACCAGGCGATCGTCGCCGCGGCCAACCTCGCCGACCGCTACATCTCCGACCGCCACCTGCCGGACAAGGCGATCGACCTCATCGACGAAGCGGGTTCGCGCCTGCGCATCCGTCGCATGCAGGCACCGCCCGACTACCGCGAGCTCGAGGACGAGATCGCGGTGGTGCGCACCGACAAGGAAGCGGCGATCGAAGGGCAGCAGTTCGAGCGCGCGGCCAAGCTCCGCGACCGCGAGAAGGAGCTGCTCGACCAGCGGACGTCCAAGGAGTCCGAGTGGCGCGCCGAGGGCGTCGATCTCTTCAACGAGGTGAACGAGGAGTCGATCGCCGAGGTCCTCGCGCTGTGGACGGGCATCCCCGTCTACAAGCTCACCGAGGAGGAGACCGCCAAGCTCCTACGCATGGAGGACGAGCTGCACAAGCGGATCATCGGCCAGCACGATGCCGTCAAGGTGCTCTCGCAGGCGATCCGCCGGACCCGGTCCGGACTCAAGGACCCCAAGCGGCCTTCGGGCTCGTTCATCTTCCTCGGCCCGTCAGGCGTCGGGAAGACCGAGCTCGCCAAGACGCTCGCCGAGTTCCTCTTCGGTGACGAGAGCGCCATGATCCAGCTCGACATGAGCGAGTACATGGACTCGCACACGGTGTCGCGGCTGTTCGGCTCGCCTCCCGGCTTCGTCGGGTACGACGAGGGCGGACAGCTCACGGAGGCCGTGCGGCGCAAGCCGTTCTCGGTGGTCCTGCTCGACGAGATCGAGAAGGCGCACCCGCTCGTGTTCAACAGCTTCCTGCAGGTGCTCGAAGACGGTCACCTCACCGACGCACAGGGTCGGACGATCGACTTCAAGAACACCGTGATCATCATGACGAGCAACCTCGGCACCGCCGACCTCCGCAAGGCGGTCATCGGTTTCGGCAACGCCGACTCCGCGGTGAACTACGAGAAGATGAAGGAAAAGGCCATGGAGGCGCTGAAGAAGCACTTCCGGCCCGAGTTCCTGAACCGGATCGACGAGACCATCGTCTTTGGTGAGCTCACGCAGGATCAGGTCGTCGAGATCGTCGACCTGCTGCTGAAGCGGGTGCGGACGCAGCTCGAGAGCCAGGGTCTGGCCCTCGATCTCACCGACGAGGCCAAGGCGTTCCTCGCCAAGGAGGGGTACGACGCCCAGCTGGGAGCACGGCCGTTGCGCCGGGCGATCCAGCGGTTGATCGAGAACCCCCTCTCGGAGCGGATCCTCTGGAAGGAGTTCCACGCCGGTGAGACCATCGTCGCCGACGTGGCCAACGGAGAGATCGTGTTCCGGGTCGAGGTCGGTCTGCAGCCGCCTCCGGTCGAGCTCGCCGGAACCGGAACCGACTGAGGTTCCACCCGACGCACATGCACGCACCACGGGCCGCTCCTTCGGGGGCGGCCCGTTCGCGCGCGACCTCGCGTGCCAGACTCCCGGGCCGATGCGCCGTGTCCTGCTGTTCCTGTTGCTGTCGGTCGCGGTGCTGGCGCTCGCGGGTTGTCAGATCGACGCCACGGTCGCGGTGCGCATGCGGTCGGACGGGAGCGGGGCGGTGGTCGCGACCGTGCGGCTCGACGCCGACGCGGTGGCGCGCGCCGAGGTCGGCGGCGGGAAGCTCGAGGACCGGATCCGGCTTACCGATCTCGCCGCGTCGGGTTGGCACGTCGGGCCCTGGAGGCGCACCGCCCAGGGGGCGTCGATCCAACTGGAGAAGCCGTTCACGCGCCCAAAGGCGGTGACGTCGATCGTCGCCGAGCTCAACGGAGCGAACGGACCGTTGCGCGGGTTCCGCGCGACGCGCGACGCGTCGGCCCTCAGCGTGAAGTGGCGGGTCGACGGCACGGTCGACCTCCGCAATGTCGGCACGCACCTGACCGACGACGCGGAGCTCGTCGCGCGGCTCCGGGCGCAGCAGGTCGACCCCGCGGTCGTCCAGAGCGCGCTCGACGCCGACCTGCGCGCCGCACTGCGGGTGGGCGCGACCGCATCGGTCCCCGGCTCGAGCGCCGCGGTCACCGCGAAGCCCGGGCAGGTGCGGGTGCTCCATCTGCGCGCCGATCGCAGCGACCGGACCCGCGTCGCGTTGCTCGTCGCCGCGGTGGTCATCGGCTTCCTCGGCCTCGCGCTGCTGGTGGCCGGGGAGATCCGGGTGTTGCGGCGCCGCGCCGGCAGGCGCAGCCGCGCGTCCGAGCTCCCGTAGTCGTCGTACGCCGTCAGTAGGGTGACCTCCGTGGCCAAGGTCCGCACGATCCACCGATGTCGAGAGTGCGGGGCGATGTCGCCGCGCTGGCTGGGCCGCTGCCCCGAGTGCGAGGAGTGGGGATCCCTCGTGGAGGAGTCGGACGCGACGGCGGCGTCGGGAGCCGGTGTCCGGACGGTCGCGGTGCTCCCGGCCGGCGCCGAGCGTCCCGTCCCGATCACCGCGGTGGATCCCGTCGGCGCCACGGTCCGGTCCACCGGCATCGGCGAGCTCGACCGGGTGCTCGGTGGCGGGCTGGTGCCCGGTTCGGTCACCCTGATCGGTGGAGAGCCCGGGATGGGCAAGAGCACGCTGTTGTTGCAGGCGCTCGGTGATCTCGCCCGGCGCGGCGTGCGGTGCCTGCTGGTCTGTGCGGAGGAGTCGTGCGAGCAGGTGCGCCTCCGCGCGCAACGTCTCGGCGCCCTCTCCGACGGGCTGCTCGTCGTCGCCGACACGATGCTGCCGAACCTGATCGCGCACGTGACCGAGAACGAGCCCCAAGTGCTCGCGGTCGACTCCATCCAGACGGTCTTCGACCCGGAGTCGCCGGGCACGCCCGGCTCGCCGAGCCAAGTGCGCGCGTGCGCGCAACAGCTGGTGCGCCTCGCAAAGGATCGAAGCATCACCACCCTGCTGGTCGGACACGTCACCAAGGACGGCAACCTCGCGGGGCCGCGGCTGCTCGAGCACATCGTCGACACGGTGCTGCAGTTCGAGGGTGACCGGCACCACGCGCTGCGCATGCTGCACGCGCTCAAGCACCGCTTCGGGTCCACCCAGGAGCTCGGTCTGTTCGAGATGCGCGAGTCCGGCCTCTTCGACGTCGCCGATCCCTCCGAGCTCTTCCTCGCCGATCGCCGACTCGAGGCCACCGGCTCGGTCGTCACCGCGGTGCTCGAGGGTGCGCGCCCGCTGCTCGTCGAGGTGCAGGCCCTCGTCGCGCCGACACCCGCGCCCATGCCGAGGCGATCGGCCCAGGGACTCGACGCGGGCCGACTCTCGCTGCTGCTCGCGGTGCTGGAGCAGCGCGCCGGACTCAGCGTCGTGGGCGCCGACGTCTACGCGAGCGTCGCGGGCGGAGTGCGCGTCAACGAGGCGGGCGCCGATCTGGCGACCGCGTTGGCAGTCGCGTCGGCCCACGTCGATCGGCCCGTCGCCTCCGACACCGTGGTGATCGGCGAGGTCGGCCTCGGTGGCGAGCTGCGCCAGGTGCAGCAGACCGGGCGCCGGCTGTCCGAGGCGGCCCGGCTCGGCTTCCGGCGCGCCATCGGGCCGCCGTCCACCCCGGAGGTCGAGTCGATGGTGATCGTCCGCTGCGCGACGCTCTCGGAAGCGTTGGCGGCTGCGGGTCTCGTGCCGGGTGATTGAGCGGCCGCGACCCCGGCTCACGGTGCGAGTCGAAGGCGTCGATCCGGCGCGCCACGACTAGCCTTGCGGCACTCTCCACCGTACCGAAACGAGGCCCGGCATCGGGTCTCCCGTCCACCGAATCGGAGCGTGCGGTGCAGATGCCGCCCCGGAACGAAGCGATGCTCGCCGCCCTGCGGCTGGTCGCGCCGGGCACACCGCTCCGCGAGGGGCTCGACCGGATCCTGCACGCCCGGATGGGCGCGTTGATCGTCGTCGGTGACACCCCCGAGGTCCTCAACGTGTGTTCAGGAGGCTTCCTCCTCGACGCGGAGTTCTCACCCCAGCGGCTGTCGGAGCTGGCGAAGATGGACGGCGCCATCATCCTGGCGGGCGACTGCTCGCGCATCGCCCGGGCCAACGTCCACCTCGTCCCCGACCCCAACATCGTCACTTCCGAGACCGGCACCCGTCACCGCACCGCCGAACGGGTCGCGCGGCAGATCGACGTGCCGGTGATCACCGTGTCGGAGGACATGGCCGTCGTGGCCATCCACCGCAGCGGTCTCAACCGCACGCTCGAGCCGATCCCGCGGGTCCTCGCCCGGGCCGACCAGGCGCTGCAGATCCTCGAGCGCTACAAGACGCGGCTCGCGTCGGTCAGCACCGCGCTGTCGGCGCTCGAGGTCGAGGACCTCGTGACGGTGCGCGACGTGACCACCGTGCTGCAGCGGGCCGAGATGGTCCGGCGCATCGCGGAGGAGATCCGGGGCTACGTGGTCGAGCTCGGCTCCGACGGCCGCCTGGTGCTGCTCCAACTCGAAGAGCTCTTCATGGGCGTCTCCGACGACCGCCGCCTGGTGGCCCGCGACTACTTCGTCGACGGCTCCGACGAGCACGTGCACGAGGTGATGGACGGGCTCGGCATGCTGACCACCGATCGGATCCTCGACCTCGAGCTCGTGGCCGAGATCCTGCGGCTTCCGTTGGAGTCCGGCCTCGACACGGTCCTCCAGCCCCGCGGCTACCGGCTGCTGCACAAGATCCCGCGGCTGCCCGACCCGGTCGCCGACCGCGTGGTCGAACGCTTCGGCACGCTGCACAAGATCCTCCGAGCGAGCGTCGCCGACCTGGTGGAGGTCGAAGGGGTCGGCGAGGCCCGCGCTCGGGCGATCAAGGACGGTCTCGCGCGCTTGGCGGAGTCGTCGATCCTCGAGCGGTACGCGTAGCGCGCGCTACCTTCCGGAGCATGGGGCGTTTACGCGAGGGCCGTCAGGACGTCGAATCCGAATCGTTGACGTTGAAGCTCGACGTCGACGAGGTGCCCGCCTTCCACGCCCGTCCCGAAGGCATGCCGGTCGGCGGCCTCGTGCTGCACCCCGACATCAACGGGCTCACCGCCGAGGCCGAGGAGATCGCCCGCCGGCTCGCGAGCCGCGGCCTCGCGGTCTGCGCGATCGAGCCGTTCTTCACCATCGATCCGGAGGAGCGGGCGCAGCTCGACGCCGACGGGCACACGGCGGCGGTACGCGACCTGGTCGACGCCGAGCAGCTCGCCGCGTTGGCTCGCGCGGCCGACCACCTCGTGGTGCACGACGACGTCGCCACCGTGGCGATGCTCGGCTTCTGCTTCGGTGGCATGTACACGCTCAAGGCCGCGGCCCAGGGCCGGTTCGACCGTGCGGTCGACTGCTACGGGATGATCCGGGTTCCGGAACGCTGGCGTGGACCCGGACAGTCGGAGCCGTTGGACCACGCGGCGGACGTGTGCCCCACGATCGCGATCCTCGGCGGCCAGGACGACTTCACGCCCCCGGCCGACATCGAGGCCCTGCGCGAGGCGTGGAGCGATCGGCCCGACTGCGAGATCGTCGTCTATCCCGAGGCCCGGCACGGTTTCATCCACGCTCCGGAGCGCCCGACCCACCGCCCCGACGACGCGGTCGACGCTTGGCGTCGCATCCTCACGTTCCTCGGTGCCGACGCGGACCGACTCTGACCGGGCGGCCGCGGCGGGTGGAGCGCGCCGCTAGCTGACCGCGCGTTGGGCGATCGCGGCCCGGTCGATGATGCGGTAGCGGTTCCGTCCCGAGACCTTCAGCCAGCCGAGCTTCACGAACAGGGCCAGGGCCTTGTTCACCCGCTCGCGGGACGCGCCGACCATCCCCGCGAGCTCCTCCTGGGTGATCGGCAGCTTGAAGTCGTCGGCCCCGTCCGAGAGCTCGAGGAGCCGCTTCGCGGTCCGAGCCGGCACGTCGAGGAAGACGGTGTCGGCCAGAGCCTCGTCGGTGGCCCGGACCCGTTGGGCCAGCATCCGGATGACGTTCCAGAGCAGGCTCGGGTTCTCCTGCATCACCGCGAGGATGGGCTCGTACGGCACTTCGACGACCAGGGTGTCCATCAGCGCCCGGGCCTCCGCGGCGCGGCGGCCGCCGTCGAACAGGCCGAGGTCGCCGAACAGACCGCTCGGGCCGAGTACGGCCACGACGGTCTCACGTCCGTCGCCCGAGTGGGTGGCGATCGCAACCCGGCCCTCGATGACGATGTAGAGGCTCTCGCTCGCGTCACCTTCCACGAACACCGTCTGGTTGCGGGAGTACCGGTGCCGGGCGGTCGTCGCGGCGAGGCGCTCCTGGACGGAGGGCTCGAGGTAGTGCGCCATCGATTGGATGTTGTGGAGCCGGCGTTCGGCCATGGATCGCGGCCTCCGTGAGGTCGGATCCGGAGACTAACCGGCGTCCGGGAGACCTTCCCGGAGTGGGCGCGATAGGCCCGGAGGGTGCCGGAGGGCGATCCGGGACGCTCTGGTAGAATTGCCGTCCCGCAGCCGAGGAGTTTCATGGCGTTCGACGTCGGTGACAAGGTCGTTTACCCCCACCATGGTGCTGCCACGATCGAAAGTCGTGAGCGCGTCATGTTCGACGGAGCCAAGCGCGACTACCTCGTGCTGCGCCTCGCGTACGGCGAGCTGACGCTCAAGGTTCCGGTCGACAAGGCGGAAGCCATCGGCCTCCGCGACGTCATCAATGACGAAGAGGTCGAGGAGGTGTTCGCCGTCCTGCGCAAGAAGGAGGCGCGCACCCCGAGCAACTGGTCCCGGCGCTACAAGAACCACGTCGAGAAGCTCAAGAGCGGTGACATCTACCAGGTGGCGGAGGTCGTCCGGAACCTCTCGATCCGGGAGAAGGACAAGGGCCTCTCGGCGGGAGAGAAGCGGATGCTCGGCCAGGCCCGCCAGATCCTCGTCTCCGAGCTCACCTTCGCCATCGGCGTCGACCGCGAGGCCGCCGAGGCCAAGCTCGACGAGGTCCTCGCCAGCTAGACCCCCGCTCCCGGGTTCGCCGAGACCCGAGCGGGCCCGACGTCAAGCCGCGGCCGCCGGATGCCGATGTCGGAAGGATGACACCGGGTCCCCGTTCGTGAAGCTGCTGCCCCGCCGGCGCCGGTCCGCTGCCGCCGAGCCCGACCCGCACGTCGAGCCGTCGGCCCAGCCGGAACGTGCAGCCCTCGCCACGGCCTCCCCGGAACCGCACGACGACGACATCCTCCGGGGCTCGATCAGCCGGCCGGTCTCGGCCTTCGTCGAGATCGCCCGCCTCTGCATCGTCGCGTTGACCACTGCGGCCGGGCTGTGGATGGCCCGGGGCCTCGACGCAACGCAGCAGGGCGGGCTCGCGGTCATGGGCTGCCTGGTGGGCTACGTCTTCGGCGGCGTCCTCGGCCGCTTGCTGGTGCGCGCGGTCGACGTGGTGGAGCATCGGGCCGACCGGTTGCCACCCGCGCAGCTGCTGGCCGGCCTCATCGGCGGCGCGGTCGGCGCGGTGTCGAGCGGCTTCATCGCGGTCACGTGCGTGATCGTCCTGCCGCTCACCTTGGGGCTGTCCGCCGCCGCGCTGGCGTTCTGGTTCTGCGGCTACGTCGGCTTCCGGATCTTCGTCCACGAGAGCGAGCAGCTGTTCGGGATCCTCGGCCTCTCGACCAGTCCGCTCGTCCAGGCCCGCACGTACGACCACGCCGACGGCTTCCTCGTCGACACGAGCGCGGTGATGGACGGCCACTTGCTGCCGCTCGCCCGCTCGGGCCTGCTGGCGTCCGACCTGATGGTGCCGAGGTTCGTCCTCGACGAGCTCCAGGGGTTCGCCGACTCGCCCGACGCCGCCAAGTCCCGACGGGCCCAGCGCGGGCTCGAGGTCCTCGACGTCATCCGGCGCGAGGGTCCATCCCGGCTCTACGTGCTCGACGACGAGGTCCCCGAGGTCCGGGAGGTCGACGCCAAGCTCGTCGTGCTGGCCAAGAAGCTCCGGGTCCGCGTCCTCACCAACGACACCAATCTGGCCCGCGTCGCCGAGGTCCAGGGCGTTCCCACCGCGAACCTGCGCAAGCTGGCGACCGATCTCGGGCCCGAGGTGAACGCGGGCGACGTGCTGGCCGTGGTGCTGAACCGGGTCGGGCGTGAGGAGGGTCAGGGCGTGGGCTTCCTCCCCGACGGCTCGATGGTCGTGGTGAACGGAGGGGCCGAGCTCGTCGGGCGGGGTGAGATCCGGGTGTCGGTCGCGTCGATCGTCCCCACCGCGGTCGGCCGGATCGTCTTCGCGGTTCCCGCGCCCGTGCCCCCGCCGCCCGAAGGCGGCGCCCGGCTCCGTGCGGTGCGCGAGCACCCGAGCGGGGGCCGGGGCACCGCCACCGCCTGAGCGCGGGTGATACTGACGCGGTGGACGTATGGGGCATCGTCGTCGCTGCGGGCAGGGGTCGCCGGTTCGGCGGCGCCAAGCAGTTCGAGACGTTGGGTGACCGACGGATGGTCGACCGCGCGGTCGAGACCGCGCTGCTCGAATGCGACGAGATCGTGCTCGTCCTGCCCGAGGGCGCGACGTGGGAAGGCCCGGCGGTGCACACCGTCGTCGCCGGCGGGACGACCCGTTCCGACTCGGTGCGGGCCGGCCTCGCCGCGGTCCCGGATCATGTCGCGGTGGTCGTGGTGCACGACGCGGCGAGACCGCTCGCGAGCCCGGAGCTGTTCGAGGCCGTGATCGCCGCGATCGCCGCCGGCGCCGACGGCGCCGTCCCGGGTGTGCCGGTCACCGACACGATCAAGCGCGTCGAGGGATCGCGGGTGGTCGAGACCGTCGCCCGCGACACGCTGGTTGCGGTGCAGACGCCGCAGGCATTCGCCGCGTCGGCGCTGCGGGCCGCGCACGCGGCGTCGGGTGACGCGACCGACGACGCCGCGCTCGTCGAGGCGGCCGGAGGGCGCGTCGTCGTCGTGCCGGGCGAGCCGCACAACCTGAAGATCACCGCTCCACGCGACCTCGAGCTCGCCATCACGTGGATGGACGACCGATGAGCCTGCGGGTGGGGCTGGGCTACGACGTCCATCCGTTCGGAGGCTCGGGCGATCTGGTCCTCGGTGGCGTCACCATCGGGCACGCCCGGCTCGAGGGCCACTCGGACGCCGACGTCGTGGCCCACGCCGTCACCGACGCGGTGCTCGGCGCGGCGGGTCTGCCCGACCTCGGGACGATGTTCCCGGCCGCCGACCCGCACTGGAAGGACGCGTCGTCGATCCGGTTCTTGGAGGTCGCGGCCGAGCGCGTGGCCGCGGCCGGGTGGTGGGTGGAGAACGTCGACGTCGTGGTCGCGGCCGAGGTGCCCCGCCTCGCGCCCCACCTCGAGGCGATGGCCGCGAACCTCTCGGCTGCCCTCGACGACGTCCGCGGCCCCTCCGGCGACCCTGTGTTCGTGGCGGTCAAACCCAAGCGGGGCGAGGGGATCGGTGCGATCGGCCGCTCCGAGGGCATCGCCGCCTGGGCGGTCGCCCTCCTGCAGCGGTAGCGCGGCCTGCTGCTCGGGGAAACGCGCGGAGGCGCCAACCCGGGGCCTACTAGCTTCACCGTCGTGGAGTTCTACGACACGATGGCCCGGAGCAAGGTGACGCTGACCACGCGCCAACCTGGTCGCGTCTCGATGTACGTGTGTGGGCCCACCGTGTACGACGTCCCGCACCTGGGCCACGGGCGCACCGCGATCGTGTACGACACGATCCGGCGCTACCTCGAGTGGTCCGGCTACACCGTGAACTTCGTGAGCAACATCACCGACGTCGACGACAAGATCATCCGGCGCGCGTCGGAGCAAGGCACCACGGAACCCGAGCTCGCGAGTAGGTACGAATGCGCGTACTTCGCCGATCTCGAACGGCTGGGAGTCCGCCCGCCCGACGTCGTGCCGCACGCCACCGGCTACATCGCCCCGATGATCGAGCTCATCGCCGAGCTCGTCGCGTCCAACCACGCGTACGTCGTGCCCGGCAAGGGCGTGTACTTCGCGGTCGACTCCTACGAGCACTACGGGGAGCTCTCGGGGCGTTCACGCGCCGACCTGCTCGAAGGTGCGGGCGCGCGCGTCGATGTCGACGACGAGAAGCGCAGCCCGATCGACTTCGCGCTGTGGAAGGCCGCCAAGCCGGGCGAGCCCGCGTGGGAGTCGCCGTGGGGAGAGGGCCGACCCGGGTGGCACATCGAGTGCTCGGCCATGGCGCTCGACCTGCTCGGCGAGGGCTTCGATCTCCACGGCGGTGGCGACGACCTCGTCTTCCCACACCACGAGAACGAGCGCGCACAGGCCGAGGGTGCGGGCCATCCGTTCGCACGCCATTGGTTGCACGCGGGGATGCTCAACGTCTCGGGCGAGAAGATGAGCAAGTCGCTCGGCAACTTCCTCAATCTCTCCGAAGTGGTCGACGCGCACGGCCCGCGTGCGCTCCGTCTGCTGACGCTGCAGCACCACTACCGGCGCCAGATGGAGGCCGGTCCCGATGCGCTCGCGTCGGCGGCGGCCGCGCTCGAGGGTCTCGACGCGCTCGATCGCAGTGCCCGCGCCGCGGGCGTCGAACCCGCCGACGAGGCGGATCCCGAGATCGTCGCCGCGTTCCGCGCCGCGATGGACGACGACTTCAACACGCCGGTCGCGCTCGCGCGCATCTTCGAAGCGGTCAAGCGGGCCAACGTCGCCATCGCCGCGGGCGACACCACCGCCGCCGCGACGATGCTCGCCACCGTGCACCAGCTGGTCGCGGTGCTCGGCATCGAAGCCGGCGCCACGGAGACCGACGACGCCCACGACGCGGCCGACATCGACGCGCTCGTCGTCCTCCGTACCGATGCCCGGGCGAATCGCGATTTCGCCGCGGCCGACCGGATCCGTGACGAGCTCGCCGCCCGCGGGGTCACGCTCGAAGACACGCCCCACGGCACGATCTGGCACCGGTGAGCGGCCGCAGCGCGCCCCGTCGCCGCCCGGGCAACGAGCGTCGGGACGCGGAGCCGGCACGCGACCGCGACCGGGAGCGCGGCCCGACCCGCGACCGCAGCGGTGTCGGCGGTGATCAGATCGAGGGCCGGCGCGCGGTGCGCGAGCTGCTGCGGGCGCGCACCCGGCGGGTGCGCGGGCTGTCGGTCGCGCAGGGTCTCGCCGCGAGCGACCTGATCGACGAGATCGTCGAGCTGGCCGAAGGCCTCGGTGTCCCGGTGCGATGGTTGCCGCCCGAACGTCTCGACGACATGGCCCGCACCGAGTCGCCGCAGGGTGTGATCGCGCGCGCCGACGCGCTCGCGCCGGCCGACCTCGACGCGCTCCTGCAGGACCCCGCTGCGTTCCTCGTCGCGCTGGACGGTGTCACCGACCCGCAGAACCTCGGTGCCATCCTGCGCACCGCGGAGCTCGCAGGAGCCACGGGCGCGATCGTCCCCCGTCACCGCGCGGTGAACGTCACCCCCGCGGTCGCGAAAGCCGCCGCCGGCGCGATCGAGTACGTGCCGATCGCCATGGTCGGGGGTGTGCCCCAGGCGCTGGAGCGGGCGGCGCGTGCCGGCGTCTGGACCGTGGGCCTGGACGCGGACGCCGACTCGTCGCTGTTCGACCTCCAGATCGCCGACCGTCCGATCGTGATGGTGCTCGGCGCCGAGGGTCGGGGCCTGTCGCGGCTCACGCGTGCCCGATGCGATCTGGTCGCCGGCATCCCGATGTCAGGGCGGCTCGACTCGCTCAACGTCAGCGTGGCTGCGGCACTGGCGTTGTTCGAGGTCGCTCGTCGCAGAATGGTTCGGCCCGAGTAGCCTGACCGCTTCGCCGGAGTAGCTCAGTCGGCAGAGCAGCTGTCTTGTAAACAGCAGGTCGTCGGTTCAATTCCGTCCTCCGGCTCCCAAGAAACCGCCTGATTCAGGGCACCAGCGCGTCGTCCTTCTGCCACACCGAGATGTGGCTCCGACTATCGCTGGTGAACGGCTCACGGTTCCAGTCGCTCCAGCGCTCACGCAACGTCATACCCGCGATCCGGGCCATGAGGTCGAGCTCGGACGGCCAGACGTAACGATGGGGCGACGAGAAGACTTCCAGTTCGCCGTCGATCAGCCAGTAGTGGTGTGAGATCGCGATCTGCGTCGCGACGTCGTATTCCTCGAAGCCCAGATGTGACGGTTCCACCGTGAACGGGTGGATCGTCTCGCCGGGTGGAAGCCGTTGCAGCTCGGGGATGTAGTTCTCGATCACGAAGCAGCCGCCGACTTCGAGCTGCGCCGCGACGTTGCGGAAGCATTCGACCTGTTCGTCCTGCGTGGTCAGATTCGTGATCGTGTTCCGCACGAGATACGCGAGTCCGAACGTCGGGCCCACCCGGGTTGTCGCGAAATCTCCGATCGTCACGTGGATGCGGTCGGCCCCCGGCTCGGTCTGCAGCTGCGCGACCATCGCCGCCGACAGCTCGATGCCGTGAACGTGCACTCCACGTCGACTGAGTGGCAACGCGAGACGACCGGTACCGATACCGAGCTCGAGCGCCGCACCACCCCGGGCAAGATCGGCGAGGACGTCCACCGCCGGCTCGACCACCGAAGGAGCGAAGAGCTCCGGCCACAGGACCTGGTACCGCTTCGCGATTCGTTCGTCGAAGTGAGACTCCGGCACGCCGCGCACTATGACAGCGGGTCCGGGGAGCGGCAACCGAATTCCGGCCTCCCGTGGTCCGGCCCGTCCCCGCGGTCAGGTGCGCTCGGCGCCTCCGTGCATCCCGCGGCGAACGCGGAGCGTGTCGGTGCGTGCGGGCCATGACACCCGGACGGCGACGACGTGTGGCACCCTACGGCCGCGCATCTGCACCGCCGGGCGTCGTGCAATCCCGCCGTCCGGCTCCCCCATCCGCGACTCTCCGCCGCGGATCGGAAATGCTTGACCCCCACCCACCCACCGATCAGGATCGGCGCCGATGGAGTTCTCCGAACGAGCACGTCCCGCACGTGCGCTTTCCGAACGAGATCGCGCCATCCTCGACTTCGAGCGCAACTGGTGGTCGGGGTCGGGTTCGAAGGAGGTCGGCATCCGTGAACAGCTCCGGATCTCGCCGACGCTCTACTACCGCGAGATGAACGCGCTGCTCGAGCGCGACGCCGCGCGCGCGTACGACCCGCTGACCGTGAAGCGGCTCCAACGCCAGCGCGAGCAGCGCCGCCGGATGCGCTTCGAAGGCCGCCGCGCCGATCCGGGGTCCCGATGACCGACGCCACGATGTTGCCCGGCGCGGCCACGCGGCCGCGCCGCACCGAGCGGACGAAGAGCCGCGGGTTCGCCGGTTCGATGGCCTTCTCCGCCCTACGTGCGGGTGGCCTCATCGCGGTGGCGATCGTGATCGGACTCGCGCTGCTCCAGGTCGTCGACAACGGCGGTGGCGGCGGCAAGGGTGGGGGCACGGTCGCGGCCGGCACCACCACCACGACGACCACCGCGGCCGGCGGCACCACCACGACCGCACCGGGCGGCACGACCACCACGGCCAAGGGCGCGACCACCACGACCAAGGCGTTGAAGCCCCCGGCCGAGGTCCAGGTCGTCGTCCTCAACGCGAGCGGGATCGCGGGGAACGCTGCCGCGGTCTCGAGCAAGCTGACCCCGTTGGGCTACAAGGCCCTCACCCCCGGGAACGCCACCGGCACCACCGGCACCACCGTCTACTTCAAGCCCGGGTACGACGGTGAGGCCACGGCCCTGGCTGCGAGCCTCGCGACGCCGTTGAAGAGCGCGCCAGGTGCGTCGCCGATCGTGGGCGCGCCCAAGCCCATCCCGGTGCCCGCCCCTGCCGGCTGGTCCGCGGGCACCGGCGTCCAGAACGCCAACCTCATCGTCGTCGTCGGCGCCAAGTAGCGGACCGCGGGTTCGTCCTCCGCGCCTGGGGGACGCGCGTCTCTAGGCTCCGGACATGACCCTGCCCGCGGCGTTCGAACCCTTCCTCACGGATCCCGCGCGGGCCGCGATGCTCGTCGACTTCGACGGCTCGCTCGCGCGGATCGTCGAACATCCGGACGACGCGGTCGCGGTCGACGGCGCGCGCGATGCGTTGGCGTCGCTCGTGGGTCGCCTCGGCGTCGTCGCCGTGGTCAGCGGGCGCAGCGTCGCGTTCCTGCGAGATCGCCTCGCCCTCGACGGGATCGAGTACCACGGGCTCTATGGCCTCGAGTCCGACACCGGTGCCGGCATCGTCGCCCACCCCGAGGTGGACCGGTGGAAGCCCGCGGTCGACCAGGCGGCGGCCGAAGCGGAGGCGCGCCTGCCGGGCATCCTGGTGGAGCGCAAGGGCGGCTTCACCGTCACGCTGCACTGGCGCAACGCGCCCGGACGCGAGACCGAGGTGCGCGCGGTCGCGGAAGAGGTCGCCCGGGCCCACGGTCTCGAGGCTCCCGAGCGGGGAAAGATGGCCGTCGAGATCCGCCCGCCCATCCGCATGGACAAGGGCCGGGTTGTGGAGGCGGTCGTCGGAGACCGCGACGCGGTCGCCTTCGCCGGCGACGACCGCGGTGATCTTCCCGCGTTCGACGCGCTCGA
>JAODBH010000141.1 GCA_025463865.1 Actinomycetes bacterium | reverse complement strand
CCAGATCGGCGGCGACGGCGGCGAGTCCGCCCGCGCGGACCGCGCGGTCGCGGAACGGGACACCGCCGATGCCGTCGCCGCCGCGACCGCGATCGACCCAGCGGGCGACGTCCGACACGAGCTCGTGGCACACCGCCCGGCCGAGGCGCTGCTGCGTGCGGGCAACGAGCACGAGGCGCTCGCGCTCGTCGTCGGCGCCACCGGCACCGGTCCGATCCGGGGGGCGTTGCTCGGCTCGGTCACGTACCAGGTGGTCCACCGCTCCACCCGACCCGTCCTGGTGGTCCCTTCCGCCGACGAGCCCCGACACGGATGACTTAGAACCCGTTCTTCTTCGCGATACGTTCACCGGATGTTCCGTAGCCGGAAGGCACACCGTCAGGCACTGGGCGCAGCGGGCGTCGCCATGCTCCTCGGGCTCGCGGCCTGCTCGGCGTCGAGTCCATCGTCCGCCAACAGCAACCCCACGACCACCAAGACGAAAGCCGCGTCGGCCGGCAAGCAGCTCTACGTCTCGCTCGGTGACTCCTACGCCGCCGGGTACCAGCCGACCGGCACCGGCGCGGGCGGCACGACGACGAACGGCTACGCCTACCAACTCGGCGGCCTGGCCAAGGCCAAGGGCTACGACCTGCAGCTCGCGAACTTCGGGTGCAGCGGCGCGACGACCACGTCGATCATCTCCGAGAAGGGCTGCGACCCGCAGGCCCTCGGGCCCAAGGGCATCAGCTATCCCGGCCGGACACAGGCGGACGCCGCCATCGCCTACATCCAGGCGCACCAAGGCAAGGTCGCCCTCGTGACCGTCTCGATCGGTGGCAACGACGTCACCGCGTGCGCCAAGGACGCGAACCCGGTCCCCTGCGTCTCCACCGCGGTCGACGGCATCAAGACCAACCTCGGCCCGATGCTCACCCGCATCCGCGCCGCGGCCGGCCCGTCGACCGCGATCGTCGGGATCACCTACCCCGACGTGATCCTCGGCACCTACCTGCAGCCGAGCCAGTCGGCCAAGGACCTCGCCAAGCTGTCGGTCACCGCGTTCAAGACGATCATCAACCCGGCGCTGGCGTCCCAGTACCAGGCGGTCAACGGCACGTTCGTCGACATCACCGCGGCCACCGGCGCCTACGGCTCGTTCGACGAGACCACGAACCTCGCTCCGTACGGCGTCATCCCGACGCCGGTGGCCAAGGTCTGCGAGCTCACGTACTTCTGCCAGTACACCGATATCCACCCGAAGACCCCTGGCTACACGTTGATCGCCCAGCAGATCGTCGCCGCGCTGCCCAAGTCCGCCAGCTGAACCCCCGGCCCGAGCACGGCTCGGAAGCTCATCGTCGATCCTCCCGGTCCGATCCGTGGCCGTACGGCGCACTGTTCCCGCGCCGACGCGTCACGAGGACGAGCACCGTGGATGCCGGACCCGGATTGTGCAGCGCCGAGCGGGTCACGCCGTCCAGCGCAAGGATGGCGCCGGTGTCGAAGCGCCAGCGCACACCGCGCTCGTCCTCGATCTCGAGCATCCCGCACTCCACGAACCCGATCGCTCCCCGCCATTCGACTTCACAGAAGTCGAGACGGCGTCCGGCCGCGATGGTGACGACCCGGCGCCGGAACCGCGGCGGGAGCGCTCCCCGGATGAAGGCGAGACGTTCGTCGTCCTCTCCGCCCGTCATCGGAGCGCGCCAGACGGCGCTCCGACGGCCGGCCCCGGATCTGCATGCACGAGGATGAGACCGTCCGAGCGGCCGAACTCATCGGTCGCCACCGGCGAAACCGCGGGAGCAGAAGGCAGGCGGACCCGACGGCCGGCGACGGCGTGCGACTACCCGGGGATGTTCTCGATCTTCGTGAGGGCCTTCCAGTCGCCGCCGCCGGGGAGGGTCGAGTCGAACGCCTCGAGCCGGAAGGAGTCGGCGACGTCGTACTTCCCCCGGTGGAGCGACGCGAACTGGCCGCCCCCGCGGTCGACGATGGGGCCGTAGCCGTTGACGGCCTTCGCCCACGTGGCGGTGGTGAGGTTCTTGCCGGCCTTCGTCGCGATCGCCTGGAACATCGCGATGGCCTGGCACGCGGTGTCGACCGCGCCGTGCTTGTCGAGCGTCTTGCCCCCCGGCGCGGGCAGCACCTGGTCCGCGTTCGGCGGGAACTCGCCGGTCTGCTTCTTGTAGATGTCGCGGCAGTACTTCCAGTTGGGACCGTTGTCGTACTCGTGCGGCGTGGGCCCGGCGGTCGAGAAGATGCCCTCGTAGGGGTTGGGCTTCACGCCGGCCTTGGTCAGGTCGCGGGCCGACGTCCGCAGGTCCTGATTGTCGACGGCGAGCTGCACCTTCGGGAGCGCGGCGCGGATGGCGGTCACGAACTGCTTGGACGAGACCTCGTCACCGGACAGGAAGATGCTGTTGACGTGCTCGCCCTTCCAGCGCTCGATGAAGCTCTGGAGCTGTGCCTGCGCGGCCGACGTGTCCGACGTGCCGTTGATCGACAGGATCGCGGTGGTGCCGGTCTTCACGCCGAGCTTCTTGAGGGTCGGGACGACCGTCCCGTTGACCACTGCGGCCTCGGCGGAACCGCCGAGGACCGCGACGGTCTTGCCCTTCAGGCGCCCGCTCTTCTTCATGAGTCGGAGCAGGACCTTCGACGTCCGCTCGTTGGTCGTGCCGGGATAGACGATCAGGCCCGGCGTCGCCTTGTCGATGATCGCCTGGGTGAGCTCGAACGTGACCAAGGGCGTGTTGTGCTGTTTCGCGACGCACGTCTGGGCGTCGCCGGAGAAGTCGACGAACGTACCCATGATCGCGAAGACCTTGTCGTCGTCGGTGAGCTTGGTGCACACGGCCAGGGGGGCCGCGCTCCCGAGCGGGCAGTACTTGTCGTAGACGGGCACGATCGTGCGGCCGTTGATCCCGCCGTTGGCGTTGATGTCGTCGAAGTACGCGGTCCACTCCTTGTCCTCGTCGACGCGAACCGAATCCACGAACTGCTTGATGCAGCTGTAGTCGACGAGCGCCACACCGACTTTGATCGTGGTCGGCGTCACCCCCGCCTGCGATCCGCCGGTCGCGGCGAACGCGTCGACGGACTCGATTCCGGACACGAGCACGACCATCGTCAGCAAGCCGACGACCACCGCGGCAACTCCCCTGTTGCGCATCGGCGGACTCTAGCCAGGCGGTCTACCGCACCGCCTCAGGCGCGACGGCCGTCCGCGCTCAGTGGGCCGGCAGCGTCACGGCGCCAACGCATCCAGCAGTCGGGGCAGACGTAGCGGCGCTCCACGACCAGTTCGGCGGGCCGCGACGTCTCCACGAGGTCGCCGTCGCAACCGGGGCAGACCGGGTGTTGCTCCAGCCACGCGCGACGGAACACCGTGTCGGTGACGCGCGGCTCGACGGCCGCCGGGTGGTGGAACCCGGCGATGCCGTCGTAGCCGTGGAGCGCCGCGGTCAACGGGGTGCGTCCCCGCGCAGCGTGACCCGCTGGATCACCCGATGCTGGTCGCCGTAGTCGCCGATCACCGCGTGCTGCGTCGCCCGGTTGTCCCAGAACGCCACGGTGCCGGGAGTCCAGTGGTAGCGGACCGTGTACTCGGGCCGGACCGAGTGGGCGTACAGGTAGCTCAAGAGCGCGTCGCTCTCGCTCCGGGCGAGCTCCACGATGTGCGACGTGAACCCCGGGTTGACGAAGAGCGTGCGCTCGCCGGTCTCGGGGTGCGTGCGGACGACCGGGTGCTCGACCGGCTCCAGCGCCTTGATCGGCTTGCCCTCCCACTTGCCCTCGCCGACGAGCTCGAGAACGCCACGGAATTGCGGGCCACCGTCGTGCACTGCGGTGAGCGTCGACAGGAAGTCCTGCAGCGCGGGGCTCAGGCCGGCGAACGCCGCAGCCTGGTTGGAGAACAATGTGTCGCCGCCCGCGTCGGGGACCACGACCGCGCGCAGGATCGAGCCGAGCGGTGGCCGGGTCACGAACGTCACGTCGGTGTGCCAATTGAGCCCACTGTCCCGGCTGATGTCCCCGTAGGTCGCGTAGAGGTCACGGGCGGCGGTGTAGTCGATCTCGAAGACCTCGGGGTTGCTCTTGATGCCCGGGATCACGGGGTGGCCCTCGGTCGGCTCGCCGAAGTTGGACGCGAACGCGATGTGGGTGTCGGGGTCGAGCGTCTGGCCCGGAAAGAAGATCACCTTGCGGTCGAGCCAGATGCGCCGGATGTCGGCGACGGTCTCGGGGTCGAGGGGCCGCGAGATGTCGACGCCGCGGATCTCCGAGCCGATGTAGCCGGAGAGATCGGTGACGGTGAGCTGGGACGTGGTGGTGACGGCGGTCATGCTTGGTGCTCCCTTGGCTGGACGTCGGATAGCGGTGATGTGTCGTGCGTGAGGTCGATGGCGTCGGACGATGGGCTCTCGGGGTGCGCGCCTTCGGCGGCCTCGTCCACGCCCAGCTCCGCGAGCAGGCGGGAGCGGAGCGCGATGAAGCTCCGGTCGCTCCGTAGACGGGGCGTGGCCACCTCGACCGGAACGTCCAGCGAGATCACGCCGTCGGAGAGCACCAGGACGCGGTCGGCGAGGAGGATGCTCTCGTCGACGTCGTGGGTGACGAGCAGCACCGCGGGATGGTGACGCGCACACAGCTCCTGCACGAGCGCGTGCATGCGGATGCGCGTCAGTGCGTCGAGCGCACCGAACGGCTCGTCGAGCAGGAGGAGCTGCGGTTCGCGCACGAGGGCACGGGCCAACGCGGCGCGTTGGGCCTCGCCACCGGACAGCGTCTTCGGCCAGTCCTTCTCGTGTCCCTCGAGCGAGACCTCCGCGAGCGCCGCGCGGCCCCGTGCCTTCGCATCCTTGGCCTTCAGGCCGAGGACGACGTTGGCGAGGACCGACGCCCACGGGAGCAGGCGCGGATCCTGGAAGACCACGGACCGGCGGGCCGGTACGAAGAGGCGACCGTCGAAGCCCCGGTCGATGCCGGCCAGGGCGCGGAGGAACGTGGTCTTGCCCGAGCCGCTGCGCCCGAGCAGGGCGACGAACTCGCCCGGACGTACATCGAGATCGATGCCGCGCAGAACCTGGCGGTCGCCGAACGTTCGGCGGACCCCGAGCGCGGAGACCGCGAGCGCGTCGTCGACGACCACGTCGGGCTCGTCGCGCGCGCCCGGCCGCTGCTCGACCGGTGCGACCTCGGTTACCGCCCTGGCTGCCATCGCAACGCCTTCCTGTCGATCGCACGGACGACCGCGTCGGTGCAGAGCCCGAGCACGGCGTAGATCACGAGGCAGAGCACGATCACGTCGCTCTGGAAGAACGTCTGGGCCCGGATCATCAGGAATCCGAGGCCGCTCTGCGCATTGAGCTGCTCCGCGAACACGAGCAGCAGCCACGCCACGGCGGTTGCGAGCCGCAGGCCGGCGAGGAATCCGGGCAGCGCCGCCGGGAGGACCACCCGGCGGATGAACGCGAGTCGCCCGAGGCCGACCACGCCCGCAAGCTCCTCGTACGCCGGATCGATGTTCTTGATCGCGAGGTACGTGTTCACGTACACGGGGAACGCGACCCCCAGCACGATCAGCGTGATCTTCGCGGTCTCGCCGATGCCGAGCCACAGGATGAGCAGCGGCTCGATCCCGATGATCGGGACGAAGCGCAGCATCTGGATGTTGCCGTCGACCAGGTCGTCGCCGAGTCGCCAGAGACCCGCGATGAGCGCGAGCGCCAGACCGATCGGGACGCCGAATGCCAGGCCCCAGAGCACCCGGGTCGCCGAGGCCTGCAGGGCGTCACCCAGGGTGCCGTCCTGCGCGAGGCGCCACCCGGTCGAGACGACCGAGGAGGGCGCGGCCAGCGTGTCGGGGCTGAGCCAACCGACCCGCGCCGCGAGCTCCCAGGCTCCGAAGAACAGGATGACGCCGAGCATCCGCTCGAGCCAC
>JAODBH010000131.1 GCA_025463865.1 Actinomycetes bacterium | reverse complement strand
GCCGGGCGGCTTCGGGCCGGCCGAGGGACTGATCTTCGCAACCACGTTGCGGGTCGCGTCCGCGGCCTGGCGCACCGCGTTCCGGGCCGACGGCCGCACTGCGGATTCCGCGGTCACGACCTGATGGGCCAGGCTCGACCGAACCTCGGCTGCCTTCGCCCGGGTGGCCTGGGCAACCGCGGCGACCTGTTGCGACAGCGCCTTCTCCGCACCCGATCGCTGAGCCGCCACCCGCGGCGCCGCTCGCGACGTCAACTGCGCCACCCGCGCCTCGAGCCGCTCGAGCTCGGCGCGAGTGGTCTCGGTCTGCGCGGAGACCCACTGCTCGACGTCGGCCCGGAACGTCTCCTGGAACTGTTCGATGCGCCCGAGGAGGTCGTCGAAAAGATGCTGCACCCGCTCCGGCACAGCTTTTCCGGAGTCGTTCAGCTCCTCGGCCCAGCGCTTGGCCTCCGCCTTCGTGGCTGCACTGAACTCGGCGCCACGGTCACGCAGTGACTTCGCGTCGGAGGGCTCGGACATTGGTCGCTCCTTCGTTCGGTGACCGAGGTTAGGCCGGGGGCCAGGACCACCACCAACGTGCGCGGTCTCCTCCCGGACGACGTCGAAATCGTGGAGCCGCCCGGTAGCGTTCCCGCCCGATGGTCATCCCGCTGTACGACCGCAATCCGACGCGGCGGGTGCCGGTGGTCACGATCGCCCTGATCCTCCTCAACGTCGCGGTCTTCTTCTTCGTACAGCCGCATTCGGGCGAGCGAGTGCTCGGCCTGGGCGGTTCGAGCGTGCAGATCTCGCGCGCCGACGCGTTCAACTACGAACACGCCGCCATCCCGTGCGAGCTGCGGCAAGGGTCGCCGCTCCGGCTCGACGAGGTCGAGACAGGTGTGCACGGCCCGGCCTGTGGTGCGGGCGGCCCCGAGCTGTTCGCCGGCAAGAACGTCTGGTTCGCCGCGCTCGCGTCGATGTTCCTGCACGTCTCGCTCCTGCACCTCGCCGGGAACATGCTCTTCCTCTGGGTCTTCGGCAACAACGTCGAAGACCGGCTCGGGCGGGTGCGGTACATCGTCTTCTACCTGCTCGCCGGACTCGTGGCCCTCGGGTCACAGCTGCTCGTCGACCCCTCCTCCACCGTTCCCATCATCGGTGCGTCGGGAGCGATCGCCGGCGTGATGGGCGCGTACCTCATGTGGTTCCCCACCAAGCGGGTCTTGTCGTTGCTGGTGATCTTCCCGGTGGAGCTGCCGGCCTATCTGGTGCTCGTCGCGTGGTTCGTGATGCAGTTCTTCACCGACCCCAACGCAGGCGTCGCGTGGGTGGCCCACGTCGGCGGCTTCGTCGGCGGAGCGCTCTTCGCGTTCCTGGCCCGGGGCCGGACCGCGCCTCCACCCGAGCCACTCCCACCCTTCACTCCGCCGCCACCGCGCTGGACGCCACCGGTCTGAGACCGCGGCGTCAGTGCGCGAGAGCCTCGATGAGCCGGGGCGCGAGCTCGGAAAGGTCGGCGGCGACGAACGCGGGAGGCGGGTCGGGAACCACTTCGCCTCCTGGGGCGCCGTCGTGCGCGCTGACCCCGCTGAGCACGAGCGCGAACGGCCAGCCCAGCGCGTCGGCCAAGGCGCCGTCGGTCGACACCCGGTCGCCCACCATGACGCCGGTGCTCCCGAGGCGGCGGCGCACGAACTCGACCGTGGGCGGGTGTGGCTTGCCCGTGACCTCGGCCCGCACACCCGACGCGGTCTCGACGGCCGCGACGATCGCGCCGTTGCCCGGCAACAACCCGTCGGCCCCCGGGAACGTCGCGTCGTCGTTCGTCGCGACGAGCCGCGCCCCGGCGCGCACCGCGGCGGACGCCCGGGCGAGCTCCTCGTAGTCGAACGTCCGGTGGTACCCGACGACGACCGCAGCCGCCGGGGCGCGGTCGACGACCTCGAATCCCGCGGTCTCCAGCGCTTCGACCACACCGGGTCCACTGCACGCGATGACCCTCGCACCGGGTTCGAGCACCTGCTGCAGCGCGTCGACCGCCACCTCCGCGCTCGAAAGCACGTCGTCGGCCTGCGCCGGAACACCCATCGCCCCCAGCTTGGCCACGAGGTCCGCCGGCGTCGGGCCCGAGTTGTTGGTGAGGAAGGCGACCCGGATGCCGGCCCCCTGCAACTTCTCGACGGCCTCGGCCGAACCGGGGATCGGCTCCGCGCCCCGCCAGAGAACGCCGTCGAGATCGCAGACGACGAGCGGTGCGGTCACTCCGCCCGCCGCGCGTACGGCGTCGAGACGCGCAGCGCGTGCAGGAGCGCGTGCCGGTACGGCTCCTTGTCCGGAGCCATCACCGTGGCCAGCCGGAGGTGGCGCCGCGCTCCGCGGTGGTCACCCATCGTGAGCTGAGCGACGCCGAGCCCGTAGAGCGCGTAGTCGTTCACCGGCTCGAGCTCGACGGCCCTGGCGAACTCCTCGCCCGCCTCGATGAACCGGTGCGTACGCAGGTACGCACGTCCGAGCGCCTCGCGCACCGAGCTCTGGTCCGGCTCGCGGTCGCGGGCCCGCTCGAGGATCACCACAGCCGCGTGGGCGTCGTCGTGCTCGAGCAGGCGCATGCCCTCCTGGAAGTCCTGGAATGCCTGGTAGTCGTCCACGGAATGCTCCATCCGTCGGGATCGTCGCGGCGCCGTTGTGCCGTCGACGGTACCGAACAACGGCGTGTTCCCGATCTTCCGGAGGCTACCGATCGCCCCGCCGGGAACGGGTCGGCCCCGTGCCCTCGGGGTACCCTCGGACCTTCCCTACGCCTCCCGAAAGCGACTTCCCACGTGCCCGAGCTCTTGCCGTTCCGCGGCACCCGCTACGTCTCCGACGCCGCGCCGCCCGTGGACGATTCGGCCGTCGCCGCGCCGCCCTACGACGTGATCGACGACGACGAACGGGTCGCGCTCGAAGCCCGCAGCCCGGTCAACTCGGTTCGCCTCATCCAGCCGCAGGGCCCCGACCGCTACGCCGACGCGGCCGCCCGGCTCGACGCGTGGCGGGCCGCCGGCATCCTCGCCACCGACCCGGAGCCCGCGTTCTACGGCTACCGGATGTACTACACCGACGTCGACGGACGCGACCGCTCGACCGTCGGCGTGCTCGGCGCGCTGCGTCTGCCACCCGCGGAGGGCGCGCCCACGACCGGGCCCGACGCGGTGCTCGCCCACGAACGCACGATCTCCAAGCACAAATCCGACCGGCTCGACCTCCTCCGCGCGACCCGGGCGAACCTCGACCCGATCTGGGGACTCTCGCTCGCGGGCGGGATCCGCGCCGCGGTCGGAGACACTCCTCCGGTGGCGATCGCGATCGACGAGCTGGGCCACCGCCACGAGCTGATCCCGATCACCAGCCCGGCCGGCATCGCGGCCATCCACGACGCGGTTGCCGACGCGCCGATGGTGCTCGCCGACGGTCACCACCGCTTCGAGACCGCCAAGAACTACCGCGACGAGCTCGCGAGGGCCGGGACCCCGGTCGACGGCGCGGCCTCGGTCATGGCCTTCGTGACCGAGCTCGAGGAGCAGGAGCTCTCGGTCGGGCCGATCCACCGTCTCCTCGCGCACCTCGGCGGCCAGGACCTCCGCGCCACATTGCAGGACGCGTTCGAGGTCACCGATGCCGGCCCGGTCGACCCCGGAGACCCCGGACGGCTCGACGCGCTCCTCCGTTCCCACCCGGGCCCGCTGCTCGTCGACGGCCGCGGCGTGGCGCTCCTCACCGCGCGGCCCGAGGTCGTGACGCCCCTGCTCACCGACCCCACTCCGGTGCGCGACACCGATTCGGCCGCGTTCGAAGCCGCGATCGCCCCCATGCTCCCCGACACCACCGAGATCACCTACCGCGCCGGCGCCGACACCTGTGCGGGCCTCGTCTCGAAGGGCGAGGCCGACGCCGCGATCCTGCTCCGCCCCGCGACCGTCGAACAGATCCGCTCCGCCGCGTTCGCCGGCCTCCGCTTCCCCCAGAAGACAACCTTCTTCGAGCCCAAGCCCCGTACCGGCCTCGTCTTCCGAGTCCTCGGAGATTGAGGGAGATTGAGACAGACCCGTCGGGGACGTGGCCCGCTAGGCCACTTCCCAGATGTTGCCGGACTCGATGAGCTTGCGGAGATCGCCGGGGCCGGAACGCTCCTGGGCCCGCGCGAGCTGCGCGGTGACTTCCTGCTCGTAGACCGGGCGCTCGATGTCGCGGAAGACGCCGATGGGAGTCGGGGTCGTCGGCCGGTCGGCCAGCCGTGACAGCGAGAACGCGATCGCCGGGTCGGTCCGGTGCTCGTCGTGCACGAGGATCTGCTCGAGCCCGACATCTGCGATCTGCACGATGTGGGCCTCGCCGTACTCGTTGAGCGCGACGCCCATCTCGAGGTCGTCACCGAAGATGATCGGCTCGCCCTGCTTGAGCGACACCAGCATCGAGCCGCGCTTGTCCTTCTGCAGGATCTCCTCGAACGCCCCGTCGTTGAAGACGTTGCAGTTCTGGTAGATCTCG
The DNA here is from genome assembly GCA_025463865.1 of Actinomycetes bacterium. GTDB lineage: Bacteria > Actinomycetota > Acidimicrobiia > IMCC26256 > Chersky-534 > Chersky-534. Next base: position 5,377 of record JAODBH010000131.1, on the reverse strand, counting down.
ACGAAGGCAGCACCTTGGTGCGCGTGCGCACGCTTGAACGTCTCCTGCATGTGCTTGCGGTCCATGTCGTGGGTTCGGGCCACGAACGTCGCCTCGGCCCCGATCGCGAGCGACAGCGGGTTGAACGGGTAGTCGATCGAACCGAACGGCGTGCTCTTGGTGATCTTCCCCTGCTCGCTGGTCGGCGAGTACTGACCCTTGGTGAGCCCGTAGATCTGGTTGTTGAACAGCAGGATCGTCAGGTTCACGTTGCGCCGCAGCGCGTGGATCAGGTGGTTGCCGCCGATGGAGAGCCCGTCACCATCACCGGTGATGACCCACACGTCGAGATCGGGCCGGGCGACCGCGATGCCGGTCGCGACCGCGGGGGCGCGGCCGTGGATCGAGTGCACGCCGTAGGTGTTCATGTAATACGGGAAGCGGCTCGAGCAGCCGATCCCGGAGACGAACACGATGTTCTCGGGCCGGACGCCGAGGTCGGGCATGAGCGACTGCACCGCGGCGAGCACGGAATAGTCGCCGCAACCGGGACACCAGCGGACCTCCTGGTCCGACGAGTAGTCCTTGCGGGTGAGCGGCACTGCGGTTTCGTCTACGGCGGCCATCAGTTGGTCATCTCCATGATCTTGGCTTCGATCTCGGCGGAGCGGAACGGCGCGCCCTGCACCTTGCTGAGGCTCTGGGCGTCGACGAGGTACTCGGCCCGCAGCAACCGGGAGAGCTGGCCCATGTTCATCTCGGGAACCAGGATCTTCGGGTAGCGGCGGAGCACGTCTCCGAGGTCGCTCGGGAACGGGAACAGGTTGGTGATGTGCACGTGGGCGACCTTGCGGCCGGATCCGCGGACATTGCGCATCGCGGCCTTGATGAAGCCACGCGTGCTGCCCCAGCCGACGACCAGCAGGTCGGCGTCGACGTCACCATCGACGTCGACCGGCGCGATGTCCTGCTGCACCCGCATGACCTTCTCGAGCCGGAGCTTGACCATCAGCTCGTGGTTGCCCGGGTCGTAGTTGATGTTGCCGGTACCGTCCTGCTTCTCGATGCCACCGATGCGGTGCATGAGTCCGGGAGTACCGGGCACCGCCCAGGGTCGGGCCAGTGTTTCGGGGTCACGCAGGTACGGCCAGAACGCGCCGTCGTGGTTCGGCTCCGACGCGAAGTCGACCGGGATCGCGGGAAGATCGCCGACGTCGGGGAAGCGCCACGGCTCCGCGCCGTTGGCGAGGAAGCCGTCGGTGAGGAGGATGACCGGCGTGCGGTACTTCACCGCGATGCGCACGGCCTCGAACGCGGCGTCGAAGCACCCGCTCGGCGAATCCGCGGCGATGATCGGCAGCGGGCACTCGCCGTGACGGCCGTACATCGCGAGCATCAGGTCGGCCTGCTCGGTCTTGGTCGGCAGACCGGTCGACGGACCACCGCGCTGGACGTCGACGAGCACCAGCGGCAGCTCGAGGCTCACCGCGAGCCCCAGCGCCTCCGACTTCAGGTCGACGCCGGGACCACTCGTGGTCGTGAGACCGAGATTGCCGGCGAAGGACGCGCCGATCGCCATGCTGATCGCGGCGATCTCGTCCTCGGCCTGCACCGTGCGCACACCGAAGTTCTTGTGGCGGCTCAGCTCGTGCAGGATGTCGGACGCGGGGGTGATCGGGTAGGACGCGCAGACGATCGGTAGGCCCGACTGCTGCGACGCGGCGATCATCCCGTAGGAGAGGGCGAGGTTGCCGGTGATGTTTCGGTAGCGGCCGGACTTCAGCTTCGCCGGGAGGATCTCGTAGGTGTGGTCGAAGAGCTCGGCGGTCTCACCGAAATTGAACCCGGCCTTGAACGCGGCGATGTTGGCCGCCTGCACGAGCTCCTTGCCCTTGAACTTCTCCTCGATCCACGTGACCGTCTGATCCGTGGGCCGGTTGTACATCCACGAGATCAGCCCGAGCGCGAAGAAGTTCTTCGACCGCTCGGCGTCGCGCGGCTTCACGCCGAGCTCCTTGCACGCCTCGAGCGTGATCGTGGTCATCGGAACGGGGTAGACGCGGAAGGCGTCGAGCGATCCGTCCTCGAGCGGGTTGACCGCGTACCCGGCCTTGGCCAGGTTGCGCTCCTCGAATGCGTCCTGATTGGCGATGATCGCCGCACCCGGAGGGACGTCGGCGATGTTGGCCTTGAGCGCCGCCGGGTTCATCGCGACCAGCAGGTTCGGCACGTCACCGGGGGTGAGGATGTCGAAGTCGGCGATGTGGACCTGGAACGACGACACGCCGGCGATGGTGCCCGCCGGGGCCCGGATCTCCGCCGGGTAGTTCGGAAGCGTCGCGAGATCGTTGCCGAACGCCGCGCTCACGTCGGTGAATCGGTCACCGGTGAGCTGCATGCCATCGCCGGAGTCACCGGCGAAACGAATGACGACCCGCTCGAGCGACAGCGGCTGGGCCGTGGTGGTTTCCGGGGTCAACCGGCACCTCCGTGAACAGTTCTCGGTACACACACCGGGGTGGGCCTCGCCGATAGCGCGCCGAGCAGGCAGCTTACGCCCGCGACCGGCAGAACCGGAGACGCGGGGCCCGGCCCGGAGGGGGTCAGACACTGGAATCCCGGTGAGGCACCTAAGATTCATCGCCGAGGACCGCTCGGTTGACGAATTGGGAGAGGGTCGTGGATCTGCTGACGCTGTTGGGTGACGAGGGCGAGAGCCTGCTCAATCACGAGTCGAAGGGCATCACCAAGGACGAGCTCGTGCTTCCCGGCCCCGACTTCGTCGACCGGGTGCTCCGCGACACCGACCGCCCGGTCCCGGTGAACCGCAACCTGCAGACCATGATGAACACCGGCCGCCTCGCCGGCACCGGCTACCTCTCGATCCTGCCGGTCGACCAGGGCATCGAGCACTCGGCCGCTGCGAGCTTCGCCAAGAACCCGGCGTACTTCGACCCGAAGAACCTCTGCGAGCTGGCAATCGAGGGTGGCTGCAACGCCATTGCCTCGACCTTCGGCGTGCTGGGCATCGTGTCGCGCCGCTACGCCCACCGGATCCCGTTCATCGCCAAGCTCAACCACAACGAGCTCCTCACCTACCCGAACAAGTTCGACCAGGTGATGTTCGGCTCGGCCCAGGAGGCCTGGGACCTGGGAGCCGTCGGAGTGGGGGCGACGATCTACTTCGGCTCGGAGGAGAGCACCCGTCAGATCCAGGAGGTCAGCGTCGCGTTCCAGGAGGCGCACGAGCTCGGGATGTTCACGGTGCTCTGGTGCTACCTGCGCAACAGCGCCTTCAAGACCGACGAGGCCGACTACGCGGTCGCCGCCGACCTCACCGGCCAGGCCAACCACATCGGTGTCACCATCGAGGCCGACATCATCAAGCAGAAGCAGCCCGAGAACAACGGCGGGTTCACCCACTTCAAGGGCTACGGCAAGACCGACCCGCTCGTCTACGACCAGCTCACGACCGACCACCCGATCGACCTCACCCGCTGGCAGCTCGCCAACTGCTACATGGGCCGGGTGCCGCTCATCAACAGCGGTGGCGAGTCGAAGGGCGACGGCGACCTCGGCCAAGCGGTGCGGACCGCGGTCATCAACAAGCGGGCCGGTGGATCGGGCCTGATCGTCGGCCGCAAGGCGTTCCAGCGCCCACTCGCGGACGGCGTCGCCCTCCTCAACGCGGTGCAGGACGTGTTCCTCGACGACCGGGTCACCATCGCCTGATTCGGGTCGGCCTCGGGGCCGGCGTGCGGTGACCGTCACGCTTCCAGTGCCTCGAGCGCGTCCTGGATCCGACGCGTCACGGTGATGAGCTTGCGGCGGTCCTTGCCGGCCCGGGCGATGATCTCGGCCTCCACGTCGACCCGGGAACCGGTGACCGCGCCGGCCTTGTAGAACCGGCGCCGGACCTTCCCGACCACGATGACCGCGTCACCCGACGCGAGTTCGTCGAACCAGGCCGGCGGGTCCCATACCGTCACCGGCACCGAGGTGGCCGGACCGTCCGTGTCCTTCACCCGCAACGCGACGACGCCGAGGCGGGTGCCCGATTCCAAGACCCGTGTCTCCGCAGGTCGGGAGCACTCTCCGGCCAGAACTGTGAGGTTGATCGCCATCCTTCATCCTTCCGTGACGGCGCTCGGGGCACCGGGATCGACACGGGGAGTGAAGGGGAATGCGGCCAACCTACCGACGGGGTGTGACAGCTTCGCCGGCGGCGCATCGTCTCCCACACCGGAGCACGGCGAGCCGCAGCTCAGAGGGCGGCCAACCGCAGCTCAGAGGGCGGCCAACCGCTCCGCGACGTCGGCGAAGGCACGATCGGCGCGCGCCACCCGCTCGAAGAGCTGGCGTGCCCCCGGGACGTCGCCGGCGCGTTCACGCAGGTCGGCGAGGGCATACCAGAGCCTCAGGTGGTACGGCTTGGGCTTCTGCACGTTGCCGATGCGCTTGGCCAGCAGGACCACCGCGTCGTCGAGCCGGCCCTGGTCGGCCATGAGCCCGGCCACCACGATCCGGCCTTCGGTGACGAGCTCGGCCGACGGCGACGCCTCGCCGAGCTCGTGCCACAGCTCGTGGACCCGGTCGCCGTTACCGAGAGCCCGGTAGCAGTCCATCAGGACCGGGTGCTGATCGACGTCGCCGCTGAGCTCGGTGAAGACCTCGAGCTCCTTGGCGGCTTCCTTGTAGCGGCCCGCGCGGTAGAGCGCGAGCCCGAGGAGCTCCCGCACGCTCGGCGACCCCGGCAGCTCCTCGCGGAGGGGCCGGAGCAGCCGGAGGGCGTCCTTCTCGTGGTCCTGGGAGTAGGCGTCGGCCGCTCGCATGAGCTGGTCGTACAGGCGCGTTCCACGACGGCCACCGAGCTTCATGACCTCGTCGCGGACGTCGCGGGGCTCGCGCCGGCGACGGTGGCGGGACGGGGCCGATGTCTTGGCGGGAGCCCGTCGGCGGGCCGCGGGTGCCGACCGGCCCGGCGCCCCACCACGCGTGACCCGCAACTGCGAACGGCGAGCCGCGAGCCCGTCGGTGTTCGTCGAGCGCGAAGGGCGCCGGGTGTCCTCCGGGAGCACCTCACCGCTGCTGTAGGGACCGAAGGGCCCGGACTGCTGCCCGGTGCCACCCTTGCGGGGACCTCCAGGCGCACCGCGCCCGGTACCCCGCGCGTCACCCCGGTCGGTGGGACGGCCACGGCGCCCGGCGTCTCCGGTACGGCCCGAACCCGAGCCCTGTACCCGTCGCGGGCGACGCTCCTCGCCGTCGGAGCGCAGCGACGGTGAACCGCCCCTGCCGCTCCCGGCCGCTCGACCTGCACCGGCCCCTCGACCTGCACCGGAACGAGCGGGCGGACCGCCGGTGGTGCTGCGACCGGCCGTCGTCGGCCGTCCGCTGC
>JAODBH010000129.1 GCA_025463865.1 Actinomycetes bacterium | reverse complement strand
TAGGGCTCGTCGCGGTGCGGCTCGCCCGAACCGCCTTGTCCGTGTCGTTCGAGCAGCGTGGTCATCACCGCCAACGCCTCGTCGGCCGACCGGCTCCGCTCCAGCCCGAGCCGCACGAGGTCCATGCCCAGCAGCGCGGGCGCACCTTCGCGCGGGCGATCGGTCGTCCAGATCTTCTCGTTGCCGATCGCGAGCCGGTGCTCGTTGACGCCATGCTCGAAGCCCCAGAGCCAGGTGGGTCGCGAGCCGGTGAGCGCGTACGCGTCGGCGGGCTCGATCGTGAGGTACTGGGTCCGCAGGGGCGTGGGCTCACGGCGCGCGGCGAGCTGCTCGACGACCTGGATCTCGCCGACGGGCCGATCGGAGTTCTTGGCGAACAGGGTCCGCTCGGACCCGACGACGCACAGCGTGTCGCACACGCGCGGCAGCCTAGGAGGCCGTCCCCCGTCGACGCAGCGACCCGGGTGCGGCGTCCCCGAGGCGGTCCGGTCCGTCCAGCCGCCCGGCCGCCCCCAGCTCAGCCGCCCGCAGGTCAGCCGAAGTCGCTGCCGCCGTCGACGGGAATGGTGGCGCCGCACAGGAAGCTCGCCTGTTCGCTGCAGAGGAACACGACCACCGCGGCGACCTCCTCGGGCAGGCCGATGCGCCCGATGTCGTTCGGGTTCCCGAAGCTGCGCTCGAGCGTCTCGTAGGCCGCTTCGAGCGGCCCCTCGGACAGATCGTCGAGATCGGCGCCCGCGACGAACTGCTCCATCGACGGCGTCATGACCATGCCCGGACACACGATGTTGACCAGGATCCCTTCAGGGGCCAGCACGCGGGCCAGGTTCTTCGACGCGCTCACCTGCGCGGCCTTCGCCGCGGTCCAGGCGACGAGTGCCGGCGACTGGTGGCGGATCCCGGTGGCCCCGATGTTGACGACCCGTCCGAACGCGGCCTTGCGCAGCAACGGCAGCGCGGCCCGGGTCGTGCGGACCATCGTGAGCACGCCGGAGTCGAACGAGTCGAGCCAGTCGTTGTCGCTGATGTCCTCGAAGCCACCGATGCGCGTCGGCCCGGCCGCGTTCACGAGCACGTTGAGCTCGCCCCACCGTTCCTCGAGGAACGTGAACGCGGCCTCGACCTCGCCGGTGTCGAGGAGGTCGCACTGGAGGCCGAGCGCGTCGGGCGACCCGAGTGCGAGCAGCTCGCCTTCGCACTCCTGGAGCTCGGCTTCGGTGCGGGCCAGCACCGCCACCCGACAGCCCTCGTGCGCGAGCACCTCCGCCGTGGCCCGGCCCATTCCTCGCGTGCCTCCCGCCACCACCGCTGTCCGTCCGCGCAGTCCCAGATCCATGCCGGTGAGACTACGGAGCCCGGTGCGACCCGTGGCGGACCGAAGACCCTCAGCTGGTGATGTCGCGGGCGAGGTGCGAGGCCGACAGCGGGGTACCGGTGGCCGACTCGACCAGCTCGTCCCACCGCAACGAGGCGCCGGGCCGGAAGACGCGCTCGACGAGGAAGCTGCCCGCATCGCGCCGGTCGACGATCCCGCCGGCCTCGGCTTCGAGCGACGCGTCGAGCTGCGACGCCACCATCTCCCCGTAGAGGTAGTTCTGGTAATAGACCGGCGCCGACGCCAGGTGGATCTTTGCGGCCCAGTCGGGCGCTCGGCGACCGTCGGGCCGGGTCACGAGCTGGAACCGCTCGACGAGGTCCCACCAGCGGGCGTCGAGATCGGCGTCGGGGTCCGCGTAGAGCTCGCGCTCGAACGTGATCATCACGAGCATCCAACGCACCGACACGAGGAGCGACGCGGCCTTCGAGGCCCGAAGCCCGCGGTCGAGTGACTGCAGCCGGTCGCGGTCGACGCCCGCGATGGCCGCGAGCCAGACCGGGTCACGCGCGAGCCGTCCGAACAGCATGGCGACGGCCTCGGTGGTGAGGGCGTGGGTCGGGCCGCGCAGGAGCCACGGGCGGTCGCGGTCCTGGCTCACGTCGTAGACCGCGTGGCCGAACTCGTGGAGCATCGTCTCCGCCCACCGCTCGTTGCCGGCGATGTTGGCGAGCACGCGCACGTCACCCTCACGGTCGACATCGATGCAGAAGGCGTGCTGACTCTTGCCGGCCCGAGGAAGGAGGTCGCTGCGTTCGAGCACCGGGTCGACGTCGAGACCGATGCCCCGGTAGGTGCGCCGGGTCAGGTCCTCGAGGTCGGCGTCGGCGAAGAGCTCGTCGAGGTCGACGCGGCCCGAGACCGGGAGCTCCTGGAAGAACGGGTCGTCGTAGTGCCAGCTGCGCAGGTCGTCGACGGCCACGCCGAACCTCGGGGCGAGCCGGGCGTCGAGCTGCTCCTTCCAGGCCCGGAACGGCCCGGTGGTGACCGCCTCGACCTCAGCCAGCGTGCTGAGCAGGCGATCCTCGTCGAGGTCACCGGTGGCGAGGGCCAACGCGTAGTGGTCGCGGTACCCCAGCGCCCGCGCCGCCTCGTTGCGCAGGCGGGCGAGCTCCCGCACCCGGTCGCCGACCAGGGCGCCGACCTGCTTGGAGGCTTCCCAAGCCCGCCGCCGCTCGTCGCCGTCGTCGGAGGTGCGGAGGATCTTCGCGATCTCGTTGTCGTCGACGGGTCGGCCGTCGATCTCGCCCCGGGAGTTCGTGAAGGCGCTGTCGACCTCGGTCTCCAGGCCGACGAGCTTCTCCCGGAGCCCGGCCGGGACCTGCTGCGGCACGAAGCGATCGTGGAGGATCACGAGCTGGCGGCGGACGTCGGCATCGAGGCCCCCGGTGTTCCGCGCGGCGCGGATGGCCGCGAAGTCGTCGGGGTCCGCGTGCGCATCGCGCCACTGGAGCTCGAGCGACTCCCGGCGGGCGTCGGCCTCCGCGGACGACGACGTGTACGAGTCCCACCAAGCGTGGTTCAGCGCGATCTCGATCGGCGCGACGTTCCGCACCAACCGGTCGACGAGCTGCTCGGGCGATTCGGTGTCTGCCATGGCGGGGAGTCTAGGAATTCCGCCGATCCCAACCCGGTCCAACGCTGGTGCGGAGTGCAGCCGGAAGGAGGGTGGCACCACCCCGGACGGGGGCCCTATCAACCTTGTGGGCGGGGACAGCAGACGGTCCAATGAGCAGGTGACGGTGAGAGGTCCCGAGACTCTGGCGCCGGGGACGCCCTGAATGGGCGCGGTCGGAATGCTGGCGACGTCGGGACTCCGGCGGCGTTGGCGAAGCGTCGTCGTGCTGACTCTGCTGGTCGGCGCCATCAGCGCGGTCGTCCTCGCGGCGGCCGCGGGCGCTCGTCGGAGCGATACCGCCCTGGCGCGGTTCAACCAGACGAGTCGGTCCGACGACCTGTCGCTGCTGCCGGCGTTCCAGTACACCCCCACGCCCGCGCAGCTCGCAGCCGTCCGCCGCATCCCGAACGTGACGGGCATCGCCGTACTGCGGTTCTTCGCGGTCCAACCAGTGGGCCTGCCCCCGAATCAGAGCGGGGGGATGGGCGCGGCCGTCGACGGCGCCATGGGCCGGGTCGTGGACCGACCGCGGCTGATCGCGGGTCGCCGGCCCGATCCGGCGGCCGCCGACGAGGTCGCCATCGATGAGCGACTCGCGGGACAGCAACACCTCGCGGTCGGAAGCCACGTCGACGTGGACTCCCTTACGCCCGCGGAGCTCGCGGCGGCCATTCGTTCGCGGAACCCGCCGGCGCCCGCGGGGCCCAGGGTCCGCCTTCGTATCGTCGGGATCGAACGGCAGCCGAGCACCCTGGGTGACGCCGGTGCGGGCGGCGGGTTCATCGCCTTGACCCCGGCGTTCAACGAGAAGTACTTCCAGCGGATCGGCAACCTCGGCGTGACGATCGCGGTGCGCATCCGCGACGGCGCGGCGGGGGTCCCCGCGGTGGCCAAAGCGGCCCGACCGATCTTCGCGAAGTCCGGGGGCGTGAGCCCGCAGGCAAACGGGACCGCGTCGCAGGGCGCACAGAACGCCATCAACGTCCTGACGCTGGCGCTGTGGATCTTCGCCGGGGTCGCCGCACTGGCCGGGGTCGTGACTGTCGGGTTCGTGTTGACCCGCGACATCGCGTACGCGAACGCCGATCAGTCGACCTTGCGTGCGCTGGGCCTGACCCGAGCCCAGCGGGCGATGGTCTCGGGGCCCAGGATCCTCCTTGTCGCGGCCGGCGGGACGTTGCTCGCGGTCGCGGGCGCGATGTTCGGGTCTCCACTGCTCCCTGTGGGCCTCGCACGCCGCGCCGATCCCAACCCCGGATTCCACGCCGACTGGGTCGTTCTCGGGTTCGGCGCGTTGGGCGTTGCGTCGGTCGCCGTGCTCATCGCCGCGTTCGCGGCGTTGCGTTCCACGCGCGCATCGCTTCTGGATGACGACCCGGGCCGCTGGCGGCGACCGTCGAAGATCGTGGATGCCGCCTCGCGGGCGGGCCTTACCCCCAGTGTGACGAGCGGGCTCCGAATGGCACTCGAACGCGGGCGCGGTCGGACGGCGGTGCCGGTGCGGGCGGCGTGCCTCGGTGCGGTGTTCGGGGTGCTCGGGGTGACCGCGGTCCTCGTGTTCGCGGGCAGCCTCGACAACCTCGTGACGACGCCGCATCTCTACGGCTCGACCTCGGGGTTCCAAACGACCCAGACCAATTTCAACTCCGGCGCGCCCGACGCATGCAACCGCAGCGACTTCGGGCTAACCCGCGTGCGGGGCGTTTCGACGGTAGCCGCGCTGTGCTCGAACGACACGCAGATCGACGGCCGTCCGCTGCGCGGTTGGGGGTTCACGAACCTCCGGGGAACGGTGCAGCCTGAGATCACCGCAGGGCGCGCTCCGCGGACGGCAGGTGAGGTCGCGCTCGGAGCGGTAACGCTGCGCAAGCTGCACAAGAGCATCGGTGACACCGTGACTGGTCGCGGTCGCCACGGAACCGTCGACTACCGCATCGTCGGGCGAGCGGTGCTTCCCGTTCTCGGTGCTGAGCCCCTCGCCGACGGTGCGTTCTTCACCGGGGCAGGGCTCGCCCGGGTGTACGACGGCAACAACTCATCGGGTCGGTACTTGCTCGGTGACTACGCGCCAACCGTCGACCGCACCGTCGTCGACCGTCGCATCGCCGCACTCTCAGGTTTGGGGAATCCGGCGCGGAGCCCGCTTCCCGTCGAGATCGCCCGGTTGCGGCAGACCGGGTGGTTCCCGACGACGCTTGCTGCACTGCTCACGTGCCTCGCCCTCGTCGCCGTCGGCTCCGCAATCGTGACCGCGGTCCGTCGTCGTCGCCGTGACCTCGCGCTCCTGAAGACGCTCGGGTTCGAGCGGCACCAGGTCCGTTCGACGGTCGCCTGGCAGGCCACGACGCTCGGCGCCATCGGCCTCTTGGGCGGGCTTCCCATCGGTCTGATCGTCGGAACGAGCCTGTGGCACGTCGTCGCCGACGAGGTGGGGGTCTCGTCGGGGCCAGACGTCCCACGGCTCGCCGTGTTCCTGATCATCCCGGTCACGCTGCTCCTGGTGAACGCGATCGCGTTCCTCCCCGCCCGCGCCGCGGCCCGGACCCGTCCGGCGGTCGCCCTGCGCGCCGAATGACCCGCAGCCGCAGACCTGGGGCTACCTGAACCAGATGCGCTGGTAGTCGCGGCTCTGGGGGTGGAGGAGGAGCGCGACGAGGGCGCCGTCGAAGAGGAGCGTGATGACGTACGGGAAGTTGAAGACGCCGCCCCGCAGCACCCAGATGAGCACGACCACCCGGACGACGGCCGCAGCCACGCCGAGGGCGTAGCCCCACTTCTTCTCGTTGGCGATGCCGAACGCACCGAGGGCGAGCGCGGCAACGATGAGCAGACCGATGATCGGGCCGAACACCGCGCCGGTGAGGCTGCCGAACAGCAGGTCGAAGGCCGCGTTGAGGTACAGGAGCATGACGCCGATCTGCAACGTCTGCGGCTGGGAGGGGTTGAAGAAGACCTTCTGGCTGTGCACGGGGCTACTCCGCGATCTCGGGTTCCGCTCCATCATGCCCTGATCGGCTCCGCAATTGGCCGCACGCGGCGTCGATGTCGACGCCCCGGTTGCGCCGGACGCTGGTGGCGAAGCCCGCGGCCTCCAGGATCTCCGCGAAGCGCAGCATGCGGCCGGGCGGCGGCTGCGTCCCGGCGAAGCCCTCGGTGGGGTTCAGCGGGATGATGTTGACGTGGGCGCCGCCCTTGCCGCGGAAGTCCTTCAGCAGCTTGGCCAGCTTCTCCGCCTGCTCGGGCGAGTCGTTGATCCCCTCGATCGAGGCGTACTCGAAGGTGACCCGGCGCCCTCTGGCCGCGGAGAACTCGGCCGCCGCGTCGAGGACCTCGGCGATCGGGTAGCGCTTGTTGATGGGGATCATCGTGCTGCGGAGCTCGTCGTCGGGGGCGTGGAGCGACACCGCGAGGGTGACCGGAAGGGTCTCGCGGGCGAGGCGCCGCATCCCGGGCACCACGCCGACGGTGCTGATGGTGATGTGCCGGGCGGAGAGGCCGACGTCGTGGTGCAGCCGTTCCACCGCGCCCCACACCGCTTCGTAGTTGGCCAGGGGCTCGCCCATGCCCATGAACACCACGTTGCCGACGCGCTGGGTGGTGTGCTGTGACGCCCGCACCACCTGCTCGACGATCTCGCCCGAGGTGAGGTGGCGTTCGAAGCCCTCCTGCCCGGTGGCGCAGAACGTGCAGCCCATCGCGCACCCGGCCTGGGACGACACGCACACCGTGGCCCGGTCCCGGTACCGCATCAGGACGGTCTCGAACTCCTTGCCGTCGGTGCCCGCGCCCCAGAGCCACTTGCTGGTCATGCCGTCGGCCGCGTGCTGCTCGACCTTCGAGACCAGCGCGAGAGGGAACTCGTCGGCGAGCCGCTGGCGCAGACCGGCGGGTACCGCGGTGCTCTCGGCGAGCGGCCGGTGCTGGCGGTAGAGCGCGTCCCAGACCTGGTTGACCCGGTAGCGGGGTTCACCCCACAGAGTGAGCGTGTCGGTGAGCGTCGGGAGGTCGACCTCGTAGAGCGTGGGACGGGCCGGGTTGCGGCCGAGAGAGACGGCGGTCATGGGGCCACCTCGGTGATGTACCAGCGGTCGCGCTGGTGCTCGGTGAATCCGAGCGAGCGGTACAGGCCGAGGGCCGCGTCGTTGTCCCCCTCCACGTAGAGCATCCCGGTGGGGACGTCCAGCTCGGCCATGTGCTGCAGACCGGCGACGACGAGCGCCCGACCGAGGCCGAGACCCTGACGGCCGGGGTCGACGCCGATCACGTAGATCTCGCCGAGCCCTTCGTCGGCGTGGATCTTGGTCCAGCAGAAGCCGGCCAGACCCTGGTGGTCGAAGGCCATCAGAAAGCCCTTCGGGTCGAACCAGGGTTCGGCCATGTGGGCGTCGAGGGTCGCCCGGACCCAGCCGCCCTGTTCGGGGTGCGTCGCGAAGGCGCGGTTGTTGACCGTGAGCCACGCGTCCTCGTCGACCCCGGGTTCGAACGTGCGCAGCTCCACCCCGGCGGGCCATCGCGCCTCGACGTGCAGGGGCAAGGGCACCCGGAGCTGGAGCACGTCGCGTTCGGGCTCGAACCCGAACCGAGCCAAACGGGCGTCGTCTTCGCTCCGTACCGCCGCGACCAGCATGCGCACCCGGCCGGGTCCCCACGCGGCGGCTCGTTGCAGTGCGGCCTCGGTGAGCGCGTCGTCGACGACCAGCGCGCGGTGATCGGGATCGACGACCAGTTCCAGGCTGCGGACGTCGTTGCCCCTCAGGAGCTGGGCGAACCCGACGACCTCGCGGCCGTCCCGGGCCACGAGCCGCGTGCCCTCGGCGGGGTCGCCGCGGCGCAAGGCCAGGCGGTGGTCGTCCGAGAGTGCAGACGTGTGGTCCGCAGCCGTCGCGGCGTCTACGAGCGCTTGGATCGCGAGGAGCTCCGACGGCGAGGGTGCATCCGACTCCACCACCTCGACCATGCGCCGAGAGTACCGGAGGCCCGCGCCTAGTCTCCGAAGATGGCACGGCCGAGGGGCGCGAAGGCACGGGCAGATGCGGTACGTCGACTGTTGGTCGAGGAGTACCCGGAGGTATGTTGCGCGCTCGACCACCGCAACCCGTACGAGCTGCTCACGGCCACGATCCTGTCGGCCCAGACCACCGACGTGCGCGTCAACATGGTCACGCCGGCGCTGTTCGCCCGCTACCCGACGCCGTCGGATCTCGCGGCTGCCGACCCGGCCGACGTCGAGGAGATCATCAAGTCGACGGGGTTCTTCCGGGCCAAGACCCGCAGCATCATCGGGATGGCCCAGGCGGTCGAGTCGCGGTTCGGCGGCGAGGTGCCGAGTGCGCTCGAGGACCTCGTCACCTTGCCCGGCACCGGCCGCAAGACCGGCAACGTGGTGCGGGCGGTGGCCTTCGGACTTCCGGGCCTGCCGGTCGACACCCACGTCGGGCGACTCTCGCGCCGGCTCAAGCTCACCACCGAGGACGACCCGGTGAAGGTGGAGCTCGACCTCAACGGACTCGTTCCACCCGAGGAGCGGGGCGACTTCTCCCTGCGCCTCATCGAGCACGGGCGGCGGGTGTGCTTCGCCCGTTCACCGAATTGCGCCGGGTGCGTCCTCGCCGAGGTCTGCCCCTCGGCGTTCACCTTCGAGCGGGCCGCGAAGACGAAGGCGGTCAATCCGGCGAACGTCAAGAAGACCGCGACGAAGAAGGCGCCCGTGAAGAAGGTCGTCGCTCCGCGCCAGCGGCCGGATGCGGCACCCACGGCTCCGCTCGATCCCGGGGGCTGACCAGCACCGGAGGGTCGGGGCGCGCTGCTCGCGTCGTCGACCCCGGGTGTACGTTCGATCTCGGCCGCGAGAGCTGGTCGCGGTCACGGATCTCCCTCGATCGAGAGACCCGTCGGCGTTGCTCCGGACCCGGTAGCGCACAGGTCGCGCACCACTCCTGAAGGAGCCCCACATGGCCGCACTCGTCACCGTCGTCGTCATCGTGCTGGTGGTCGCACTCCTCTTCCTCCTTGCCTCTCTGCGCATCGTCAAGCAGTACGAGGAGGGTGTGCTCTTCCGGCTCGGGCGGGTCATCGGCGTCAGGAAGCCGGGTTTGACGCGGATCATCCCGGTGATCGACGTCCTGCGGCGGGTGTCGCTGCGCATCGTCACGATGCCGATCCAGTCGCAGGGGATCATCACCCGCGACAACGTCAGCGTCGACGTGTCGGCTGTCGCCTACTACCGCGTCGTCGACGCGACGAAGTCGGTGGTCGCGATCGAGAGCGTTGCCGAAGCCATCAACCAGATCGCGCAGACGACGCTTCGGAAGGTCGTCGGTCAGCACACGCTCGACGAGACGTTGGCGGAGACCGACAAGATCAACGTGAGCATCCGCGAGATCCTCGACGCGGCCACCGAGGACTGGGGCGTGGTCGTCACCCTCGTCGAGCTGAAGGACATCCAGCTGCCCGACAGCATGAAGCGGGCGATGGCCCGTCAGGCCGAGGCCGAGCGCGAGAAGCGGGCGAAGATCATCGCCGCCGAAGGGGAGTCGCTCGCAGCCGCCGCCCTCGGAGACGCCTCCGACACGATGATGGCCCATCCCCTCGCGCTGCAGCTGCGCAACCTGCAGAGCCTGGTCGAGATCGGCGTCGACAAGAACACGACCGTCGTCTTCCCGGCTCCCCTGATGAGCACCATCCAGGAGCTGGGCGCATTCCTCGCGCGCGAGACCGACGCCGCGGGCGCCGTTGCTCCCGTCGCGGCGCCGGCATCCGCACCCCAACTCCTACCGAACGGCGCCGAACCTGCGCCGGTGAGGGCGTCGGACGCCGATCCCGGCTAGCTGATCTTGCCCGAGGCGTGCTGGATCGCCCGGCTCGCGGCGATCATGCTCCGCTCGGCGTGGTCCAGGTCGGCGGCGATCACCGAGTCGGCGGTGTCGCGGTAGCGGTCGGCGACCGCCACCACGCGGTCGGTCAGCTCGTCGAGCTGGGAGCGCACGGTCGAGAGCTCGGCGAGATCGGGGTTCGTCGGCATCCCCGGAACTGTGGCGGTTCCGAACGTCGACGTGCAATTCGCTCCCGGGGCGAGCCGGCGCCACAGGTACGATGAACCCTCCTCATGCTGACCCGCATCGACCTCCGCGCCTGCGATGACCTCCGGGCGGCGCTCGTGCCGCCCACCGCGCACGACGACGCCGACGACGCCCTCGAGGTGGTGCGCGGGATCATCCGCGACGTCCGTACCCGGGGCGACGACGCGCTGCGGGACTACACCGAGACGTTCGACGGGTGCCGGATCGACGCACTGCGTGTCCCGGAGGACGAGATGCAGGCCGCGCTCGACACCGCCTCCGCCGAGTTCCGCGCCGCGCTCGAGTACGCGGCGGGTGAGATCCGGGCGTACCACGAGGCCCAGGTCGAGCCCGACGTCGAGGTCGACCGGAACGGCGTCACGATCCGTGCGGTGACGCGCGCGGTCGAGCGCGCCGGCCTCTACGTGCCGGGCGGCCGGGCCAACTACCCGTCCACCGTGTTGATGACGGCGATCCCGGCCCAGGTCGCGGGAGTCGCGGAACTGGCGCTCTGCGTACCGCCCGATTCGTCGGGAGCCGTCCCGTCGGCGACGCTCGC
>JAODBH010000101.1 GCA_025463865.1 Actinomycetes bacterium | reverse complement strand
TCGAGCGCGCCGGCCTCTACGTGCCGGGCGGCCGGGCCAACTACCCCTCCACCGTGTTGATGACGGCGATCCCGACCCAGGTCGCGGGAGTCGCGGAGCTGGCGCTCTGCGTACCGCCCGATTCGTCGGGAGCCGTCCCGTCGGCGACGCTCGCAGCGGCCGCGTTCGTCGGCGTCACCGAGGTCTACCGGGTCGGCGGCGCGCAGGCGATCGCCGCCCTCGCCTACGGCACGGCGTCGATCCCCGCGGTCGACGTCATCGTCGGTCCCGGCAACCGGTACGTCGCGCTGGCCAAGCGGGAGGTCGCCGGCACCGTCGGCATCGAGAGCTTCGCGGGCCCCAGCGAGGTCGTCGTGGTGGCCGACGAGTCGGTGGCGCCCGAGCTGGTGGCCGCCGATCTCCTCGCCCAGGCCGAGCACGGTCCCGGCGGCTCGGCGGTGCTCGTCACGTGGATCGAGTCGGTTGCCGACGCCGTCGACGCGGCCGTCACCGCTCAGATCGCGGGCGACCGTCGTCGGGCCGCGGAGCTCAAGGCCACGATCACCGCGGTCGGTCGGACGGTCCTCGTCGCCGGCCCGGAGGCCGCGATCGCGGCGGTCGACGTCATCGCCCCCGAGCACCTGGAGCTCCTGTGTGCGGATGCGCGGGTCCTCTCGCGACGGGTCCGGAACGCGGGTGCCATCTTCGTCGGCCCGTGGGCGCCGGCCGCGGTCGGCGACTACGTCGCCGGGGTCAACCACGTATTGCCCACCGCCCGCACCGCGCGGTTCGCCAGCGCGCTCCGCGTGGCCAGCTTCGTCAAGCACATCCACGTCGTCGAGCTCACGGAGGCCGCGCTCGCACGCGTGCAGCCCCACGTCGAGGCCATCGCCGCGGTCGAAGGGCTCGATGCCCACGCGCGCTCGGTCACCCTGCGGCACGCCAAGTCGTCGGACCCGGGGCCGCGTCCGTGACCGGGACCGAAGGGCCCGGGCAGGTCGGAGTGCCGCTCGTCGCCCGGCGCGACGACATCTCCGCACTTGAGGCGTACCACTCGCCCCAGCTCGACGTACCGGTGCGGCTCAACACCAATGAGAGCCCCTATCCACCACCGCCCGACTTCGTCGACGCCTGGCTGAGCGCGCTGCGCGAGGTTCCCCTCAACCGCTATCCCGACCGCTCCGCGCGAGGTCTGCGGTCGGCGATCGCGCAGCAGCAGGGCACCACGGCCGACCGCGTGTTCTGTGCCAACGGCAGCAACGAGGTCCTGCAAACGCTGTTCCTCACGTATGGCGGCTTCGGGCGTCGGGCCGCGGTCTTCGAACCCACGTACGCGCTGCATTCGCACATCGCCCGCATCACGGGCACCGAGGTCGTGGTGGGCGAGCGCCGGGAGGACTTCGCGCTCGACATCGACGCCGCGGCCGCGCTGATCGCCGAGACCGCGCCGCACCTGGTGCTCGTGTGCAGCCCCAACAACCCGACGGGAACCGTCGAGCCGCGCGAGGCGATCGAGGCCCTCCTCGCCGTCGCGCCTGGAATCGTCGTCGTCGACGAGGCCTACGGCGAGTTCGCCGACTGGTCGGCGGTCGACCTCGTCTCCGAGGAACGACCCCTGGTCGTCGCCCGCACGTATTCGAAGGTCTGGTCGATGGCCGCACTCCGCCTCGGCTTCTGCGTGGGTCCCCGCTGGCTGGTGCGCGAGCTCGACGAGGTGGTCCTCCCGTACCACCTGGCGGCCCCCACCCAGCTGGCGGGCACCGTGGCCCTCCGGTTCGAGTCGGAGATGGCCGCTCGGGTCCAGCGCCTGGTCGACGGCCGGGAGGAGCTGGTGGTCGAGCTGTCGAAGCTCGAAGGCGTCGACGTCTTCCCCAGCGGTGCCAACTTCGTCCTCATCCGGCCCCACGGGCGTGGGCACCGCCTGTGGGAGCTCCTCGTCGATCGGGGCGTCCTCGTGCGCGACTTCTCCGAGTGGCCCCGCCTCGACGACTGCCTCAGGGTGACGGTCGGGACGGTCGAGGAGAACCAGAGATTCCTCGCGGCCATGCGCGAGGCTCTGCCCGAGGTGACCGAAGCATGAGCCGCATGGCCCACATCCAGCGGGAGACCAAGGAGACCAAGATCGACCTCGAGGTCGATCTCGACGGCACCGGCGCGGCCAGCTGCTCCACCGGCATCCCGTTCTTCGACCACATGTTGGAGCAGCTGGGCAAGCACGGCGGCTGGAACCTTCGCATCGAAGCGGTCGGCGACCTCCAGATCGACACCCATCACACGATCGAGGACGTCGGCATCGTGCTCGGCGGCGCGGTCAAGGAGGCGCTCGGCGACAAGGCCGGCGTCCGGCGATTCGCCTCGTCGCTGGTTCCGCTGGACGAAGCGCTGGTACAGGTGGCGCTCGACCTGAGCGGCCGGCCGTTCCTCGTCTACGACGTCGACCCGGTCAGTGAGTTCATCGGCACGTTCGACCCGCAGCTCGCGGAGGAGTTCTGGCGTGCGTTCGTCGTGGCGTGCGGCATCACGCTGCACATGCGGTCGCTGTCTGGCCGCAACGGCCACCACGTGATCGAGGCGTCGTTCAAGGGGGTGGCCCGCGCCATGCGGGACGCGGTGAAGATCGAGGGCGCGGGCATCCCGTCGACCAAGGGGACGCTCTGAATCCCGGTCCACGGCTGGCGCTCTATCCCGCGATCGATCTGCGTGCCGGCAAATGCGTGCGGCTGCTCCGCGGCGACTTCGACGCCGAGACCATCTACTCCGACGACCCGGTCGCGGTCGCGAAGCGCTTCGAGGCCGAAGGCGCGGCCTGGATCCACGTGGTCGACCTCGACGCGGCGCGCACCGGTGAGGCCCGCAACCTGCACGTGATCGCCGACATCTGCGCCGCGGTGCGCATCCCGGTGCAGTCGGGTGGCGGAGTGCGGAACGACATCGCGGCCCGCCGGCTCCTCGACGCGGGTGTCCGGCGCGCGGTGCTCGGCACCGCGGCGGTGGAGCATCCCGATCTCGTCGTCCGGCTGGCGCGCGGCTACCCGGGCCGCATCGCGGTCGGGCTCGACGCACGCGGGCACGACGTCGCGACCCGCGGTTGGGTCGAAGGTGGTGGCGCCGACCTCATCGCACTCGCGAGGCGCTTCGCGTCGAGCGGCGTGGGCGCGCTCGTCGTCACCGAGATCGGCCGGGACGGCACGCTCGAAGGACCGGACCTCGAACAGCTCGCCGCGGTGCTCGAAGCCGTCGACGTCCCGGTCATCGCGAGTGGGGGAGTCGGCACCCTCGACGACCTGCGTGCCCTCGCCGACCTCCGCGCCGACGGCCGCGCCCTGGCCGGCGCCATCGCCGGTCGCGCCCTCTACGAGCACCGCTTCACCGTCGCGGAAGCAGTGAAGGCGCTCGCATAGCTCACGCAACGCGCGCACTCGACCTTGACCAGCACAGAAGGGTTGCTGCGCAGCAACGGGCGGGACCGGCAGCCACGCACGGAGACCAACCTTTGCGTCGGGCTGCTCGGCCTGTACCCTCGGGACGTCCGATCGACGTGCCGCTGCGCACGCACCGACGGTCCGCAGCAGGGCGACGAAACGACCACTCGACGGCGTGGGATACCGCCCGCGCCGGGTACAGCGGAGGTTGCCTTGACCGCAGGGACCGAAGAAACCGACGTGTGCGACGAGCATTTCCTGATCCGCTACCGCGAGCTCTCCGATCGGGAGGATGCCGCCTTCGACGCGTTGGAGCACGCGTGCGAAGAGGGCGACCGCCCGAGCTACGAGCGTGACCTCGAGCTGTGGCGCACCGCCGTCGAGCGCCGCATCAACTTCCTCGACCGGCAAGGCCTCCTGCGGGTCAACGCCCCCGCGTAACCCGCCTCACATCCAGACCGGGGGCCAGTGCTTCCGGAGGAACGCGACGACCAGGTCGGTGACCCGGTCGCTGCGGCCGACGAAGAAGTGGCTCGCGCCACCGACGACGTCGACCTCGGTCGCCGGCCAGCGTTCGGTCGTGGGCATCACGCTGGCGGGCGAACGGAACTCGTCGTGCTCGGCCAGGATCACCAGCTTCCGGTGGGGATCTTGCGCCGATGCTTCGAGGTGACGGGCGAAGGCCAGGGGCGGCGCGATCGCGATGCGGCCCGCGATGTCCGGGGCGGAGGTCGACAGGGCGACGTCGGCGCCGAACGACCAACCCGCGAGGACCACCGGGACGTCTGCCGCGAGCGACGCGTGCAGCGCGTCGACAGCCGCGGCTGCGTCGAGACACTCGCTGTGGCCGTCGTCGAACGCGCCGTCGCTGCCCTCGACGCCGCGGAAGTTGATCCGCAGCGCGGCAATGCCCAGCGGCGGGAGCGCGGCGAACAGCGTGCTGATCAGGAGCGAGTGCATCGTCCCGCCGTTCGGTGGCAGCGGATGGAGCAGCACGACTCCGGCCCACGGCGAGCCGTCGGGATCGGCGCGCTCAGCCTCGAGCTCGAGCCCGTCGACGGTCTTCACGGTGACGGGCACGGCCCTGGGAGCGGCGCCGCTCAAGCGAGCATCTTCTGGATCGCCTGGCGCGTCACGCCCGCTCCTCAGGTCGAGGCCGGCGAGCCCACGCCGAGCTGATCGAGGATGAACCCGAGCACGAGTGCCTCTTCACGCCACGCGTCGTAGCGGCCCGAGGGTCCGCCGTGGCCCGCACCCATCTCGGTGCGCAGCAGGATGGGCCGGTCGGGGCCGTTGGTCGCTCGGGTACGGAGCTTGGCGACCCACTTGGCCGGCTCCCAGTACTGGACCCGCGGGTCGTTGAGCCCGGCGGTGACGAGGATGGCCGGATACTCGCGCGCCTCGACGTTGTCGTACGGCGAGTACGAGAGCATGTACTCGAACGCCTCCGCGCTCTCGACCGGGTTCCCCCATTCCTCCCACTCGGTGACGGTGAGCGGGATGCTGGCGTCGAGCATGGTGCTCACCACGTCGACGAACGGGACGCCCGCGACGATGGCGCGGAACCGGTCGGGGGCGAGGTTCGCGACCGCGCCCATCAGCAGGCCGCCCGCACTCCGCCCCTCGGCGGCGAGCAGCTCGGGCGTGGTGTAGCCCGCGTCGATGAGGTGCTGCGCGGCGGCGACGAAGTCGGTGAAGGTGTTGCGCTTGTGCATGAGCTTGCCGTCTTCGTACCAGTGACGGCCGAGCTCGCCGCCACCTCGCACGTGCGCGATCGCGAACACCACGCCGCGCTCCAGGAGTGAGAGCCGTAGCGACGAGAACGCGGGGTCGATCGAGGCTTCGTACGACCCGTACCCGTAGAGCAGAAGCGGCTGGCCGCCCGCCGCCTCCACGTCCTTGCGGGCCACGAGCGAGATCGGCACCTGCACGCCGTCGTCGGCCGTGGCCCAGAGGCGGTGGGTGACGTAGTCGTCGGGGTCGTAGCCGCCGAGCACCGTCTGCCGCTTCACGAGCGTGCGGGTGCGGGTGGCGGGGTCGTAGGCGAAGTCGGAGACCGGAGTGGTGAGCGACGTGTAGACGAAGCGCACGGTATCGGTCTCGAACTCCGGGTTCGCGCCCAGGCCGACGCTGTAGACCTCTTCCGGCATCTCGATGAGGTGCTGCGTGGGGCCGCTGCCGTCCTCGCTGTGTCCCGCGCCTTCACCGAACTCGAGGACCCGCAGCTGCTCCAGGCCGGCTCGACGCTCCGAGACGACGAGGTGACCTGCGAACGCGTCGATGCCCTCGATGCGCACGTCGTCGCGGTGGCCGATCACCTCGCGCCAGGAGTTGCGAGCGGGCGTCTCCACCGGCGTCACCATCAGCTTGAAGTTCGGCGAGTCGTCGGCGTTGGTCACCACGTAGAAGTCGTCGTGGACGCCGGTGCGCCGGTGCTCGATGCCGTACTCGATGCCTTCGACGCGCGGCTCGATGACGCGGGGTGCGGCCGTCGGGTCATCGGCCGGGATGACGTGCACCTCGCTCGTGAGCTTCGAGTCGGACGAGATCACGATGAAGTCACGGGTGCGGGTGGAGCCGACCGACACGAAGAAGCGCTCGTCCGGATCGGAGTACACCAGCACGTCGGCGTCCGCGGGCGTGCCGAGCTCGTGGCGCCACACCTCGAACGGCCGGAGGGTCGCATCGGGCCGGCAGTAGTAGAGCATGCGCCCGTCGGCCGACCACGCGAGGCCGTCGACCGCGCCCGAGATCTCGTCGGCGAGGTCGACACCGGACTCGAGGTCGCGGACCCGCAGCTCCAGCACCTCGTCGCCCGCGTCGTCGGCTCCGTAGGCGATGCGGGTCTGGTCGGGGGAGAGCAGGAGCTCGTGCAGCGCGAAGAAGTCGTGGCCGGCCGCGAGGGTGTTCTCGTCGAGGATGACGACCTCGCCCTCCGGTGCGCCGGCTTCGGCCTCAGGGTCCGGAAGACCGGGCGTCCCCGCCGGGCGTCGGCAGTGGATCCGGTATTCGAGCCCTTCGCGGGTGCGGCTGAAGTACTCGTGCTCGCCCCGGGCCGAGGGTGCCGACGCGTCGGTCTCCTGGATGCGGTTCTTGATCTCGTCGAAGAGCCGGTCGCGCAGCTCCTTGGTGGGCGCGAGGACCGCGTCGGTATAGGCGTTCTCGGCTTCCAGATACTCCCGCACCGCCGGGTCGTCGCGCTGCCGGAGCCAATACCACTCGTCGACGCGCTCGTGGCCGTGGGACTCGAGGATCGTGGTCCGGCGGGGCGCGGCGGGGGGATCGAGATCGGTCATGCCCGAGTCTCGCACCCCGGGAACCCTGCGATCCCTGCCACACCCCTTCGCTACGCTTGTGGGGATGTCGTCACCGGTTGTCACCCCCATTCCCTTCACCGAGGCCGAGCTCGCGGCGGTCCAGTTCAACGCCGACGGCCTCGCGCCCGCGATCGTGCAGGAGGAAGGCACGGGCGAGGTCCTCATGCTGGCGTGGATGAACGCCGACTCGCTGCGCAAGACCCTCGAGACGGGCCGCACCTGGTTCTGGAGCCGCAGCCGCCGGGAGTATTGGTGCAAGGGCGAGACCAGCGGCGATCGCCAGTTCGTGCGCAGCGCCTCCTACGACTGCGACCTCGACACGCTGCTGTTCGTGGTCGAGCAGGAGGGGCGCGGCGCCTGCCACACCGGGGAGCACAGCTGCTTCTTCCGGTCCTTCGGGAGCGGCGCGGAGCCGGTGCGGGCGTGAAGCGCACGCCGCTCGCAGCCGCGCTCGACGGTGCCGTCACCACCACCGATCTCGGCGTCGAGGTGGCCGCGCACTACGGCGACCCCACGGCCGAATATCTGGCACTCCGTCGGGAGGTCGGGGTCGTGGACCGCAGCGCGTCCACGGTCGTGTCCGTGTCCGGGCCGGATGCGCTCAGCTACCTCCAGAGCCAGCTGTCCCAGGATCTCGACGGGCTCGAGATCGGAGGGGCAGTCCACGCGCTCCTCCTCGCGCCACAGGGCAAGCTCCAGGCCGACCTGCGGGTGGTGCGCTACTCCGCCGACGAGCTGATCCTCCTCGGCGACATCGGCGTCGCGCCCCAACTCGTCGAGGGCCTCGAGCGGTTCAAGATCCGGGTCAAGGCCACCATCGAGGACCGGACCGGCAGGTGGGGCGTCGTCGACGTCCGCGGGCCCGCGATTCCCGAGGGCCTTCCGGGTGTGCCGACCGTCGTCGCGGCCCCCGCCGATTGGCCCGGACTCCCGGGCTTGGACCTCGTCGGTCCGCTGCCCGCGGTCGAAGCCGCGTGGGCCGAGCTCCTGGAGGCCGGCATCGCGCGCTGTGGCCTCGACGCGTACGAGGCCGTGCGGATCGAGGCCGGCATCCCGCGCCAGGGCCACGACATCGGCGAGTCGACCATTCCGCAGGAGGCGTTCCTCGAGGTCGACGCGGTCTCGTTCACCAAGGGCTGCTTCCCCGGCCAGGAGCTCGTCTGCCGCATCGACAGCCGCGGCCACGTCAACAAGCTCCTGCGGGGCCTGCGGGTCACGGGCTCGGTGCAGCCGCCCGTCGGGGCCGCGGTCGTCGACGCCGGCGGGCGCACCGTCGGCACGGTGAGCAGCGTCGGCGTCTCGCTCGAGACCATGGCCGTCGTCGCGCTGGCCACGATCCGCCGCGACGTCGAACCCCTCGCCCCCGTCTCCCTCCAGTGGGACACCGCCGAAGTCCCCGCCGTCGTCACGACCCTCCCTCTCATCGCGTCGCCAACTCGCGCAGATCTTTGAGCGCCGATTGCGCACACGACGTGCGCTCTCGGCGCCTAAGAACCTGGTGGTGAGACCAGGACGGGGAGGGTGACGGTGAAGCGGGTGCCCGCGCCGGTGAGGGCGTCGACGCGGACGGTGCCGCCCATGGCCTGCGCGAGCTCGCGCACGATCGCGAGGCCCAGACCCGTGCCCACCTTCCGGCCGGGCACGTCGCGCGCCGTGTAGAGGCGCTCGAACACGTGGGGCAGGTCGGCCGGGGCGATGCCCGCGCCGTCGTCGTCGACGCTCACGAGCAGGTCGCGGCCCCGGCTCACGACCTGCACCAGCACCTTGGTTGCCGCGTACTTCAACGCGTTCTCGGTGAGGTTGGCGATGATCTGCGCGAGGCGTTCGGGGTCGACGTCCGCCGGTGCCCCGATCGACGCGTCGAGCTCGAGGCTGATGCCGAGCTCCGCCGCCGAGGGCATGAAGGCGGTCACCGCGGTGCTCACCACCTCGGCCGCATCGACGGGCCGGAGCGTGAGCGAGAACTGGTGCGCGTCGAGCCGGGCCAGGTCGAGCAGGTCGGCGACGAGCCGTTCGAGCCTCTGGGCTTCGGCGGTGATGACGCCGGCGGCCCGGGCCCGGCTCTCGGGGTCGTCGACCGCGCCGTCGGCGATCGCCTCGGCGTACCCGCGGATCGACGTGAGCGGCGTGCGCAGGTCGTGCGAGATCGACAGCAGGAACGCGCGCTCGTTGCCGCGGGAAGACTCGAGCTGCGCGGCCATGCCGTTGAGCGCGCGTCCGAGTCGGCTCAGCTCGTCGTCGTGATCCGGGTCGAGGGGCACGCGCGCGCTGAGGTCGCCCGCGGCGAGGCGAGCCGTGGTGTCGGACATCACGCCGATCGGACGGGTCAGGCGGCGGGCGAGGAGGTACGACGCGACCAGCGACACCAGGAAGGCGAGCGCGCCGGCGAACAGGAACGCGCCGCCCGAACGCCCGAACGGGCGGGTGCTCACCGCCTGGCTGATCACGACGACCGGGGTGATGTCACCGGTCTTCGCCAGCGGTTGGGCGACGAAGACGACGTTGCCGTCCTTCCCGGTCTGGCGTTGGCCCTTCAGCAGCGTGCCCGTGTCGAGGTCGCCGAGATCCATACCGGCGGGAAGGTGCGTGAGCGGCGTGTTGTCGGCCCCGGTCTGCGGCACGCTCGCCGCTGGGACCTTCTTGCCGTTGAGCAGCGACCGGCCGGTCGTGATCTGGCCGTTGTCGGTGACGCCGACGATCGCCCCGTCCGAGATGTCGAGCGCCGCGGTCAGCAGACGGCGAAGGCGGATCCCATTTCCCTGGAGCGTCGCCGACCGAGCCGCGAGCTGGTCCCGGAGCTGCTCGATCGAGACCGTGAGCTCGGGCATCTTGCGCTCGAGGTCGCTCTTGGCCTGCGAGTCGGCGGCTCGACGGGCGAGGCCCGCGCCCAGCAGCAGGCTCATCACGAGCACGCCGGCGGAGATCGCCACCATGGCGATGAGCAACCGGGTGCGCAGCTGGTGGCGGGGTCGGCCGGATCCAGCCGGGGGAACGCCCGGCCCGGCGGCGGTGGCGGCGGCGGACGGGGACGCGGTCATCGGTCCGGGCGCGTCGATCACGCGGCGGTGTCGAGCCGGTAGCCGACACCCCGCACGGTCGTGAGGTGCAGCGCGGCTCCGAGCTTCTTGCGGACCTGCGCGATGTGGACGTCGACGGTACGGGTGTCGCCGAACCAGTCGTAGCCCCACACCCCGTCGAGGATCTGCTGCCGCGACATCGCGAGCCCCGGACGCTCGGCCAGGAACCGCAGCAGGTCGAACTCCTTGGTGGTGAGCTCGACCACGTCGTCGCCCACCCGGATCTCGCGCCGCCCCGCGTCGATGGTGATGCTCCCGGCCTGGATCAGCTCGGCGGCGGGCGCTCCGTCGCTGCGACGCAGGATCGCCTTGACCCGGGCCACGAGCTCGTTGGGTGAGAAGGGCTTGGCGACGTAGTCGTCACCCCCGAGCTCGAGCCCGAGGATGCGGTCGATCTCGCCGTCGCGCGCGGTCAGGAAGATCACGGGCACGGTCGACGTGGCGCGGATGCGGCGGCACACCTCGAGCCCGTCGATGTCGGGGAGGCCGACGTCGAGCACGACGAGCCGGGGCCGGTGCGCCCGCACCGCCTCCAGCCCGGACTCGCCGTCGTCGGCGATCCGCACCCGGAAGCCCTCGCGCACGAGGTACAGCTCGACCAGCTGGGCGATGTTCGGCTCGTCGTCGATGACGACGATGGTCCCCTTCTCCACGGCGCCATCGTGGCACCGGATCATCAGGATTTGGTGAAGCCTCCGTGTGCCGACCGCACAGTTCCCGCCGCTCCCGACGTTGCGGGCCCCGAGCTTCGTGCGTCCCTGGAGCACACATATCGTGCTCGTGGGACGCACGAAATCGGGTCAGGGGAGGCGGTTGGAGCGGGCGATAGCGCCCATCCAGTGGCCGCTGGGCTTGACGGTGCGGGCCTGGGTCCGGCGGTCGACGGCGATGAGGCCGAAGGTCGGCCCGTATCCGTAGGCCCACTCGAAGTTGTCGAGGCAGCTCCAGTAGAAGTAGCCGCGCACGTCGACGCCGTCGTCCAGGCAGCGCTTCACGCCCTCGAGGGCCTCGGTGACGTAGCGGATCCGGTCGTCGTCGTTCGTCGCCGCGATGCCGTTCTCGGTCACGTAGACGGGCGAGCCGGTCATCTCCGCGGCACGGCGGACCGTCACCTCGCAGCTCCTCGGCCAGAACTCGTAGCCCATGAGCGTCGTCTCGACGCCGGCCTCGGGCGGCAGCGGCATCCCCGACCGGCCGATGCGGAGCCGGGTGTACATCTGCGCGCCGATGAAGTCGTCGCCGCGGCAGTTCTCCAGCCAGACGTCCTCGATGGTGGCCCGCGCGCCCTGCATCATCTCCTCGGCGCCGTCCCCGGCGACGAAGTCGG
The DNA here is from genome assembly GCA_025463865.1 of Actinomycetes bacterium. GTDB lineage: Bacteria > Actinomycetota > Acidimicrobiia > IMCC26256 > Chersky-534 > Chersky-534. The sequence goes on along the minus strand of JAODBH010000101.1, from coordinate 18,793 downwards.
CCATCGAGAGCGTCATGCCGACGGGTCCCGAGCCCGGGCCGGCCTTGATCGCGTCGTAGCTGAGGCGATGGGCACGCAGCAGCACCTCGGTCGCGCGGTTGTAGCCCTCGAAGTCCTTGCCGCCCGGCGGGAACTCACCGAGGAGGAAGCCCATGAGCGCGACGGCGTTCGGCTCGTTGAGCGTGCAGCTCATCGCGACCTCGTCGCCGAGCTCCTGGACCGCGACGTCGCAGAACCGGGCGAAGCGCTCGGCGGTCTCGTCCTCGAGCCAGCCTCCGCGGTCGGCCAGCCACCGCGGCGTCGTGAAGTGGTGGTACGTGAGCACGGGCAGGATGCCGTGGTCGCGACACGACTGGACCATGCGCTTGTAGTGGTCGAGCGCGTTGCGGGAGAACTCCCCGTCCTCGGGCTCGATCCGGGACCACTCGAGCGAGAAGCGATAGGCGCCGAAGCCCAGATCGGACAGGAGAGCGATGTCCTGCGGGTAGCGCCAGAAGTGGTCGCAGGCGTCGCCCGACGGCTCCTTGCAGGGTGACGAGGGGTTGTGCTCCCACGCCCACCAGTCGTTGTTCCAGTTGCCTCCTTCGACCTGGTGTGCCGCGGCCGCGGTGCCCCAGACGAAGCCTTCCGGGAAATCGATCGACATCTCCGGATCCTACGGTCGCGGCCTCTCGTATGCTCCGGTCACCATGAGCGTCCTCGACGACATCCTCGCGACCAAGCGCGACGAGGTCACGATCCTCCACCAGCCCCAAGCTCGCGACGCGATCCGCAAGGCCGCGCTCGACGCGCCCCCGATCCGCTCGTTCCCGGACGCGCTGCGGCGGGCCGACGGGCGGGTCGCGGTCATCGGCGAGATCAAGCGTCGTTCGCCGTCGAAGGGGGACCTCGCCCCGGATCTCGACGCGGCCGACACCGCCCGGGCGTACGCGGCGGGCGGTGCCGCCGCCCTGTCGGTGCTGACCGACGCGCCGTACTTCGGCGGCAGCGTGCTCGACCTGATGCACGCGCGGGAGGCCGTCGACATCCCGGTCCTGCGCAAGGACTTCACCATCGACGACATCCAGGTCTACGAGGCCCGCGGCATCGGTGCCGACGCGATCCTCCTCATCGCCGCGGCCATCCCCGACGACGCGCAGCTCGCCGACCTCCATTCGCTGGCCCTCGACCTCGGGCTCGGCGTGCTGGTCGAGGTGCACGACGACGCGGAGCTCGACCGCGCGCTCGCGATCGGTGCCGCGGTCGTCGGCGTCAACAGCCGCGACCTCGGCAGCTTCGTCGAGGACCTCGGCGTCGCCGAGACCATCGCGGCCCGCATCCCCGCCGGTTCGATCGCGGTCGCCGAGAGCGCGATCCGTTCTCCCGACGACGTCGTGCGGATGGCCGGCGCCGGCTTCGACGCGGTGCTCGTGGGTGAGGCGCTCGTACGATCGGAAGATCCGACGGCGACGATGCAGGCATTCGCCGGTGTCGACCGTCGGGACGGGGGGAGATAGCGATGCACTACACGCTGCCCGACGACCGGATCCCGACCGCGTGGTTCAACGCCCTGCCGCGCCTGGACGAGCCCTTGATGCCGCCGCTGCATCCGGCGACCCGCGAGCCCGTCGGCCCCGACGACCTCGCGCCGCTCTTCCCGATGGCCCTCATCGGCCAGGAGATGAGTGGCGACCCGTGGATCGACATCCCGGGCGAGGTGCTCGACATCCTCAAGCTCTGGCGGCCCACGCCCCTCGTGCGCGCGGTCCGGCTCGAGGAGGCCCTCGATACGCCGGCCCGGATCTACTACAAGGACGAGTCGGTCTCGCCGGCCGGATCGCACAAGCCCAACACGGCCGTCGCGCAGGCGTTCTACAACAAGGCGGAGGGCATCAGTCGCCTCAGCACCGAGACCGGCGCGGGCCAGTGGGGGACGGCGCTCGCGTTCGCGTGCCGCCAGTTCGACCTCGAGTGCAAGGTCTACATGGTGCGCTCGTCGTTCGATCAGAAGCCTTACCGCAAGATCATGATGGAGGTGTGGGGCGCGTCGGTGGTCCCGTCACCGGTCGACGACCCGTCGAGCCCCGGCTCGCTCGGTCTGGCGATCTCCGATGCCGTGGCCGACGCCGCGCAACGGACCGACACGCACTACTCCCTCGGAAGCGTCCTCAACCACGTGCTGCTGCACCAGACCGTCATCGGCCTCGAGGCGAAGGAGCAGCTCGTGCTGGCCGGCGAGACCCTTCCCGACGTCGTGATCGCACCGTGCGGCGGTGGCAGCAACCTGGGTGGGATCGCCCTCCCGTTCATGCAGGACGAGACCGTCCGCCTCGTGGCCGTCGAGCCGATGAGCTGCCCCACCCTCACCGAGGGCAGCTTCGAGTACGACTTCGGCGACACCGCGGGAATGACCCCGCTGCTCCCGATGTACTCGCTCGGGCACGACTTCATGCCTCCGGAGATCCACGCGGGCGGCCTCCGCTACCACGGCGACTCGCCGATCATCTCGAACCTGGTGAAGAGCGGGCGGATGGAAGCGGTCGCCTATCCCCAGGGCAAGACCTTCGAAGCCGCGATGATGTTCGCCAACACCGAGGGCAAGCTGCCCGCGCCCGAGACCGGCCACGGGATCCGTGCCGCGATCGACGAGGCCCTCGCGGCCAAGGAGTCCGGCGAGGAGAAGGTCATCCTGTTCGACTACAGCGGACACGGGCTCCTCGATCTCTCGGCCTACGACGACTACATGCACGGCCGGCTGGTCGACGCATGAGAGGATTCACCCCATGTGGGTGAAGGTCTGTGGCATCACGAACGAAGAGGACGCGTTGCTCGCGGTCTCGCAGGGTGCCGACGCGCTCGGGTTCGTCTTCGCCTCCGGCAGCTCGCGCCAGGTCACGGCCGCAGCCGTCGCGGAGATCATCCACCGGCTGCCGCGCGAGACGATCACCGTCGGGGTGTTCCGCAACGAGCGCCCCGAGCGCGTCGTCGAGCTGGTCCACGAGATCGGGCTCAAGGGCGCGCAGCTCCACGGACGTGAGCCGCTCTCCGAGGTCCGCTGGGTCCGCAAGCGGGTGCCGTTCGTGATCCAGGCGTTCAACGCGGGTGACGCGGCGATCCCGTCGGCCGCCAACGGGCCTGCGGACATCGTGCTCATCGACTCGCCCGGTGGGGGCAGCGGCAAGGTGTTCGACTGGTCCCTCGCCGAAGGCGCGCCGGGCGGCGTCCGCCTGCTGCTCGCGGGCGGCCTCAACCCGGAGAACGTGGCCGAGGCCATCCAGCGGGTGCGCCCGTGGGGCGTCGACGTGAGCACCGGCGTCGAGGCGTCGCGCGGCAAGAAGGACCCGAAGAAGGTCCAGCGCTTCATCGACGCAGCCAAGGAGATCGGCGAGGACATCCTCGTCGAGGACCGCCCCGCGCCGACCAACGGCTCCCGCCCGTTCGACTGGGACGAGGACTGACGCTCCCACTCCTCGACTTGGGGGAATGGGATCCGGGGACGCGGTGGCGTCTCGTACTATGAGCGCTCGCCGTCCCTGGGAGCCTGCTGCATGTCCGTCCCCGTCCGGGGTGGTCCCGTCCACCTCGATCCGCCGGGCCCTGAACCGACCGGGCTCGGTCGTTTCGCCGACTTCGGTGGCCGTTTCGTCCCCGAGACGCTGGTCCCCGCGCTCGAGGAGCTCGAGGCCCAGTTCCGGACCGCGTGGTCGTCGGACGAGTTCCGCGACGAGTACGCCGAGCTGCTCGGCAGCTACGCGGGCCGGCCGACGCCCGTCACCGAGTGCCACCGCCTCTCCGAGCGGCTCGGTCTGCGCGTGCTGCTCAAGCGCGAAGACCTGACCCACACGGGCTCCCACAAGATCAACAACGTGCTCGGCCAGGCGATGCTCACCCGCCGGATGGGAAAGACGCGGCTGATCGCAGAGACCGGCGCCGGCCAGCACGGGGTCGCCACGGCTACCGCGGCCGCGCTCTTCGGGCTCGATTGCCTCGTGTTCATGGGTGCGGTCGACGTGGAGCGCCAGGCACTCAACGTGTGGCGCATGCAGCTGCTCGGCGCCGAAGTCGTGTCCGTGACTTCGGGCAGCGCGACCCTCAAGGACGCGATCAACGACGCGATGCGTGAATGGGTCGCCAGCGTCAACACGACCCACTACTGCATCGGCTCGGTCATGGGCCCCCACCCGTTCCCGTGGATGGTGCGTGAGTTCCAGCGGGTCGTCGGCGACGAGGCCCGCGAGCAGAGCCGGGCCATCCTCGAGGGCGCCGATCCGCAGATGGTCGTCGCCTGCGTCGGGGGTGGATCCAACGCGATGGGCACCTTCGCCGGGTTCATCGACACCGAAGCCGAGTTGGTCGGCGTCGAGGCGGCCGGGCTCGGGCTCGAATCGGGCAAGCACGGTGCCGCCATCGCGCGCGGGGTGCCCGGTGTGGTTCACGGCATGCGGTCGCTGTTCCTGCAGGACGAGGACGGCCAGATCATCGAGGCGCACTCGATCAGCGCGGGCCTCGACTATCCGGGCATCGGTCCGGAGCACGCGGCGCTGTCGGCGAGTGGCCGGGCCCGGTACGAGAGCGCCACCGACGACGAAGCCCTTGCCGGCTTCACACTCCTTGCGGAGACCGAAGGCATCGTCCCCGCGCTCGAGCCTGCCCACGCCATCGGGTGGGTCGCACGCGAGGCCGGGCACTCGATCCCGGCCGGCACCACCGTCCTCATCACGCTGTCGGGAAGGGGCGACAAGGACGCGGCCCAGGTCGCGGAGCGCCTCACGGGTGAACGGCTGCAATGACCGTCGCCGTCGAACCGTACCTTCGGGCCCGACGGGCCGAGGGTCGCAAGCTGCTCGTCCCGTACGTCACCGGTGGCCTCGGCAAGCACTGGCTCGAGGTCGTGCGCGCGGTCGTCGACGCGGGCGCCGATGCCGTGGAGATCGGGATCCCGTTCTCCGACCCGGTGATGGACGGCGTCACCATCCAGGAGGCCTCGCAGCGCGCGATCGCGCTCGACGCCACGCCGCGCTCGATCCTCAACGAGGCGGCGACGCTCGACGTCGGTGTCCCGTTGCTCGTGATGACCTATTACAACCTCGTGCTGCACGCCGGGCTCGAGCGTTTCGCGGCCGAGCTCGCGGTGGCCGGGATCGCGGGCGCGATCATCCCCGACCTCCCGCTCGACGAGCTGGCACCCTGGGCTGCGGCGGCCGACGACTCCGGCGTCGAGACGGTGCTGCTCGCGGCCCCGACCACGACCCCCGAGCGGCTGCTCGCCCTCTGCGAGCGTTCCCGTGGATTCGTCTACGGCGTGTCGCTCATGGGCGTCACGGGCGAGCGGACCAGCCTCGCGTCACAGGCGGGGGAGATGGGCTCCCGGCTCAAGGCGGCAACCGACAAGCCCGCGCTCCTCGGCGTCGGCATCAGCACGCCCCAGCAGGCGGCCGAGGCGTCGCAGCACGCTGACGGTGTGGTGATCGGGAGCGCGCTCGTGCGCCGGCTGCTCCAGGGCGGCGGTCCCGGTGAGGCCGCCGACTTCATCGGCTCCGTGCGCACCGCGTTGGACGAGTCGTAGGTTGCGGCCATGACCGAGACCGAGTTCGTGAAGGTGGACGATTGCGACCTCTGCGAGGCCGCGCGTATCACGCCGTGGTTCCACGAGGACGACGTGTGCTGGATCGCGGAGTGCGAGATCTGCGCGACGCCGATGGTGGTGTGGCGCTTCCACGGCAAGGTGCCGCCGCCGGAGCACCTCGAGCACATGCACTCGGAGCTGGCCAAGGTCGCGGCCGACGAGCTCACGGTCGAGCACTACGTCGACGACAACATGCGCCAGATCCCGGACCACTATCACGCGCACGCGCGCCCCAAGGGCGGCTTCTTCGGCCACGGCTTCCGGACGAAGAAGTAGCGGAGCTACACCGCCGAGGGTGCCGGAGCGTCGGCCGGCGGCACGTGGAGCACGTAGTTGTCGGCCGCCTCGTCCCAGTCCATGTCGATGTAGCCCTTGGCCCGGGCCGCCTTGGCGAACTGGAGGAAGCCGCCGTAGCCGAAGCGCTTCTCGGTGAAGTCGGGCTGGCTCTTGCGCATCTGCGTCTTCATCCCGGTGAGCGCGGGCTTGTTCGTCTTGGTCTCGAGCTTGGCGACGGAGTCTCGGAGGAGCTCGAACGCCTGTTCCTCGCCGCCGCTGCCTTCGGAGACCCGCACCTCGGGGTCGCCGGGCGCGCTGCCGTCGGTGAGGACGACGACATCTTGAGCCGCGAGGTGGCGCAGCAGCTCTCCGAAGCTGCGGAAGCCGTAGTCGACCTCGCTGAAGGTGGGGTCCTTGCGCAGGAGCGCGCGCTTGAGGGTCGACGCCCGGATCGCGCCACGGGCACCGCGCTCCAGACCGGCGAGGGTCCGCGTGACGAGCTGAGCGAGATCGGCTTCGTTCGGCTCGGCCCGGGCCGCACCGTCGACGTCGATGGGCTCGTCGACCGTGAGATCGACCTCGGGCACGATCGGCGCGTCCGGAGTGGTCGGCCGCTTCGGCGCGGACCGCCGGCCCCGGGAGCTCGGGGTGCGCGTGACCACCCCGCCCTCGGGGATCTCGACGCCCTCGAGCCGTTCGTAGAAGAGGAACTCGTCGCACGCGGGCGGCAGCAACTTGCTGGTGCTCGCCTCGACGCCGATGCCGATGACCTGCTTGTTCAGCTCCCGGAGCTTCTGCACCAGCGGCGAGAAGTCGGAGTCGCCGGTGCCGAGCACGAAGGTGGTGATGTAGTCGCGCTCGAAGCTCAGCTCGATCGCGTCGACGGCCATCTTGATGTCGGCCGCGTTCTTGCGCACCGCGCCCATCTTCTGCGGGATCTCGATCAGCTCGATGTTGTGGCGGGTGAGCATCCGCCGGTCGTCCTCGAAGTTCGACCAGTCGGCGTAGGCGCGGCGCACCACCACGCGGCCCCGGTCCGCGAGGGCGTCGGCGACGGGCCCGAAGTCGAACGCAGCGCCGGCGAGGGCCTCACGCGCCCCGATGGCGAGGTTCTCGTAGTCGAGGAAGAGGGCGATGCGTTCGTCGTCGTTGGTCACGGCCGGAGCGTAACCCCCAACGGAGACAAGGTCCGGGAGCCCCGGCGGTCGGTCAGGGCCGTCCCGCTCCCGGAACCTCGACCCGCACGGCCTCGACCCGACCCGCGTGCTGCTCCTTGGTCTCGGCCGGCTTCATCGACTGCGAGCTCATGATGAAGAGCGTCTTGCGGTCCTCACCACCGAGGACGCACGCGAACGCGCCCCGGCCCTCCTCGAGGTCGACCACGTCGAGGACCTCGCCACCCTCGGCGATGTGCAGGACGCGACCCGTCAGCGGACAGGCCGACCAGATCGCACCTTCGGCGTCGAGGCAGATGCCGTCGGGGAGGGCGCCCTCCAGCACCGCGAACACGCGCTGGTCGGTGAGCGTGCCGTCGGGATGCTTCGTGAACGCGAGGATCCGGGCTTTCATGCTCTCGGCCAGCAGCAGGGTCGTGCCGTCGGGCGTGAGCGCCATCCCATTCGGGAACATCAGGTCCTCGGCGGCCGCGTGCACCGAGCCGTCGGGGTCGACCCGGATCAGCACCGCGGGCGGGATGCTGACGTTCGGCCCTTCGATGCTGGCGCCGAAGTTGCCGATGTAGGCACGGCCTTCGGGGTCGACGATCATGTCGTTGCAGTGCCAGGTGGCGAGGCCCGACAGGTCGGCGACCTCGGTGAGTCCGTCGGCGTCGAGCCGCATCAGCTTTCGGTCGTTCATCGAGACCACGAGGAGCGCCCCCTCAGGGGTCCATCCCAGCCCCGAGGCGCCGTTCGGCACGTCGACCAGCTTCTCGGCCTCCTTCGTGTCGAGGTCGTAGCGGTACACGCAGCCGTCGTGCTGGTCGGAGAAGAAGAGCGCACCGTCGTGCCAGCGCGGCCCCTCAGGGAACGCGAGCCCGTCGACCAGCACCTCGGTCGTGTACACCGCCATGCCAACCCCCGTCATCGGGCACGCCCCCCGGCGGTCGTGCGCCCGGGCGGCACACTACGTGCGCGCCCGCGGCCCGGACAGCCCCCTCCCGGCCGGCTGCCGACGCCGGCCGACAGGCGCAGTTCCGTTCGGGACCATCCAGCGGTACCGTCGGTCATCCACGACGGCGACGGGACGAGGCATCTCGTGTGGGCGGTATCCGACGACGCGCTCCTCGCAGGGCTGGCGACGGGTGATCCCGACGCCGCGGCCGCGTTCGTCCGCCGGTTCCAGCGCCGGGTCTTCGGGCTCGCGTTGACGATCGTGGGGGACGCCCGGGCGGCCGAGGCGATCTCCCTCGAGGCGTTCGCCCGCGCCCGCGAGCACGCCGACTCCTACGACGCCCGACGGGGATCCGTGGTCACCTGGCTGCTGACGAGCACGCGGGTGCTGGCCATCGACGCCGTCCGCCCGGAGCGCCTGAGCCGCAGCGACGCCGACGCCCTCCTCACCGACATCTGGGCCGGATCCCGGCTCGCGCCCGACGACATGTCTCTGGAGCACCAGGACGCGGCCCGACTGAAGCTCGCGACCGGTCAGCTCCCTCCCGACCAGCGTCGGGCACTCGGACTCAGCGCGTTCCTCGGGTTCAGCGCGGCCGAGATCGCCGAGAGCGAGGGGATCTCCATCCCCGCCGCGCGGGCCCGACTGCGTGCCGCGATCCAACAGCTCCGGGTCGCCATGGTCCATCAACGGCCGGGGGAGTGACCCCCGCATGACCACCTTCGACCACGCCTGGACCCTCGAGCTCGCGCCCGAGCTTGCTCTCGGGGTGCTGACCGGACCCCAACGGGCCGAGGCGCTCGAGCATCTCTCGACCTGCGCGCCGTGCCGGACGACGGTTGCCCGTCACAACGAGGTCGTCGACGCGATCACGTTGGTCGCGCCCGAGATCGAGCCGCCGCCCGGCTTCGAGGACCGGGTGCTCCGGCGGATCAGCGCTCGTGAGGACGAGCCGTGGTGGCGCCGACGCGACGGCCGTCGCCGCGCCGTGGTGGTGATCATGGCCGCGGCCGCCGTCGCCATCGTCAGCATCGCCACGGTCCAGATCGTGAACGCGGCGCGGGACCCGAACCGCGACGTCCTCGCGACCGGTCGCGCGCCGGCGCTCCGGAAGGTTGCCATCACGTCGGGCACCGGAGAGCCGGAAGGTCACTTCGCGGCAACCCTCGGCACGCCATCCGTCGGCTCCGTCGTGGTCAGCTCCGCTCTCCCGAATGGGAACTACGGCGTGGAGATCGTGCGCACGTCGGGGCCGGAGCACATCGGCACGGTGCCGGTGCTGAACGGCAACGGCTCCTGGTTCGGCACGATCACGGGCGGCATCGGCAACGGCGCGATCGTGCGACTGGTCTCCCCGTCGGGCACCGAGGTCGCCCGCGGCCAACTCCTGGCCGGCTGACCATCGGTGCGTGCGCCGGTCACTCGGGTAGGGGTGGAGGGTGCGCGGCGAGGAACTCCGACGGGCTGAGCTCGTCGAGCTCGCGGTGGGCGGCTTCCGGCAGACGCGGCACCAGGAAGATCGCGGCGAGGAACGGTGCGATGCCGCACAGCGCGAGCGCGCGGCCGAGACCACCGAGCGGGTCGGCCAGCTGTCCGGCGATGATGAGCCCGCAGACCGACCCCACCACGCCGCACACGAGCAGGAAGCCATTGCTCGTGCCCCGGATCTCGGTCGGGAAGAGCTCCGCGTCCAGGGTGCCGATGGCCAGGGTCGCGGAGCCCGCGGCCACGATCGACGCCGCCGACAGCGCCCATAGCCACACCCCGCCCACGAGGAAGAACGCGATCTGCAGGAGGGAGCCCAGTCCGAGCGCGATCGCCGCGACGGGGCGTCGCCCCTTTCGCTCCGCGAGATAACCGCCCAGGACGACGCCGACCAGTCCGGGGAACCCGTTGGTGGTGGCCTTCAGCAGCGCGACGGTCGTGTTGTCGAACCCGCGCACGTTGATGAGGTAGCGGTTGGTGAGCTGGGCCGAAGGCGCGCTGAAGACGCTGGTGAGGAAGGCCACCCCGGCCAGCAGCAGGAACCGGTTGCGGTGCGCGCGGTTCACCACCTCCCGCAGATGGGCCCGCGCGTCCGTGCGCGCCCGCAACGCGACGTATCGACGGGTCTCGGGCAGTGTGCGCATGAGGGCCGGGAGCAACACGATGGTTGCCGCGCTCAACCCGAACACGCCCCGCCAAGCCCACGGCGCGAGGTCGGCGACCGGGAGCAGGATCACGCTCAGGGCGTAGCCCGCACCCGAGGCGAGCGCGAAGAGCGTCGCCGCGTAAGCCCGTGCGCCCTCGGGCGCGTCCTCGACGACGGCCACACCGGCGATGACGATCGTCGCGTTCACGAACGCGCGAGTGAGGAGTTGGGCGCCGGCGAAGATCTCGAGGTTAGGCGCGAGGGCACCGCCGAGGTTGCCGATGCAGACGCCGATGAACGACACCGCGAGCAGTCGACGGCGACCGCGTCGGTCCGACAGCGCGCTCGCCACCAGCGCGACCAGGGCGCCGATGCGCGTGACGGCGAGTGCGGTGCTGAGCGCGGCGTCCGACGCGTGGAAGGTCTTGCCGATGGGATCCGAGAACTGTCCCGACAGCGCGGCGCCGAACGAGACGATGGCGCCGATGGCGGCGGCGGTCGCGAGCAGCGCCACCTGCCGGTCGTCGAAGCCCGCAGGGCCGAGCAGCCGCCCGATCTTCGGCGGCTCGGGCGCCACAACCTCGCCCAAGTCGGCTTGGATACGGCGCACGGTGTAGCGCGCGTACCTCCGCAACATGATCCAGAGCACCGGGATGAAGACGATCTGGAAGTACGGGACGTGCAGATCGGTCGACATCTCGACGGCCGTCGGGCCGTCGGCGGTCTCAGGGAGGACGACACGGAGCGCGAGCCGTCCCGACGGCTCGTCGGGTGCGTGGCCGGTCAGCACCGACGTCGTGCCCTCGGTCGTCTCGCTCAGCCCGAGCGCTCGGCTCGCGACGGTGCGGATCCGTTCGGGTGGCGCGTGGAGGTCGGACAACACGCGGCGCCGCACGCGGGGCATGCTGTCACACCGACCTCCGAAAGGACCCGCGATGACCCAGCTCCAGGTGGGCGACAAGGCCCCCGCGTTCACCCTGCTCGACCAGAACGGCGACAAGGTGACCCTCAGCAAGCTGAAGGGCAAGAAGGTCGTCGTCTATTTCTATCCACGGGCCGACACCCCGGGCTGCACGACCCAGAGCTGCGCGCTGCGTGACGCCGAGCCCGACCTCGCCGGGCTCGACGCGGTCGTCGTCGGGATCAGCCCCGACACGCCGGCGAAGCTCAAGAAGTTCGACGACAAGTACTCGCTCGGCTTCACGCTCCTTGCCGACGAGGACCACGCCGTGTCCGAGGCCTGGGGCGTGTGGGCCGAGAAGGTGAACTACGGCAAGAAGTACATGGGCATCGTGCGCAGCGCCTTCGTCGTCGACGAGAAGGGCAAGCTCGCCGGCGTCTTCTACAAGGTCAGCCCCAAGGACACCGTCCCCAAGGTCACCAAGACCCTCGAAGGCGAGTAGCCCAGATCAGGAAGCGCCGATTGAGCGCACTCCGTGTGCTCAATCGGCGCCGAAGAACGGGAGGTCAGGCGCCGACGGCGTTGAAGCCGCCGTCGACGTGGACGAGCTCGCCGGTCGTCGCGGGGAAGAGGTCGGAGAGCAGGCCGACGCACGCGCCCGCCACCGGGGCGGTGTCGCGCAGGTCCCAGCCGAGCGGCGCGCGCTCGGTCCAGACCTCCTCGAACTGCTCGAAGCCGGGGATGCTCTTCGCGGCGACGGTCCGGATCGGGCCGGCAGCGACGAGGTTGACCCGGATCTTGTACTGGCCGAGGTCGCGGGCGAGGTAGCGCGAGACCGATTCGAGGCCGGCCTTGCACACGCCCATCCAGTCGTAGACCGGGAAGGCCTTGGTGGCGTCGAAGTCGAGGCCGACGATCGAGCCGCCCCGCTCGCGCATCGCCGGCAGGGCGGCGCGGGCGAGCGCGGCGAACGAGTACGTCGACACCTGGAACGCCGTGGCGACGTCCTCCCAGGGCGCGTCGATGAAGCCGCCGCCCAAGCAGCTCTCGGGCGCGAACGCGATCGCGTGCAGGACGCCGTCGAGTCGGCCACCGACCCGACCCGACAAGGTGCTCACCTGCTCGGCGTCGGTCACGTCGAGCTCGAGCACCTCGGGGGTGGTGGGCAGCTTGCGGGCCGCCCGCTTGGTGAGGCTCATCACCCGTCCGAACGAGGTGAGCACGACCTCGGCCCCTTCTTCCTGGGCCTTCTTCGCGACCCCGAACGCGATGGACGCGTCGTTGAGGACCCCGGTGATGAGGATGCGCTTGTCCTTGAGAAGCATGAGGTCCCTTAGAGCGGGCCGTTGGCGTGACGGCGGCGGGGTTGACGGTCGCGTTTCGTGGCGAGACGGCCGAGGGCGGAGGCGAGTTGCCGGCGGGTGTCGCGCGGGTCGATGACCTCGTCGACGTACCCGCGCTCCGCGGCACGGTACGGATTCGAGAAGCGGTCCTCGTACTCGTCGACGAGCCGCGTGTGCTCGGTGGCGCGTTCGTGGGGCTCGACGATGCCGGCGATCCGACGACCGTGCAGGATCTGGACCGCGCCGGTGGCACCCATGACCGCGATCTCGGCTCCGGGCCACGCCGCGCACCAGTCGTTCCCCAGGCCCTTGGAGTCCATGACGATGTAGGCACCGCCGTAGGCCTTGCGCAGCACGACGCAGAGCCGGGGGACACTCGCCTCGCCGTACGCGAACACGAGCTCGGCGCCATGCCGGATCATGCCGCGCCACTCGAGGTCGCGGCCGGGCTCGAACCCGGGCGTGTCGACGAACGTGATGATCGGCAGGTTGAACGCGTCGCACCACTGCACGAAGCGGGCGGCCTTGCGCGACGCCTCGATGTCGATGGTGCCCGCGCGTTGCGCCGGCTGGTTTGCGACGATGCCGACGGGCCGGCCGTCGAGCCGCCCCATCGCGGTGACGATGTTGGGCGCGTACATCGGGCGCAACTCCAGCACCGAGTCGCGGTCGAGCACGTCGTCGAGCACCTCGCGCACGTCGTACGAGGCGGTCGCGCGGGCGGGGACGATGGCGGCGGCGTGGTCGCAGTCGCGGTCGATGGGGTCGTCGTTGAAGTAGATCGGTGCGTCGACGAGCGAGTGCGACGGCAGGTACTCGAGCACGTCGGCAACGGCGTCGGCGGCCGCGGCGTCGTCGTCGACCACGAATGTGGCGACGCCCGTGCGGTGGTCGTGGACGGTGGCCGACCCGAGCGCCATGCGGTCGACGACGATCCCGGTGAACTCCTCGACCGAATCGGGGCCGCTCACGTAGGCGAAGGACTCGCGCGTCATGACGACCACGTCGACCAGTCCGAGCAACAACGACGGGCCCGACACGCAGGTGCCCGTGACCGCGAGGACCGTGGGGACGACGCCGGACGCGTCGGCGATCGCCTTGGCCAACCGGCCCCACGCGTGCAGCGCCGACGCGCCCTCGTGGATGTCGGCACCCGAGGTGTCGAGGAAGCCGACGACCGGAACGCCGGTCTCGAGCGCGAGCCGGATCGCCCGCTCGACGGCTTCCGCGCCGTCGGTACCGATCGCGCCGTGGTGCTTGCCGCCCGAGATCCGGAACCAGGAGACGCGACGTCCGGCGATCTCGAGGAGCTTCGCCTCGACGACGTCGCTCCGGCCACCCATGACCGGCGTGGGCGTGTGCCCCGCCAGTGCGGGGACCGGAGCGGTCAAGCTCAGACCGCCGGCGACGGGGAGATCACCAGGGTCGCGTTGTGGCCGCCGAAGCCGAAGGAGTTCGACACCACCGGGCCGGACGCGACCTCGCGGGCGGTCCCGTGCACGACGTCGAGGGTGGAGCCCTCGTCGGTGCGCTCGTGATTGGCCGTCGGCGGGACGATGCCGTCGCGCAGCGCGAGGACCGTTGCGACGGCCTCGACTGCGCCCGCCGCGGCGATGAGATGCCCGGTCACGCCCTTGGTGGAGGTGACGGGCGGCGCCTGTTCGCCGAAGACCTTGGCGATGGCCTCGGCTTCACCTGCGTCGTTGAGCGGGGTCGACGTGCCGTGGGCGTTGATGTGGGCCACCTGCGACGCGTCGACCCCGGAGTCGTCGAGCGCGAGCTGCATGCAGGCCGCCGCGCCCACGCCGCCCGGCGCGGGAGCGGTGATGTGGTGGGCGTCGGCGTTGCGGCCGTAACCCATGATCTCGCCGTAGATCTTGGCGCCGCGCGCGAGCGCGCGGTCGAGGGTCTCGAGCACGAAGAACGCCGCGCCCTCGCCGATCACGAAGCCGTCGCGGTCGACGTCGAACGGCCGTGACGCGAGCTCGGGCGTTTCGTTGCGGGTGCTCAACGCGCCCATGCGCGCGAATGCGGCGACCGTCATCGCGGTCATGCCGGCTTCGCAGCCGCCGGCGAGCACGACGTCGGAGGTGCCGTCGCGGATGAGCCGCAGACCTTCGCCGATCGAGTGCGATCCCGCCGCGCACGCGGTGGTGATGTTCATGTTGGGGCCGGTGAAGCCGAACCGCATGCTGATGTGCCCGGCCGCGGCGTTGGCCATCATCATCGGGACGTAGAACGGGCTGACCCGCAGCGCGCCCTTCTCCATGAAGATCGGCTGCTGCTCCTCGAGCGTGTGGATCCCGCCGACACCGGTGCCGGTGACGACGGCGCAGCGGGCCGGGTCGGCACCGAGCTCGCCGGCGTCCTCGTACGCGTCGGCGGCGGCGCCAACCCCGAGCTGGGCGAACCGGTCGAGCCGGCGCGACTCCTTCGGACCGAGGTACGCGACGGGGTCGAAGTCGAGGACCTCGCACCCGAACTGGACCGGCAGCTCCGACGGGTCGAACAGCTGGGTCCGCTTGGCCGTGCTCCTCCCCGACACGATCGTCGACCAGAACGTGTCGACGTCACTCCCGGCAGGAGTCTTGACGCCGACGCCGGTGACGACGGCGCGGGGCCGGCCTCGGTGGTCGAGCAGCTTGGGATCGGTGGTCATCGGGATCTCCTGCGACGGCAGCGTCAGCTCTTGGTGGCGATCTTGTTCAGGACGAGATCGACGGCCTGGCCCACGGTGGCCACTCCGTCGAGGTCGTCCTCCGGGACGACGATGTCGAACTTCTCCTCGAGGCCCATCACGAACTCGACGAGGTCGAGGCTGTCGGCGTCGAGGTCTTCCTTGAACCGGGCGGTCTCCGTGACCTGTGACGGCTCCACGCTGAGCACCTCGACGGCGACGTCGGTGATCGTGGCGAGCGCTTCGGTGCGTTCCATGGGGCTTCCTCCGGTAGTGGTGCGGGACGACGAGTTGTGATGACGCTAGTGACCCATACCGAGTCCGCCGTCGACCGGGAGCAGTGCCCCCGTGACGTAGGCGGCAGCATCGGTGCACAGGAAGGCGATCGCGGCGGCCACCTCGTCGGGGGTGCCGAAGCGGCCGAGCGGCACCGCCGCCTCGGCCTTCTCCCTCCACGCGTCCGGCATGCCTTCGGTCATCGCGGTCACGATAGGGCCCGGTGCCACCACGTTGCAGGTGATGTTGCGGGATCCGAGCTCCCGCGCGACCGACCGGGACAGGCCGAGCAGCCCGGCCTTCGCCGCCGCGTAGTTGGCCTGCCCCGCCGAGCCGGCCTGGCCGCCCACCGACGAGACGTTGACGATCCGGCCCCAACGGGCCTTCATCATCCCGGGCGTGGCCCGGCGGATGGTCTGGAAGGCGCCGGTGAGGTTGGTGTCGAGGACGCTCGACCAGTTGTCGTCCGACATGCGCATCAACAGGCCGTCGCGGGCGATGCCGGCGTTGTTGACCAGGATCGTGACCGGCCCGAAGGCGCCCTCGACGTCGGTGAACATCGCCTCGATCGACGCGTGGTCGGACACGTCCGCCTTCACGGCCAGGGCCTTGGAGCCCGCGGCCTCGATGGCGGCGACGGTCTCGCCCGCGCCGTCGGTGTCGGACGAGTAGCAGAACGCGACCTGGTGACCCAGCTCCGCAAGCGCGACCGCGGTGGCCCGGCCGATGCCCCGGGACGCGCCGGTGACGAGGGCGCTGCGGGACGTGGCCTCGGGCCCGCTCACGGACGTCCCCAACGCAGCACGACGCTGCCCCAGGTCATGCCCGCGCCGAAGCCCGTCATCAGGATCACGTCGCCGTCCTTGATGCGGCCGTCATCGACCGCCTCGGACAGTGCGATCGGGATCGAGGCGGCCGACGTGTTGCCGTACCGGTCGAGGTTGACGACCGTGCGCTCCATCGGGATGTGCAGGCGGTTGCAGGCCGACTCGATGATGCGGGTGTTGGCCTGGTGGGGGATGAACCAGTCGATGTCGGCGTTCGTGACGCCGGCCCGCTCCATGGCGAGGGTGGCCGAGTCCTGGACCGCCCGCACCGCGCGCCGGAAGACCTCCTGCCCGGCCATGGTCAACCACTGGGCGCCGCTCGCCAAGACCTCGGGGGTGAGCGGGAGCTTGCTGCCGCCGCCGGGGATCTCGAGGAGCGCGGCGGCGGTGCCGTCACAACCGAGGTCCCATCCGAGGATGCCCACGCCACCCGGGCTGTCGTCGTCGCTGCGCTCGAGCACCACCGCTCCGGCACCGTCGCCGAAGAGGATGACGGTGCCGCGGTCGGCCGGATCGACGGCGCGGCTCATGGTCTCGGAGCCGACGACCAGGGCCCGGTCGAGACCGCCGCTCGCCATCAGCGAGTGCGCGATCACCAGTCCGTAGACGAAGCCGGCGCACGCGGTGTTGAGGTCGAAGGACGCGCACCGGATGCCGAGCGCCTCGGCGACGATCGCCCCGGTGTGCGGGATCGGCTGCTCGGGCGTGGTGGTGGCCATGGCGAAGATGCCGATGGCGTCCGGGGTCAGCCCCGCCGACTTGATCGCGTCGGTGGCGGCGGCCTCGGCGAGCGTGGCGGTCGTCTCGCCCGCGACGGCGACGCGTCGCTCACGGATCCCGGTGCGCTCGGAGATCCAGGCGTCGGTGGTCTCGAGGCCGATCGCCTCGAAGTACGAGTTGGGAATGATGGCGTCGGGAAGTGAACGGCCCCAGCCGGTGATCGCGGACCGCACGGGTCAGGAGACGCGCAGCCAGGCGACGGGTTGCCCCTCGCGTAGCCGTTCACCTTCATGGGCGAGCATGCCCATCAGCTCACCCCGGAAGGGACTGCACACCGGGGTGGAGGAGCCGGGGCCCTCGACGGTGCCGATGAGCTGGCCCTTCTCGACCGGCACCCCGACGCCGTTGACCTCGGGGAGGGGCCGGAACGTACCGACGCGCGGGGCGACGATGACCCGCTCCATCACCAGGATCTTCTCGCCTTCGTGAAGTGGCATGCGAAGGGGCATTCAGTCCTCCCGGGTCAGGGATTCGAGATCGGATGGGACAGCGACGTTGCGGAACCCGATGTCGGGCACGGTGCGCTTGCCGAGGCCGGCGAGCATCGACCCGTTCCCGACCTCTACGAAGGTGGAGGGCGCGAGGGATGCGAGCGTGAGCATGCAGGGGCGCCAGCGCACGGGCACCGCCACATGACGGGCGCTGCGTTCGCGCCAGCCGTCGGCACCGGCGTGGAGCGTCGCGTCGTCGTTGGCGACCACCGGAGCGACGGGCACGCTGAATTCGACCGACGCGAGGACCTCGGCGAGGCCGTCGGCCGCGGGCTGCATCAGTGGGGTGTGGAACGCGCCACCGACCTTCAGGGGGGTGGCCCGCTTCACGCCCAGCTCCTTGGCCCGGGCACTCGCGAGCTCGACGCCGTCGGGGGTTCCGGCGATGACGACCTGGCCGTCGGAGTTGTCGTTGGCGATCCAGCACGCATCCGGTGCGGCGGCGCATGCCGCCTCGGCCTGCTCGAGCGTGGCACCGAGCAGGGCGACCATCCGGCCGGGGGTGGCGTCGGCACACTCCTGGGTGAGCTCGGCCCGGCGGGCGGCGAACCGCACGCCGTCCTCGAGGGGGAGTGCGCCGCTCGCGATGAGGGCCGTCACCTGTCCGAGCGAGTGGCCGCCGAACGCGACCGGTGCGTCGACGAGGGGGCGGAGGGCCTCCCACGCGACGAGCGAGGTGAGCAGGACCGACAGCTGCGAGTTGCGCGTACGGCCGAGCTCGTCGGCGTCCGCGTCGAGGAGCAGGTGCGCAAGCGGCTCGCCCATCGCGCCTTCGGCCTGGTCGACGATCTTCCACGCCGGGTGGTCGCGCCAGGGCGCGCCCATTCCGGGTGACTGCGTCCCCTGTCCTGGAAAGACGATGGCGGCGTGCGCGGTGCTCACGGATCCTCGTTCGTTGGCGGGAACAGATCGGACCAGGCGCGTCCATGAAGGGTTACATGCGGAAAGTCTCCCCATGAGAACCGCAGGTAACGTGCGTATGACATGACCTCCGACGATTCCGATGCCCTCGTCGCACTGCTCCCACACCGGCCACCGTTCCGTTTCGTCGATTCCGTCGACGCGTGTGAGGCGGGCGTATCGGTTACCGGTCGGTATCACGTGCGCGGCGACGAGGCGTTCCTGGCCGGACACTTCCCCGGGAACCCGGTGTTCCCGGGTGTGTTGCAGCTCGAGGCGCTCGCGCAGGCCGGTGCGATCGCGTTGCTCGCGGACCCGCGCTATGCGGGAAAGCTCCCGTTGTTCGGTGGAGTCGAGGAGGTGCGTTTCCGCCGGCTCGTCGTACCGGGCGACACGTTGCAGCTCGACGTCACGCTCGAGCGCCTCAGCGCGCGCGGTGGCTGGGGCGTCGCGGTCGCAACCGTCGACGGCAAG